>JAXDBN010000244.1:0-66359 GCA_034678805.1 Syntrophomonadaceae bacterium
CACCTTGCTGATTGGTTTCCTATTCGGAATGTATTCATCTATTTGTGTTGCTGGTCCGATGTATTATGAAATTAAACAGAGGGCATAACTACATTAAAAATAATTAAATTGCAGAAAGGGCTTCTCAGGCGGGAAGCCCTTTCTTGTTTAATAGCTTTTTAGACACAATGTCTTTTGCATGCAGGAGTATTCTAAAATTGAGTAGAATTGAATTAATCAGCGCATATGTTCAATAATTGTCGGATAGGAAGGAGTGGAGCTTTAATGAACGCATATTTATTAGCTGCCCTGGTTTTTATTATCACCATGTTAGTATTTATTTTTCAAAATGATACCCTGGTTTCAGTCCAATTTCTTGCTTGGAAAACCACAGACATATCTTTAGCCATAGTAGTTATTGTTTCGGTCTGCGTCGGAGCCTTAATTGCCTTTTTGCTGAACACTTACCGAGCATTTAAAACCGGGCAGAAAATGCGTAAACTAATCAAGGAAAATCAAAGGTATGAACAAGAGATCAAATTACTTAAGGGAAAGCAATCTGGTACCGCTGACCTCAAATCCATGGATAATGGTCCGAGTGATCCGGACTAGGGCAGAGGGGTGTAATTTTTGAGAGCCGTCGTACAAAGGTGTAAACAGAGCCGTGTTACGGTAGACGACCAGGAAATATCACATATAGAAGCGGGATTAATGGTGTTGTTGGGCATCAAAAAAGGAGATCAGCAAAGTGACGGCCGATATTTAATGGATAAAATAATAAACCTGCGAATCTTTGAGGATGAAGAGGGCAAAATGAACCGGTCACTCTTGGATATCGGCGGAGCTATCTTGATGGTAAGTCAGTTTACTTTGTATGGTGATGCACGAAAGGGCAGGAGACCTAGTTTCTCAGATGCTGAGGATCCATCAAAAGCAGAATGTCTTTTTAACTTATGCCTTGAATATTTAGGGAGCACAGGGCTGCAGGTACAGGCAGGAGTATTCGGGGCTGATATGGGTGTTTGTATAGAGAATGACGGCCCCGTAACAATCTTACTGGATAGTGAAAGGGTATTTTAGATAATCGGTAAAGTCGCTCGCCCGTTTTGGGGCGAGCGTAGTTTTTTCACGATAGACCTTCTGAATGACACATAAGAATCCTTGTGCTGACCTGAAATCCTTCCTGATGATCCCCCCCTTTTGTTTTCCAAGCCCATGAAACCTTAATTCTACCGTAATTATTTAAGGTATTGGTATGGTATAATGCAAACACTATTATTGAGGTGACTAATTTGGAAATAATAACTTCTCACAATGCCTTAGATTTTGACGGATTAGCCAGCATGGTGGGGGCCAGTAAATTATATCCGGGTGCGATTATGGTACTGTCCGGGACATTGCCCGGTAAGCTTAAACAATTCATGGCCCTTTATAAGGATACCCTGGCCATAAAAACACCTCGTGAGATTAATCTAAGGGAGATATCAAGAGTCATAATCGTAGATACCGCTAATCCCAAAAGACTGGCGCAGCTGAGGGCTTTAAGCCAGGATCAAGCCATAGATTTTCATATTTACGACCACCACCCCAAACAAGAAGGGGATCTTGTAGGAAGTATTAATGAAGTTCATTTAGTGGGAGCAACTACTACTATAATAGTAGAAAAGATTATTGAACGCGGTATCGAGATGACGCCATTCGAAGCTACTATTCTGGCCATGGGCATATATGAAGATACTGGGAGTCTGTTGTTCCCTGGCACGGATGCTCGAGACGCCCGGGCAGTTGCTCATTTATTAGAACGTCGGGCCAACTTGAAAATAGTAGCCAGCTTCATGGAGGTGCCTATTACGGGTGAACAACGCAAAATATTGCAGAGCCTAATAGAGCACACCGAGCATCACCGCATAAACAATATGGATATAATATTGGCAATATACGAAGGTAATGTTTTTATACAAGGTCTTGACTTACTCGCCCATAGGGTCTTTAAAATGGAGGAATGTGATGCCGTATTCATTATCGCGCTTATGCAGGGTAAGGTTAATGTGATCGGCAGAAGCGGAACCAGTAACCTGAAAGTCAATGAGGTACTTCAACCCTTAGGTGGGAGTGGACATGAACGGGCCGGATCGGCGATCATTCGTAATACAAGTTGCAGGGAAGTAGCGGATATGATTATTAAAGATATTTCTGCTAAAATTAATCCGCCTATAATAGCCAGAGACATAATGTCAACACCAGTGAAGACTATTGATATGTACCGTACTATGGAAGAAGCTGGACGCATCCTGCTCCGCTACGGTCATACCGGAATGCCGGTAGTGGACGGCGATAAAGTGGTAGGTATTATATCCCGAAAAGATGCCGATAAAGCTGTTTTACACGATTTGGGACATGCTCCGGTGAAGGGGTTCATGACCACCAAGGTAATAACGGTATCGCCTGAAACACCGGTTAGCGAAATCCAAAAGATGGTGGTAGAGTTTGATATAGGCAGGTTACCTGTTATTGACCGAGGACATCTGGTGGGTATCGTGTCACGTACCGACATTCTGCGCATTTTGCACGGCGATGATTACCCTGAAGACTATGCTATACTCTATTCCCAAAGCGAACCAGGCACAGAGAACTTTAAAAGCCTAATGCAAGAGAAGCTGCCAGCTGACATATACAAGATTCTTGAAGTAGCTGGTCAGGTTGCCCTTCAACTCAATTATACCGTCTATTGTGTGGGTGGATTTGTTAGAGACCTATTGTTGGATGTTCCTAACTTTGATGTTGATTTGGTAGTAGAAGGAGACGGGCGGGAACTTGCGAAAAGTTTATCGGTCAGATTGGGTGGCAGGGTACGTACCCATGATCGCTTTGCTACGGCGACGGTAATATTCGATGAGGTAACCAAAATAGATATAGCAACTGCCCGGACTGAATACTATGAATTCCCGGCAGCATTGCCGATTGTGGAAAGGTCATCAATAAAGGAGGATATGTATCGCCGGGATTTTACCATAAATACCCTGGCTATTTGTTTGAATCCCGATAGGTTCGGAGAACTTATTGACTATTTTGGTGGTCGCAAGGATGTCCAGAATCGTTTGATTCGTATACTTTACAATTTAAGTTTTGTAGAAGATCCAACCCGTATTCTGCGTGCCATTCGCTTTGAGCAGCGATATAAGTTCTCAATTGAGACAGATACTTTGCGAATGGCACGTGATGCAATTAAAAGACGCATGCTGGGCAAATTGTCATATAAACGTATATTGCGCGAATTAATCTTAATATTGAATGAAAAGGATCCGATTCCGGCACTGATGAGAATTACTGAGGCGGGGATTTGGGAATACATACTTCCGGAAGTGAAGTTGGAATCTCTGACTACAATCCTGAAACGGGTGCCGGTGGTGGTTGGCTGGTGGGTGGACCGCTACTATGGACACGAAATCAAACCCTGGTTGTTTTACCTTCTGATTATATTTTCTCAACTAAGCCCTGAACAAATAAGTGAGATACTGCTGCGATTCCCCTTGGGAAGGTACGCTCAACATTGCATCCTTGAATCAGCCCGGATTCCTCAGCTGGTAGAGACTATCAGCGATAATCCTGATCTCAAACCCAGTCAGTTAAACCCACTTCTGGCTGATTTGGGTGTAGAAAATATTGTCTACCTGCTATTGCTGGTTAGATCGGAGGCTGTTTGGGAAAGAATCATAAATTACTTTGATATCAAAGAAAAGGTTACAATCAAGATTGACGGGAATGTTCTCAAGGGATTAGGTCTAAGTCCGGGGCCGGTTTTCAAGGTGATACTGGATGAATTATACAGAAGTAAAATAGATGGTATGGCTGTAACTCGTCAAGATGAAATAAACCTGGTTAAACAGTGGATTGCGGAGGGGAGATTTTTAAATGCAATGGCTAACTGAAATGCTAATATGGTTGCCGGCTATACTGATTGGCTTAACCTTTCATGAATTTGCCCATGGTTGGGTGGCATACAGCCTGGGTGATTCTACTCCTGCTCAGCAGGGACGTTTGACTTTAAATCCTTTGCCCCATATAGACTGGCTGGGTTTTATTATGTTAGTGTTTTTTAAATTCGGGTGGGCCAAACCGGTCCAGGTAAATCCCCGCAACTTTAATAATATGAGTGTAAAAACAGGTATGATGCTGGTGTCGCTTGCAGGACCAGCAATGAATATATTACTGGCTTTAATCAGTATGGTGGCTATTAAGACTCTGATCCCATGGCAGGGCACAGAATGGGGTTCTCTTCTGGGACCCCTGTTGATTCCCATGGTCTATATAAATTTAATCCTGGCTGCCTTTAACTTATTGCCCATACCACCTCTGGATGGATCAAAAATACTAGCTGGATTACTTCCCGACTCAGGAGCCCGGTTATTATATTCCTTGGAGTCCTATGGACCTTTGATTATGTTATTATTGATTGTCACTAATTCCGCTAACAAATTGCTGGGTCCCATAGTATCTGGCTTATATATGGTCCTCAATAGCATAGTAGCGCTGTAGTTTAATCTAATATTCACAATGTCAGCTTTGCTAGGGTGACGGCGACGATTAGGAGAAAGAAATGAGTTACCTGGTAAACCTTGAAAAATTTTACGGGCCTTTGGATTTATTGTTATACCTGCTGGAGAGGGAAGAAATTGATATATATGATATACCTATAGCCCGGATAACCGATCAATATATAGCCTATATTGATGCAATCGGTTACTCGGATTTGGATAATATAGGTGATTTCTTGTCCATGGCTTCTTACCTGCTTAAGCTGAAATCCAGGATGCTTCTCCCGGTTTATGCATCGGATGATGAGCAACTTGAGGAAGGCGAGGATCCACGCGAAGAACTGGTTAACAGAATCCTGGAGTACAAACAATTCAAACAGTTAGGTGAATATCTAGGAGACCGCTATGAAGATAGTCAGCGGATATTTTTTCGGTATGGGCAGCCAGAAGCCGAGTCTTTGGATGCGGAGATTGCTTCTAGTATCAAGGCCTTATTGCGCGCCTGGGATGGGCTTATAACCAGGAACAATACCGAAATCGAATTTGAATTACCACAGGGTGAAGCTATTGCTGAGAAAATGGATGCTATATTGAGTCGGCTGCCGGCTGATGGACTGCCAATTCTATTTGGAGATATATATGGTGAAAATAGCTTTCGGCGGGAAGCACTGATATATTTTCTGGCCCTGTTGGAATTAATTAGACTGCAGAAGGTCGAGGCCTTACAGGAAAGCCATTTTGGTTCAATAAAACTATCTATTCGGGTGGCGATTGATAATGTTAATGCGGGCTGAAATTAAAGCCTCCATTGAGGCTTTGCTGTTTGCCAGTGGTGAACGGATAAGTGAACAAGAATTAATGGAAATACTTCAATTGGGGGAAGCTGATCTCAAGGAGATTATGCGGGAAATGGCAGTTGACTACAATCAAGCCGGAAGAGGTATCCGGATTTTAAACCTCGACGGCGGATATATTATGGCCACCAAGCAAGAACATGCTTCAATTGTAAGCCAGATGATAAAGCCAGTCAGTCGGCGGTTGTCACCTGCAGCATTGGAGACCCTGGCGGTTATTGCTTATCGGCAGCCAGTAAGCAAGACAGAGATAGAGCGGATACGCGGGGTCAAAACCGATCGAGTCATTTCCGGTCTGATAGAAAAAGGCCTGATAAAAGAAATGGGCAGGAAACCGGTTCCAGGTAAGCCGGTTTTGTACGGTACAACCCATGAATTTCTAAAAGTATTTTCCCTATCGACCCTCGATGAATTACCGAGGTTAGAAAATGAGGAGGAGAATATAGATTGACGGAAAAGTCGATTGAAGAACAAGTTAAAATTAAGGCTCAGCAGAACCGCAAGCTGGCCAAATATATGAGCAGTGTCGAAGAACTGGTAGAAGAGCAAATACGTAAGGCACGTGAACGGGGTGAATTTGATAATCTCGAAGGGGCCGGCAAACCGTTAGATCTGTCCGAGAATCCTTTTGAACCAGCGGAAATGAGGATGGTTAACCGGATATTAAAAAACAATGACTTTACACCCTTCTGGATCCAATTGGGCAAAGACATTGATGCTGCAACTGAAAAAATATGGCATGAGGTCGAGGAGTTCAGAAATTATAGTTTTAAATTTGCCAGTGAAAAGCATGTTGCTGTGATGGTACAGAGATTCGGTAAAAAGAAATCAGTTTTTTACCTGGAAAAAAGAAAACAGTTGGAAAAACTGAAGAAAGACATTCTGAACTATAACCTGCACTGCCCTACTTTTAGATTGGGCCGAGCCAATATTGAAGTAGATGATGAGATGTTGAAGGTAATAACCTGTATTGAGAAGGCTATTGAGGAGGGACAAAAACAATAATCACGCATAAGCGATAACATCATGGGAATGATATGGAAAAACGGGAGAAATTAAGTGACCTGGTTAATCGGGGCAGCTGTTCTTTTACTGGCCATATTATTTTTATGTTTACATATAAAAGCAGAAATCAGTATTGTTCTGCGTGATGACCGCGACTGGCAAGGCATAGTGCTAAAAATCACTTCCAGGTTTTATAAAATGGATCACAGCTACGAGTGTACTGATCCGCATCTGAACCTATTGGAAGTGATTTTGTTTTCTGCTTTCGAGGCAAGACGACGCTACCTTGCTATGGAAAAGATGAGCCGGAGCGACCCTGGTATGAGCAGCAAAATATTTCTGCCTAGGGTAATCAGATCTTTGCTTAAACGCCGCAGATTAATTGCCTTACTGAATTTCACCACCTTCGATAAACTGGAATGGGTCAGTATTGTGGGCGGAAACGACGCCCACGATGCTGCAATAAGGAGCGGAGTTCTATGGGGAATAAAGGGATCGATGCTTGGCTGGCTCAAAACCCATAGCAAAATAGATAATTCCAAGGTTTTTGTCCGCCCTAATTTTTCCAATCCTGATTATAAGAGCAGCTTTAAATGCATATTAAAAATGAGATTAGTGCACATTATAATTATTGGATCCTTTGTAATAGCATTAAAAGTCAGGTGGTGTATAAATGGATTTAGAACAAACCCAGCCCAATCACCCTATTGAGTCCTTAATGAAGACCGCCATGCAGAGTATTAAGGAAATGGTAGACGTAAACACTGTGGTTGGCGACGCAGTTGAAACCAATGATGGCAGTGTAATTATTCCCATTTCACAGGTGGCTTGTGGTTTTGCTGCCGGTGGTGGCGAATACGAAGCCAGCTATTCTTCCGGCAAACCCGAAGAACTACCATTTGCTGGAGGCAGTGGAGCTGGGGTATCTGTGAAGCCTATCGGTTTTTTAGTGGTAAGAGCTAATGATGTCCGCCTAATATCTGTGGCTGGAAATCCGCTGGCAGAAAGGGTGGTTGATGTAGCCCCCCAGATTTTCGATAAGATCGAAAGCATTATGGAGAGAAGAGACAGAAATAGAAACGAGAGTTTTCAATAATCATGCAATCACGGTAAAATAAAAATCACAATATTATAGGTAACAATATTTTATAGCAAGCAGCAGTCCGGCTTTAGCCGGGCTGTTCTATTTAATGGCCCTCTAACATACCCTTCTAGAAGAGTCTGGTTCTAGGACAAGGGTGGAGGGGCTAATTTTGTTAAATATCATTTGGCTTTTGTTGCTGGTATCAGGGATCATGGTGGCAGCACTCAACGGACAAGTAGAGGTAGTTACGACTGCGGCGCTAGAGGCGTCAAAAAGTGCTGTCAAGGTCTGTTTCGATTTGATAGGTATTATGGCTTTATGGCTGGGTATAATGAAAATTGCTGAAAAAGCTGGATTGATACAAGGTTTGGCTGCTCTTTTGAGGCCTTTATTACGCTACTTATTCCCCACTGTTCCGCCCCGGGATCCGGCGATGGGCGCTATTATTATGAATCTCAGTGCCAACATGCTTGGTTTGGGCAACGCAGCCACCCCTTTCGGAATGAAAGCCATGCAGGAATTGCAGAGACTGAACGGGAACCGCCCCGAGGCTTCCAGGGCTATGTGCACCTTTATGGCATTGAATACCTCTTGTATAACCTTTATCCCGGCAACCATTATTGGAATACGGTTAGCCTATTCATCTGCCAATCCTACTGAAATTGTAGGGGCTTGCATATTTGCCACCAGTTGTGCCTCGGTAGTAGCTGTATCGCTTGATTATTGGTTTCGCAAACGTAGTCGCTGGGGAGGACGGGATTGATGCTGCAAACCATATTAAATACGATTTCACAATGGGCAATACCTTTTCTTCTCCTCGTCATCCCAGTCTATGCATTTTTCAAAAAAGTCCCGGTTTACGAAACCTTTGTGGAAGGGGCTGAAGAAGGTTTTAGGACAGCTATAAAAATAATTCCTTTCCTGGTCGGAATGTTAGTGGCTATCTCGGTATTTCGAGCTTCCGGAGCGATGGACTGTCTGGTAGCTGTAATTCGCCCCGCTATGTTAGCTCTAGGTGCACCACCGGAAGTCCTCCCGCTGGCCTTGATGAGACCTTTATCAGGCAGTGGTGCGTTAGGATTGGCTACTGAATTAATGAAAGTATATGGACCCGATTCCCTAATAGGAAGAATGGCCTCGGTTATGCAAGGAACAACAGACACCACCTTTTTTGTCCTTACCGTTTACTTTGGATCAGTGGGAATCAAGAAGTTCAGGTATGCTGTTATAACCGGGCTTAGTGCTGATGTTACTGGTTTACTGGCATCAATTTATATCTGCAACGTGCTGTTCCGATAGCTCACTGAAACATAATGGATTGTTTTATATAATTTGTTGTGTGGACAGAAAAAGCCATAACTGGACACCCATACAATAGGATAGTATAATATTACCTTATAGAAACTCAGACATAGAGACTATATTCTATGTCTTTTTATATCTGAAAATGGGGTGTTTAGGTGAAAAGCGATATTGAAATAGCACAAAGTTCAAAAATGAAGCCAATTATAGATGTAGCCCGGTCTTTAGGTTTATCTGAGGACGATATTGAGCTATACGGTAAATACAAAGCCAAGGTTTCACTGCAAACATGGGAACGGCTCAAGGACAAGCCCTCCGGAAAGCTTGTATTAGTGACCGCAATAAATCCTACCCCTGCCGGTGAAGGCAAGACCACTAATACGGTTGGTTTGGGAATGGCGTTAAATCAGCTCGGTAAAAGGGCCATCATTGCCTTACGCGAACCCTCGCTGGGACCAAGTTTTGGGATCAAAGGAGGGGCTGCTGGGGGAGGATACGCTCAGGTTGTACCAATGGAAGACATTAATCTTCATTTTACCGGCGACATTCACGCAGTTACCACCGCCCATAATCTGTTGGCGGCTATGGTTGACAACAGCCTGCATCAAGGAAACCCACTAAATATTGATCCCCGCCAGGTTGTTCTGCGCAGGGTAATGGATCTAAACGAGAGGGCTTTACGTAACATTGTACTTGGTCTAGGAGGAAAAGCCGATGGTATCCCGCGTGAGTCTGGTTTTGACATAAGCGTGGCATCGGAAGTGATGGCCATTTTATGTTTAGCTACCGATCTAATGGATTTCAAGCAAAGAGCAGCCAAAATGGTGGTAGCTTATAAATATGATGGGACGCCAGTAACCGCCGCTGATTTAAAGGCAGCTGGTTCCATGACCCTTTTAATGAAGGATGCCATTAAACCCAATC
Organism: Syntrophomonadaceae bacterium; assembly: GCA_034678805.1. Lineage (GTDB taxonomy): Bacteria > Bacillota > Syntrophomonadia > Syntrophomonadales > Syntrophomonadaceae > PHAA01. The sequence continues at coordinate 9,684 of JAXDBN010000244.1, forward strand.
TGGTACAAACATTGGAGAACACACCAGCTTTCATACATGGTGGACCTTTCGCTAATATCGCCCATGGGTGTAATAGCATAATGGCTACCCAGATGGGCTTGAAGCTGGGTGAATATATGATTACTGAGGCTGGTTTCGGTGCCGATCTGGGTGCTGAGAAGTTTTTCGATCTCAAGTGCCGGTATGCCGGATTACAACCTAATGCGGTGGTTATTGTAGCAACTATTCGGGCTTTGAAAAACCATGGTGGGGTTCCGAAAGGAAGGCTGAATGAGATCGATATGGCCGCCCTGGAGAAGGGTACTGCCAACCTGGAGAAGCATCTTGAGAATCTTAATTTATATGGAGTACCCGTGGTAGTGGCGCTTAATGAGTTCCCTGGCGACCAGCCCCAAGAGATTGACCTGGTAACCAGAAAGTGTGCTAGCCTGGGAGCGGAATTGGCCATATCCCGGGTATGGCGGGAGGGCGGACCCGGGGGTGAAGAGCTGGCTCGCAAGGTTATAGCAGCTGCTGATAAACCCTCCAGCTTTAGATACTTATATGAATTACAAGCGCCCCTGAAGGACAAAATTGAAACTATTTGCTGCCAAATATACGGAGCGGATGGAGTGACTTACAGCAAGGCCGCGGATACAATGTTGACTCGGTGTGAGGATCTGGGATACGGGAGCCTTCCTATATGTATTGCCAAGACCCAATATTCATTGTCAGACAATATGAACGCGGTGGGCAGGCCCCAAGCCTTTAATGTAAATATCAGAGAGATCCGATTGTCAGCAGGAGCAGGATTTATAGTTGCTATTGCCGGTGATATCATGACGATGCCGGGTCTAGGAAAAACACCTGCTGCTGAAAATATCGATATTCTGCCCGATGGGGAGATCATAGGTTTATTCTAGCTAACCTCAATTTTATCAGCTTAAAAGTTATGGCCACGAAAAAAAGCCCTTTTCCATGTATTATGACGATTGCGTCAACATAGAAGGGCTTTTTCCAATGATCTGTGTTTGGCTATTTTTGAATTAACGCAAACAATTCTGCCCTGGTTTCTGGGCGTGTTTCGAATATTCCCCGTACTGCCGAGGTTATTGTTAATGAACCAGGCTTTTTAACCCCACGCATCGTCATGCACATATGCTCAGCTTGAATAATTACACCTACCCCCATCGGTTTTAAGGTGCTAAAAATACAATCGGCGATTTGGGAGGTAAGCCTCTCCTGGAGTTGGGGTCTTCTGGCGTAGGCCTCCACAACCCTAGCCAATTTACTGATTCCCACAACCTTCCCCCCCTTGGGAATGTAAGCTACGTGGGCCCAACCGTAAAAGGGCAGAAAATGATGCTCACACATGGAGTAGATGGGAATATCCTTAACCAGGATTAATTCATCATGATATTCGTTAAATGAAACATCAAGGATTTCCTGGGGATCAACGTTCATACCGGAGAAAATCTCTTCATACATCCGGGCTACTCGCTGAGGGGTCTGAACGATCCCCTCACGGTTGACGTCTTCACCTAAAGCTTCTAGAATAAGCCGAAATGCCATTTCTATTTTATCCTTGTCTACCGGTTTGTTGGTCATATCATTCCTCCGTGTTTCTAATTTAATTAATCTATATTAGGTCAACATAAGTATTGACCAAAATATAACCACAATTAGTTAAACATCTAACTCACGATATCGTATTCTATTTCAAAAAGATCCGCGTCGGAAAGGGTAGAATAACTGTCTGCGTCCACAGTACAACGCGCCGAGATTTTCAAACTATGTTGTTTATCCGCCCACACCGAAAGCGATGAAGTATCAGAGGCTTGGAACTTAAACCGGGCTGGATTAGCCAACCTGGCTCGGCTCAAACCCTGCAGCGTGTCTGCTAAACAAAGTGAACCGGTTACTGATACTCTTAAGTCCGGGCGGTTGATGTGTCCTAAAAACTCATCTGCTACCATTACCATTCGAACCGCTAAAAATAGATCAGGACATGTTTCCTGGTGGTGGCTTAAGGCTTGTTTAAAGAAATGGTTGCGGCGCATCGCTGGGTCCTGAGCACGAATATAGGGTGTTTTAGGTGAAAAGATTATATCCTGTTCATAGTATGATTTAATGTCCAGGACAGGTGTCCCATCGATGGCGTCCAAACCTTTTACACGCAACAAATTGCCCTCAACAGCCTCCAGCCGAACCAAAGTCAAGGCGATCGGATTGGGGCGGTCGGGGGATCTAAGACCAAATACACCGAGCTCGGGCAGGTTCGTGCTGAAACGGCGCGGTATAGTTCTGAGGACGGTCCGGTTAGATTTATGAAACCACTGAAGAATCCACAAGTGGGAATTGGCGTCTATTCCCCGCAAAGCTTCTTGATAAGGTTGATAAACCTCGATCCATGCCGGCTGATCTGGTTGGTTATAATCATCAAGCCCTTTGAGTGGCGATCTTACGATGCCTATGGGGGTAAGCATTATACCGAAATCGGAATTCATAACATCTTTTCCTTTCATAATAGATCAATTATAGCAGATACTTATAAGTGTGCCACGAAGGAAGGCCTTAGGGGAGGATTGTTGTACTTTTTGCAGAAAAAAGGTATATTGATTGGACGAAATATAAAGGAATGGTGAAGTTGAGACTGGCCAAGTACTTGTCACAAGCTGGAGTAGCATCTCGCCGCCATGCGGAAGAACTGATCACGGCGGGGAGAATCAAGCTGAATGGCTCGGTAGTCAAAGAGGTTGCCACCCTCATCAATCCTGACCAAGACCTGGTAACGTGTGATGACCGCCGGGTGTCTATACCAGGCTCCGTTTACATCATACTCAATAAGCCGGCCGGTTATTTATCCACGGTTTCCGACCCACAGGGACGATCTACGGTGCTTGAACTAGTATCCAACCTGCATGTGCGGCTTCACCCCGTAGGGCGCCTGGATTATGATACCGAAGGACTTCTATTGCTTACCAATGACGGAGAATTCACCAACTTGATGATACATCCCCGCTATAAGATTAAGAAAAAATATATGGCCGATGTGGAAGGTTATGTGACTGACAGGGAAGCAGATATTCTGCGGCGGGGGGTGGAACTGGAGGATGGGACTACTGCTCCAGCTACCGTCAAGATAATGGAAAGAAATTCGAGTCATTCAATTTTGGCCATGACTATCCACGAAGGGCGTAAGCGACAGGTGAAGAGAATGTGCACTGCGGTGGGACATCCGGTCTTAGGACTTACCAGGACGGCTTTGGGATTCCTGACCTTAGACGGTTTAGCTAAAGGGCATTACCGCTTTCTGACCCCGGATGAGGTGAGCCAGTTGAAATCACTGGCCTTGGTTAAATGATTACTCATGCCAATAAATAAAGCTTAAAATCAAATGAATTTAATTCCAGAGCAAATCAAATTATTAAAGAAACGGGGGATGGTGTTTTGCCGCAACTTAAAGTAAGGCTACGTTTCGATTACATTGGCAGACCTAAAGCCGGTAAACTCTTCGGAACTAAGAACGTAGAGCAACTGGCCGATAATGCCAGACAACAAAAGGTGTCTACAATGCGAAACGTTCCTATGCAAGGTATCCGAATCGACGATATTGATATGAGTCAGGACATCTATACCCTGCTTGACGATATCACCGGCAACAAGGTTGGGTATGCCCCCGTAGTAATAACTTTATATGCTGAAAACATTGAAGACGTAGTCAAATTTATAGTGAAGGAAGAGTTCAGGACTATTGAGATAATTGAGCCGGAGGAATTGCTGTTTTCCAAAGGAGATGTGGAGAAGTTGCTGTTCCGGTTCAGTCAGGATCTGACTGATTATCGGGAGCACTGGATACGTCACATGGACAATTGGCGATAAAAGGCTCGGTTTTCCCACTAGCCTAATATTTCAATTGCATTTAACCCAGACTTATTCTATATTAAGTAAAATCTGATCGGAATGTGAAGAATTTTGGGAAGAATCACTATTTTTGCGGGTGGATTTGGCAGTGGTAAATCAGAGATTGCTCTAAATTATGCCCTCAATGAAGCTAAGATAGAGACAAACATCATTCTGGCCGATCTTGATATGGTTAATCCGTACTTTGTTTCCCGGCAACTTAAAGATATACTCATACCCGCAGGGGTGAGATTGCTGGCACCGGAGGGTGATTTATCTTTCGGTGACGTTCCTGCTGTGCCTCGGGAGATTATTGGTTTGGTCAAGCAGGACAATTATATGGTTATGGATGTGGCCGGGGATGAGGTTGGGTGTAACGTTTTGCGTTACTTACATAAGCATATAATCACCCGCCCGGATTACGAGTTTATTTTGGTGTTAAATCCCTATCGGCCATTTAGTCAGGATCTGGAGAGTGTGATTTTATTGAGGGATCAGCTTGAGAGTGCATCCGGGCTTAAATTCTCAGCTATAGTCAGTAATCCCAATCTAATGTCCGATAGTAACTGTGAAATCATTAGGAGAGGGCATAAGAAGGTTGAAAGCTACAGTAAAGCCCTTGGCATTCCTATAAAATGCTTAACGATTGAGAAAAAGTTTTATAGAAAACTTTTTCCTCATTACGGTGATTTATTAAAGGTAATTAAATTGTTTTTGATGCCAGATTGGTTGTACTAACTTTACGGGAGGGGAAACATGGCCAGGGGAAAAGTGAGTTTTGTAGAAGAGGAATGTAAAGGGTGTGAGCTTTGTATCCATTTTTGTCCTAAGGATGTATTAGGATTGGACAAGAGTAGAATAAATTCTTCAGGATACCACCCGGTAACGGACCTTGAACCGGACAATTGTACCGGCTGTGGCATTTGTGCTCTTATGTGTCCAGATATGGTTATTAAGGTAGAAAGGGAGTAATGCCATGGATAGGGTTTTGATGAAAGGAAATGAGGCATTGGCCGAGGGAGCATTGATAGGAGGATGCGTTGCTTTCTTTGGCTACCCTATAACACCGTCCAGTGAAATTGCGGAATATATGGCCAGAAAATTCCCTCTCCTGGGTGGCACGTTTGTCCAGGCCGAGAGTGAGTTGGCAGCAATTAATATGGTATATGGTGGAGCATCAACCGGGGCAAGGGTCATGACTGCTTCTTCGGGACCGGGGATAAGTTTGAAGTCGGAAGGAATTTCTTTTATTGCCGAGGCCGAACTTCCCTGTTTAATCGTCAACGTATCAAGAGGGGGACCAGGTTTGGGTGGAATTCAACCAGCTCAGTCTGATTATTATCAAGCGACCCGCGGGGGAGGTCACGGGGATTATCACATAATAGTACTAGCCCCGTCCTCAGTACAGGAGATGATGGATTTTGCGATTACCGCATTCGATCTGGCTGACAAACATCGTACTCCCGTTATGATTATGGCAGAAGGCACACTTGGGCAGATGATGGAACCGGTTGAGGTTAGACCCAAAGTTACAGAATTTGTTGACAAACCATGGGCGATTGGAGGCTGCAAGGGCAGAAAACCAAATATTGTGAACACCTTGCATCTTGATCCGGATTTTTTGGAATACCGAAACCACGTCTTAGCGCAAAAATATGCTTCAATAAAAGCGCAGGAACCAAGGGCAGAAAATTTCATGACAGAGGATGCTGATTTGGTGGTAGTTGCATTCGGCCTAATGTCGCGTATTGTTAAGAAGGCAATTATTGAGGTGCGTAAACAGGGCTATAAGGTTGGATTAATAAGACCCATTACTTTGTGGCCTTTCCCGGCAGAACCAATAAGCCAGGCAGCTGAAAAAGCTAAACTGTTCCTATCAGTAGAAATAAGCATGGGACAAATGATCGACGACGTTCGCCTGGCCGTAAATGGCCGAGCTCCAGTTGAATTTTACGGAAGAATAGGGATGGTTCCCAGCCCGGAGGAGATAGGTAGAGAAATCATGGCAGTAGCCCAAAAGGAGGGTTTAAAATGAAGACGGTAGCTCAGCGGCCTCAGAGCTTAACTGAAGTTAAAACCCACTACTGCCCGGGTTGCACCCACGGGATTATTCATAGAATAGTTGCTGAATGTATGGATGATATGAATATGCGGGAAAATGCCATTGGTATATGTCCAGTAGGATGTGCGGTTCTGGCCTACGATTATTTCAATTTCGATATGTTGGAGGCTGCTCATGGAAGAGCCCCGGCTATAGCCACTGGTATTAAGAGGATATTACCTGATCGCTGCATATTTACCTACCAGGGTGATGGAGACTTAGCATCAATAGGAATGGGTGAAATAGTGCATGCTTCAGCCCGTTCTGAGAATATAACAGTTATTTTTGTCAACAACTCTATATATGGTATGACCGGGGGACAAATGGCACCAACCACCTTGTTGGGACAGGTTACAACGACATCACCATATGGCCGCAAAAAAGAAGATACTGGTTTTCCGGTACGAATGGCCGAACTATTGGCTACCAATGAGGGCTCAGCTTACATAAGCCGAGTTGCTGTTAATAATCCAGCTAATGTTATTAAAGCCAAGAAATCGATTAAGAAAGCATTTCAGACCCAAATGAACGGACTGGGATTCTCTATGGTGGAGATTCTATCCACATGCCCTACTAATTGGGGTTTAGGCCCGGTTGAAGCTTTGGAGTGGCTGGAGAACAATATGATCCCGTACTATCCGCTCGGCGAGTTTAAGGTTAAGGAGGCATAATCGTACATGAGCAGTGAACAACAGGTCCTTTTCGCCGGTTTCGGAGGTCAGGGTGTTTTGTCTATGGGTAAGTTTCTCACCCATGCTGCCATGGGTGTTGGGAAGAACGTATCATGGCTGCCAGCTTATGGAGCAGAGATGAGGGGAGGCACCGCTAACTGCCTGGTTACCATTTCCGATGGTGAGATTTACTCCCCCCTGACGGAGAATCCCGCGACAGCCATAATACTCAACCGGCCGTCATTGGATAGGTTTGAGTCCAAGATTAAGCCCAATGGTACTTTGATCATGAACACCTCGCTTATTGATCGTCCGCCGGTCAGGAAGGATTTATGTATTTTTCAGATGCCGGTTAACCAAATAGCCGACGAGCATGGCGGCTCAAAAATAGCTAATATGATACTCCTGGGCGCATGCATTCAGAAGATGACCCTGGTTACCGTAGAACAAACCCTAAGCTTATTTGAATTGATATTTGCGGGCAAAAAACCAGGAGTAATCGACAAAAACAAAGAGGCATTTTTATTCGGGGTCGATTACGCGGCCCGCAACTGGTAAAGGCGGACAATGGATCAGATAATGCGGCTGGGCCCAGGATTAAGATTAAATAATTAAGATATAGGTTTTTACGGATGAATAAGGAACGCTTGCGTAAAATATTGGAGCAATTGCATGACGGATGTTTAGAGGTTGATGATGCTTGCCGCCTTTTAGACACCCTGCCATTCGAAGATCTGGGTTTCGCAAAGCTGGATCATCATCGCCCTTTAAGAGACCACTTCCCTGAAGTTGTCTTTTGTCAAGGTAAGTCAATTGAGCAGATTATCACTATTTTCGAACAACTTACCTTGCAAAGTGATTTGATTTTGGGTACAAGGGCCACTCAAGCAGTATATGACTCGGTCAGGGAGCGTCTTACCGACATCAAATATGATCCAACCGCCCGGGTCTTATATATTAATCGATCTGCAGCTCCGTCTATTGGACACGTAGCCATAGTGACTGCTGGTACTGCCGATATTCCGGTAGCGGAGGAGGCTGCGGTTTGCTTGGGTGTGATGGGAGCTGTGGTTTCGCGCTTCTATGATGTAGGCGTTGCAGGTATCCATCGTTTGTTGGCCCGGGTTAATGAGATCAATCAAGCTGAGGTAATTATTGTAGTCGCAGGTATGGAAGGGGCTTTAGCCAGCGTTGTGGGGGGATTGACCAATAAACCGGTAATCGCCGTCCCGACTAGTGTTGGTTATGGGGCTAGCTTTAATGGGCTGGCTGCTTTGCTCGCCATGCTTAATAGCTGTGCCAGCGGAGTAGGTGTAGTCAATATTGACAATGGTTATGGAGCTGCTGCTTTGGCTGCCACAATCTTGAAAACATTTCGTGGATAAAGGCCCTTTCCCAGGCATAAGATAGAGGAGGAGCATGCCTGGGGGGATTCTTTTGAAAAATTTTTTAGACCAAATAGAAAAAGGGCTGATAAGGTTTGTCGTTGTTACTATAGTAATAATGGCTGTTATTCAGGGAGTCATGTCCGTTGATCCCATTCGGTTATATCTAAGCTGGGGTGAAAGAATGGAAGGGGAAACCATTCAATTACCCGTTGCCACAACCTCAAATAATGCCGATCTCGATGCTGAAGAAGCCATCTCTCCTCAAGCCCGGGTAGCAATTGAAATCAACCAGTTTTCATCCTTGCCTCGAGCCCAGGTTTTAGTTAATGGGAAGCCCAAAGCTAATTTTACTGGTAAAAGGGTCAACGTAACAATCCAAGCCGGTGATACCATAGAAGTTGATGCTACCGCTTACAACTTTCCAATTGACTTTAATATAGCAGCTGTATCGTCCAACCTGGCATTTCCAGAAAAAGGTCAGGTGTACACAGCCAATCAAGCCATAGTCATGATAGGTAAAAGTATAGTAAAATAAGGCAGACATACTTTGGGGGGGAATTCCAATGGAACCAGGCAGCAAGATAGCAGCCTCATCAGCCATTAAGATGGCATTATCCTCCACACGCAGTGAGGAAATACAAATAAAAAAAGCCCTTCTTGAAGAACATGGTGTTAAAGCCGTTGCGGTTGACTATGGGGGAGAGTTCATCTCATCTATGGCTAAAATCGTGGAACGTTCTGTCGTTGCGGCCAAAAGAGAAGGCGTTATCAAGGATACTCATTCCGATGAAGGTGCAGTAGCTGGGGCTTCGCGAGAGGCTTTATCCCAAATTATGCCGAAAGCGTTAGGGTTGAATGTTGGCGGAAAAATAGGCGTTGCTCGCTTCCATGATCACGTCAGTGTAGCAGTATTTATGGGGATAGGGCTTTTACACTTGGACGAGGTAGCAATTGGACTGGGTCATCGGGCTGTGCCATGAGTTTGACAGATGAGTTGTTTTCATATGGTCATCGCAATACATGTACATTATACAAACTAGAAATCTAATAAAGGTGAGGACGGAAGTATGGCAGTAAGAGGTATCAGAGGGGCAATTACCGTAGAGAAAGATGAGAATAAGGAGCTATCAGAAGCAACCCAAGAGCTATTGACCCAGATGATCAGTAATAACGGAATACTATCACAAGATATTATTAGCATCATATTTACCATGACCCCAGACCTAAGATCTGCTTTCCCCGCCGAGGCTGCCCGGGCCATGGGATTGACCCTAGTGCCTTTGTTATGCACCCAGGAAATACCGGTTCCCGGAGCTCTTCCCCTATGCATAAGGGTATTAATGCATATTAATACCGAAAAACCACAGGATCAAATAAAGCACCAGTTCATGCGTGCAGCATCCCAGTTGCGTCCAGACCTCAGTAAGATTACCGACTAAGATATTTGGATTGTTATATATATGCGTTATTCATTGACCTACTGACAACTCATATTCCATCTATTACAATACAATATATAGAATGATCATTTGATAGCATGGAGGAAACAGGTACAGTCAGCCATGTTGTCATCGGGCTTTTTTCTAAAAGGAGTGGTTGGAGTGGATTATGGTGTTGCTGCTTTTCTAGCCATGCTGGGATTCTTTTCTTTTATTCTGTTCATAGTGGGCGCGGTTTTCTATGTATTGAAATCGGTTGGTTTGTCGACTATGGCCTCTAATCGGGGTATAGATAATCCTTGGTTGGCTTGGATACCGGTAGCGGATCTCTATATTATGGGTCTTCTGGTAGGGGAGATAGATATATTTTCTTATCATCTCGACAATTTGGGTTTATGGTGCCCGGTCATAATAGTTGGAGGAGTCTTTTTGTCCGGTATTCCAGGAATCGGGTGGCTAATCAGCGTGGGCGTATTTATTTTTTCAATTCTGTTTACTTATAGATTTTTCGAAATATATACTGATCAGGCTATTCTCTATACAGTTCTGTCGGTATTGCTATGCCTGCTCCCAGTTTTTATTTTTGTAATTCGTAATAATCGACCCTTAACTCATTCAGGTTTAGGACCTTCGGCCTGATAAACTATATTTGTGAATATTAACGACCGGTGATTTAATATTACATCGCCGGTCGTTTTTTTAGACGTCAATTAAGACAAACGGAACTCAATTTCTATAGAATTAGAGCCAACATAGTACCAAGGTCTCACCTGGATGTTTTTTTGCACACATCATAGAGATCAGTTCTTCTGTGATTTAACAATGGCATTTCCTTGCGGACGCGGTCCAAAACCGAAAAATCCAGCCGGCAAATGAGGATTTCTTCCCCGTGACCCGCTTCAGCCATTACCATTCCCCAAGGATCAACCACCATGGAATGTCCCCACGCATGATAACTAGCTTCAGGATTACGTGCGGGTGAGGCAGCCACAACAAATAGCTGGTTATCGATCGCCCTTGATCTCATCAGCAGATCCCAATGAGCAGGACCGGTTGTCATATTAAATGCGGCTGGGATAATCAGCATGTTGGCACCTTGCAGGGTGAGCAGACGGGCTAGTTCAGGAAAGCGGATATCGTAGCATATTATGGTGCTAATGCATAAATCCTGGTACCGAATAATTTCCAGGGTATTACCGGCAGTAAAAACCTCTGATTCCTTAAAAGTAATTTGTCCTGGGATATCAATGTCAAATAAGTGTATCTTACGGTGTGCACCTATGAGATTGCCATCCTGGTCGAAAGTGTAACTGGTGTTGAAGATATCTCCGTTCTGACTGCGCTCCGGGATGGATCCACCTACTAAAATACATCGATTTTTACGGGCTGTTTCGGAAAGAAACCGGGCTGTTTCACCCGGGTAGACCTCTGCCTGGTTGGCCATAATCGAGTTTACATAGGGGACATTAAAAACTTCTGGCAGTACCACCATTTCTGCTCCATCCCGAACTGCACTTTCAATCATTTCTCCGGCATGCCGCAAGTTGGTGCTCTTATCATTTGTAACCTGGATCTGACATATGCCTAGGTTCAGTTGTTTATTCAAAGGAACCTCCTTACTCTTTATCCATTAAAATAGTCTATACCCATGGCTATCCTGACTTCTTTCATAGTCTGTCTGGCTACCTGGTTAGCCTTGGCAGTACCATCCATCAGTATCTCTTTGACTAGCGCAGGATTTTGGATGTAAGTTTGCCGTCTTTCTCTCATGGGTTCAAGCAGGGTGTCAATACATCCGGATAAACGTTTCTTACAATTTACACATCCGATTTTGCCCTCCCGGCAGTCAGTTTCTATTTGGCCAACCTCCGGCTGATTAAAAACCTTATGATATTCAAATACTGTGCATATCTCAGGATGGCCAGGATCAGTTTTATGAATACGGGCCGGGTCAGTTACTGCATCCATTACTTTCTTTCTTACCTCCTCTGAGGTATCACTAAGATAAATGGCATTATTGAGGCTCTTACTCATTTTGGCCTTGCCGTCTAAACCCACTAACCGGGGAACTTCTCCCACCAATATCTCCGGTTCGGTTAATACAGGCTGGTACAAATCATTGAACCGTCTTACGATCTTGCGAGTGAGTTCGAGATGAGGAATTTGATCCTCACCTACCGGTACCAGGTTAGCTTTAAAAATAGCTATGTCCGCTGCCTGGCTAACCGGATAACCAAGAAAGCCGTAGGGCATATCACTGAATCCATGCTGCTTAGCCTCTGACTTCACAGTAGGATTATGTCTCAATACGTTTACAGATGTGAACATGCCAAAATAAGCTGCTAATTCATGAATCTCCGGGATCATACTCTGGATACAGATGGTTGCTTTATGAGGATCAAGGCCTGCAGCCAGGTAGTCTTCGGCTATTTGCAGGGTATCCCTGCGGAGATTTTCAGGATTCTCGAAATTGGTCGTAAGTGCTTGAACATCCGCAATAAGAATGTAACTTTCATATTCATCCTGTAATTTGACCCGGTTGGCCAGACTACCTACATAATGGCCCAGGTGCAATTTACCGGTTGGTCTATCACCGGTCAATATTCTTTTCTTTGCTGTCATTATTGTGGACCCCCCTGTTAAATATGTCTGTCCAAATTCTCAGACCAACATTTAAAGTATCATTATGACCGGAAAAATACAAGTCTGGGGATAAAAAAGGTAGTCATGACGGTCTCACTGCTATGGGAAAATTTGTGCACTAAATTTTTCAGTGGAGGCTTATTGACATGGGGTATGATTGTGCTAAAATTCTACATGTGTGTTTTCAGACGGTTAATTAGGAGGTTTGAGACAATCTAACAAAAAACTTAATGAAGGGAGCTGACATGATTGCAGTCTTTGGGGCGACATGTACTAGCAGAGGTTTATGGATGTCGATTTGAAGCATTAAATGATATCCAGAAGGTGGAGGATATCATGATTAATGCAGCTTTAGAGGCTGGCGCTGAGGTTAGGGAAGTTGTATTCCACAAGTTTAGTCCTCAAGGGGTTAGCGGAGTTGTTGTTATTTCCGAGTCTCACCTGGCGATTCATACCTGGCCCGAATTGGGATATGCCGCAGTGGACGTGTTTACCTGCGGAGAAAAAGTCAATCCTTGGGACGCATGTAACTATTTATCCAAAGCATTTGGAGCGGAATATGTAAATGCGCAGGAAATTACCAGGGGATTGATAGTTGACCAGGAAGAACGTATGGTGGTAAATATTTAGGAGGGATACTATTTTAGTAGACCGATCAAAATTAATCAATACGCTGAACAGTAATTAAAGGGCCTTACTTGGAATTTTCGAGTAAGGCTTTAATCTTTTTCTGAAGATCTTGGCAGTAGTGCCGTGAATTATTTAATGTAATTGTGGCACTGATTGAGATATGATATAAAGGCAGTCTATCGACGGTTTATTTAGATAAAATATATCATAAGCAGGAAACACTCATAATTTGTGGAATCATAAGAGACGGTAGCGATTTATGTCTTCTTTGGATTGGGAGGGTTGGAATAAATGAACTTTATCCTTACTGATGATATAAAGGCAGATGTAAGGGAAATGGAAAAAGAGTTCCAAAAGAACCTGCAGCCTTGGTGGGATGAGTTAAGCTTATACCTTCCAAAACCGGGAGATGATGAGGGTTTTCAAATTTTGCCGGTAATAGTGATGCGGGCTTATAGATGGGCAGGTCATCAACCGCAGTTGGCTATTAAAATGGCTAACTTGTTCCGGACGATTAATTTTGCCAACCTGGTTCATTTGAGAGTCCGGGATTCTATTGAGGGACAACAACATAATCAAGATTTACAGTTTACCATTCTCATCGGCGACTATATTTTTGGATTGGTTCTGAAATTGTTGCTCGAGACCAATGCCGAAAGACTTTTGGATCAATTTGCCACAATGATATGCAATATAAATGAAGGCTTTGTTTGGACATATAATCTGGGGGCTGATTTAGAGGAGTCCTTAACCAGAACCCGGGCGCCCTTTTATGCGAATGCCTTTGCAAGCGCCGCGAAATTACAGGATTGGTCACCCCAGGATGTTGCCTTATATGGCAACTTGGGTCAAAACCTGGGTATGGCCCTAGAGCTAATATATATCCATAACAGTAGAGATAAAGGGATGATCTATCTCGATAGGGCCGAATCATTTTACCAACAGCTTAGCCAAGCGCGATTTGAAAATAATAATGACTTGATTAATATACTTTCAGCAATACGTACTGGTGAAGGAAGGGCAGCCAATGGCATATAAAGACTTACATGAGTTTGTTGAGCTACTTGAAAAGCGGGGACAACTGCTGAGAATAAAGGCTCCGGTTGATCCCGAACTTGAAATAACCGAGATTACTGACCGGATCAGCAAAGTCGGAGGCCCGGCACTTCTGTTTGAAAATGTCAAAGGCTCGAATATGCCGGTGCTAATAAATGCCTATGGCAGCAGGGAGCGAATGGCCTGGAGTCTGGGAGTGGATGACCTGGAAGGGATCGCCAGTGAAATCACCGGTTTGCTGCAGCTAGCCGATAGTATGCCCGAATCTCTACTGGGGAAGGTAAAAATGCTGCCCCAGCTGGCTCAGTTATCAAATTTTTTCCCGAAATTGGTGAAAAGCGGAGTATGCCAGGAGGTAGTACACACCCAGCCGAATCTCAATCTTCTGCCTGTCCTCAAGTGTTGGCCGGATGATGCAGGTAAGTTTATCACCCTGCCCCATGTCTACACCCGTGATCCTCGCAATGGCAAGAGAAATGTAGGTATGTACCGCTTGCAGGTTTATGATGAAAATACTACTGGTATGCACTGGCATGTTCATCATGATGGTGCTGAGAATTATCGTTTAAACAAAGAATCAGAAACCAACATAATGGAAGTGGCCGTAGCCTTGGGTGGAGACCCCTCTATTGCTTATGCGGCTACTGCTCCCTTACCTAAAGAGATCGATGAGCTTATCTTTGCCGGTTTTCTCAGGAAAAAACCAGTGGAACTGGTTAAATGCAAGACTGTTGACCTGGAAGTACCAGCGGACGCAGAGATTATTTTAGAGGGTTATATAGTTCCTTCGGAGAGTCGTATAGAAGGTCCCTTCGGGGATCACACCGGTTATTACTCTCTGCCTGGCGATTATCCCGTATTTCACGTAAAATGCATGACGCATCGTAAGAATGCCATTTATCCTACCACTATAGTAGGCAAGCCCCCCATGGAAGACTGTTACCTGGCCCTGGCTAGTGAACGTATATTTCTGCCCTTACTAAGAATGCAAGTCCCAGAGGTTGTTGACATGCATATGCCTATGGAAGGTGTGTTCCATAATTGTGTTTTTGTTTCTATTAATAAAACCTATCCAGGTCAAGCTCGTAAGGTGATGAATGCTTTATGGGGCATGGGGCAGATGATGTTTGCAAAATTTATCGTGGTAGTTGACAAGGAAATAAATGTTCAAAATTTGTCAGAGGTGTTGTGGAAGTTGTTCAACAATGTTGACCCCCGCAGGGACATAATGGTTACTGATGGGCCCTTGGATGTCCTTGATCATTCGGCTCCCTTACCTTTGTTTGGTTCCAAGATGGGTATAGACGCTACGAAGAAATGGCCGGGAGAAGGGCACCTGCGCGAGTGGCCCGATGATATAGAGATGAGCAAGGATATAATTGAGCTGGTAAATACCCGTTGGAGTGAGTACGGCTTTGAATAAACTCGGCAAGTTCTTATCAATGATAGACTTTAACCATACTCTTTTTGGCCTGCCTTTTGCCTATTTGGGTGCTTTTCTAGCAGTATCTGGCATTCCTTCTTTAGCCCAACTATTTTGGATAACGGTGGCTATGTTCGGAGCCCGTTCCGCTGCTCTATGCCTTAACCGTTTGATTGACCGGGCTATAGATCGGGCTAATCCTCGTACAGCTGGATGGGTGTTACCTGCGGGGGAGTTACCGGTTACGGGTGTATGGTTTTTGGTGATCGTCTTCTTTGTTATTCTGTTTTGGGCAGCTGCCCACCTTAATCCCCTATGTGTGAAACTGGCGCCTTTGGCAGTCATTATTTTATGGATCTATTCTTATACAAAAAGATTTACCTGGTGGTGTCACCTGCTATTAGGAATGGCAGTAGGAATAGGTCCGGTCGGTGGTTGGATTGCTGTAACGGGAAGGTTTGAATGGCAGCCGCTGCTATTGTGGATGGCTGTAGCGGGTTGGGTTGCGGGATTTGACACAATGTATGCCTGTCAGGATATAGAGTTTGACCGTAACCATGGACTTTTTTCCATACCTGCGCGTTTTGGTGCAACCGGGGCTTTAATATTTTCGGCAGCTTTTCACTTGTCCACGGTAATTTTTTTAATTATTAATGGATTGGTGATGCAACTGGGCATTTGGTATTTCATTGGCATAGCCTTTACTGCCATCTTGTTGCTTTATGAGCATATAATCGTTACACCAGCCAATTTAGCCCGTGTTAATTTTGCTTCTTTCAGAATTAACCATTATGTTGGACTTATTATTTTTGTGATGACATTAATAGATATTCTTGTTTGATATTATTTTCGTGGCTTTTTGGCTGAAATAGCCGAATTAATAGGTAATTAAGATATGGAAATACTATTTTTAAACAACACCTCAATCGAATTCAGTTATAGTTGGTTTTTAAGGTACGGAAATATATAATTAGATAGAATTTGTTGATCAAAGGGGTAACCAATGACCGGTTTGGAAATATTTAATCCCGTAAATAATGAGTTGGGACAGGTTGAAGCCGAACTAATAAAAAGTATTGATACAGAATTGCCATTACTCGAACAGGCTGCAACCCACTTGGTTAAAGCAGGTGGAAAACGGTTGAGACCCGCTTTTGTATTACTATCTGCGAAAATCTTTTCAGATGATGTCACTTATGCTATTCCTCTGGCGGTATCTCTGGAGTTGATTCACATGGCCAGCCTGGTACATGATGATGTCATTGATAACTCAGATCTCAGGAGAGGCCAGCCGACTGTAAAGAGCCAATGGGGTAATCGTTTATCAATTTATACCGGCAACTACGTACTGGCCAAATCAATGTGTCTGGCTGATTATTACCAAAGCCGTGACGTTATTGATGTAATGGCCAGGACTAGCATGAGCATCTGTGAAGGTGAAATTAAGCAAATGCGCAGTTGCTATGATGTAAACCAGGGTCTAAAAGATTACCTCCGCAGGATAGAAAGAAAAACCGCGTTATTGATTTCCGTGAGCTGTCAACTTGGGGCAATGATAAGCTCAGCTGAAGAGAGATATATAGAAGCATTAAGAAAATACGGTTATTATCTGGGCATGGCATTTCAGATTACTGATGATATTCTGGACTTTGTTGCTGATGAAGAAATTCTGGGCAAACCGGTCGGAAGTGATATACGGCAGGGAGTGATAACTCTACCGGCAATCTACGCTCTAAAATGCAGCTCTAACAGCGGTAAACTGGCATCTCTTTTAGCGTCCCCGCGATCTTGTGCAGAACAAGCAGAAGAAATCGTTGAGTTGGTTAACGATAGTGATGGAATAGACTATGCTTATTATGCGAGTAACAGATATGCCGAGAAGGCTTTACGGCAGTTGGAAAGTCTGCCGGATATGCCGGTTAAGGAATCTTTATACAAAATAGCGGACTTTATTTCAGGCAGGGAGTACTGATCCTGGGAGGTTTAACAATTGGCCTTTTCTGATATGTCAGCTGAGGAGAAGCAGACGCTACTTGAGCATCTGGGTGAATTAAGAAAAACAATTCTAATCGTGGTAGCGGCAGTTTTTATTGCCGCCATGATTTGTTTCTCTTTCAATGAATTCTTACTTCAAATAGTAACCTACCCAGTTCGCTCTATAGGGCAAAATCTAATTGTAACTGGCGTCACGGAGGCCTTTTTTGTTAAGTTGCAAATATCCTTTTTAGCAGGTTTTATACTTGCTTTCCCCATAGTCTCCTGGGCAGTTTGGCGGTTTATAAAGCCAGCTTTGTTTGTGCATGAGAGAAAGTACATCTATATTTTGTTTCCAACCACCATTCTTTTATTTGCTGGTGGGGTAGTTTTTGCCTATTTCGTAGTTTTGCCCCTGGTGCTTAATTTCTTTGTATATATTGCCGGGGCAAACCTTGAAACCATGTTCACAGTTGACCAGTATGTTACCTTTGTCATGTCTTTTGTTCTTCCGTTCGGAATAACCTTTGAATTACCCGTAATTACTTATTTCCTCGCCAAATTAGGTATTATTAAGCGAGAAATGCTGACCAAGAACAGGAAATATGCTTTATTGATTATTGTAATCTTGGGTGGGGTACTAAGTCCGGGACCAGATCCAGTCAGCCAGGTGCTGATGGCCGGTCCGGTATATCTGCTTTACGAGGTCAGTATTTTGGTAACCAAATTTACCAAACCTCGCGATAAGAATGATGAAGAAGTAACAGCAGATACTGCCGGGACAACCAGTAAAAAATAAACTTGGATTAAAATACAACCGCGATATTCGCCAACGAACGTCAACCATTCTTTACAAAGGCATGACTTTTTGCCATAATATCTTGTGGAGATGGAAAAAACACAATTTTTTGCAGATAAGGCTCAGATCCCATTTTAGTGGGCGTAGATAGGAGGAAGTGGCTTGTTCGGATTAATAGGCAACATCGGTCCATGGGAGCTTATCCTGGTATTAGTGATTGTTCTGGTTATATTTGGCCCAGGCAAATTGCCCAAAGTAGGTGAGTCGCTGGGAAAAGCGTTACAGAGCTTTAAAAAGGCCAAAGAAGAAGGAGACGATGAAGAAAACGATGGGGCCAAAAAGGACAATTAGAATGGGTCTGGATTTAGCCCTTTTTTGCCGCCTGGATTATGAGGTGCATTGATGGCGCACTTGTACCCGATCTTTATAAATTTGGCCGACAAGAGATGTCTGGTAATCGGCGGAGGTAAGGTAGCGGAACGTAAAATTGAGACTCTCTTGGAGTATGATGCCCAAGTGATGGTAGTGAGCCCGGAAAGTACCATTAAGATAAGGGAATGGGCTCAACAAAACGTGATAAGTTGGCAGCAGAGGGTATTCAAACCGTCAGATTTGGAAGAGATATTTATTGTATTTATTGCTACCGGAGATAGTGAGTTAAATCGATCAGTAGCTACGCTATGCCGTGATGAAGGTATATTGGTAAACGCCGTTGACGATCCTGCTAATTGCGATTTTTATGTACCGGCTGTCTTGAGACGGAATTCATTGTGTATAGCGGTTTCTACCGAAGGAAATAGCCCGCTTTTGGCGGCAAAACTTCGCAACGAGCTGGAGACAATAATCCCGATCGAATATGGAGAATGGGTAGATATCTTAGGTCAACTTAGAGACGAGATAAAAAATGCTGACATAGATATCAGTCAGAGACAACAAATATTCGCCAAACTGGTTTACTCTGATATTTTGGATTTACTAAAACAAGGACGAAAACGAGAAATAGAGGAGCGTATATCAGAATGTATGTCCTGCTTACGGGAATAAACCACCATACTGCACCAATTGAGATTCGTGAACGCTTTGCCTTTGCACCTTCTCAAGTGGAACAAGCTTATGCCCAAGGACAAGATGATATAGTCGAGGGGCTGGTTATCCTTAATACCTGCAACCGGACTGAATTGTACGCCACAGCCAGAAATATTGAGAGAGGTCAGGAACACCTTAAAACGTATCTGGCTTCCATTTCGGGTTTGCCAATTGAACAAATAGAAAAGTATATTTATCAACCAAACTGTTATGAAGCGATAGAACATCTTTTTAAGGTTTCCTCTGGACTCGATTCTATGATAGTAGGAGAAACACAGGTTTTGGGCCAAGTTAAAGAGGCTTACCAAAAGGCTCAGGAGTGCAAAGCTTCTGATGCAGTTCTAAACAGTCTTTTCCAAAAAGCGATCCATGTCGGCAAAAAAGTCCGGACCGCCACTGCCATAGACCAGCACCCAGTTTCAGTAAGTTATGCAGCAGTAGAACTTGCTAAGAAAATCCTTGGTCCCCTGCAGGACAAGACTGTTTTGGTAGTGGGCGCGGGCGAAATGGCAGATTTGGCAACCCAGTATTTAATGGTTAATGGGGTAAGATCAGTAATTATCTCCAATCGCTCTTATGAGAAAGCGGTTGAGATGGCAGCCTTATTTAACGGAAGAGCAGCTCGTTTTGATTTGCTCCCGTCAGAAATGGAACATGCTGATATAGTTATAAGCTGTACTGCCGCCAGACATTATGTATTACGGGATGACAACTGCGGAGATACCTTGAGATCTCGCCAGGGACGGAAAATAATTTTGATAGATGTAGCCGTACCTCGGGATATTGATCCGGCTCTGAATGCGATTGAAGGGGTATTCCTCTACGATATTGACGATCTGCAAGGGGTTATCGATCTAAACATGGCGGCGCGGCGGAAAGCAGCCTTGAGAGCCGAGGCTATCATTGCTGATGAACTTGAGGAATTCAACCAGTGGATGGCTAGCCTTAGTGTTGTACCGGTTATAAGTGCGTTGAAAAAGCATGGCGAGATTATAAAACAGAATGAGCTGAAGAAGACGCTTAATCGGTTGGGTAAAACATCAGATCGTGAAAAAGAGATTGTGACGGCTATGGCCCATTCGATAGTAAACCAGCTGCTGCATTATCCGGTTATCAATTTGAAGGAGATGGCCGTCAGCAATCAAGGGCATCTCTATGCTGAAGTGGTAAAGAGACTTTTCAGTTTAGAATTACCGGATGAGGAGCAGGAAGAGTATGCAAAGATTAAGACTGGGTACCAGAGGTAGCCAACTAGCTCTTTGGCAAGCCGAATTCGTTGCCAGAGAGATAAGAGTTAAGAAACCAGAACTTGAAATAGAAACAGTTATCATCAAAACCAAGGGTGATAAGATTTTAGATGTAGCGTTATCCAAGATAGGTGATAAAGGACTCTTCACCAGAGAAATAGAGAATGCCCTAATAGCTGAAGAGATTGACCTGGCTGTGCACAGCATGAAAGATCTACCTTCCTTTCTTGCCCCAGGACTTGGTTTAGGAGCAGTGCTAAAGCGAGAGAATCCCCGGGATGTTCTAATTTCCAACCATGGCTACACTATGGCCACCCTGCCTCATAACGGATTAGTCGGAACTTCCAGCCTTAGACGAATTGCTCAGCTTAAGAATTTACGTCCCGATATTCAGATCTCTGATTTGCGCGGCAACGTAGAGACTCGAATTAGAAAAATGGCCGAACACAACATGGACGCCATAATTCTGGCTTATGCAGGCGTTTCACGCCTGGGATTAACCGATAAGATCACAGAAGTGATAGATGCTGATAGCGTTCTACCGGCAGTGGGCCAAGGTGCAATTGCGGTGGAGATCAGAAATGACGATACGGAAACCGCAGATATTATGGAAATGATCAACCATCTCCCTACCTCTATCACCACTCAATCGGAAAGAGCATTCCTGCGTCTTTTGGAGGGAGGATGCCAGGTTCCGATAGCTTGTTTAGCCCAAATTAATGATGGCGAGATTCATATAGAAGGATTGATTTCATCTATTGACGGACAGGTATTGCTGCGAGACAGTCTATCGGGCCGATTAGATCAGGCACAGGAAATAGGTCAACAACTGGCTCAGACTCTTTTGGACCGGGGGGGCCAACAAATACTGCAGGAAATTAAGGAATTGGGAGAGTTGTAGATGGCAAAGGCAGGATATGTATATTTAATCGGAGCCGGCCCCGGCGATCCTGATTTATTTACGATTAAGGGCAAGAAAGCCATAGAAAAGGCGGAAGTAGTTGTTTATGACCGCCTTATTGGGCAAGAAATATTAGATTATGCTCCTCAAAATGCCGAGATGATATATGTTGGTAAAGCATCCAGCAACCATGCCCTTCCCCAGGACGATATAAATAAGCTGCTGGTTGAGAAAGCCCAGGCGGGTAAAATTGTAGCTCGCTTAAAAGGAGGAGATCCTTTTGTGTTTGGGAGGGGCGGAGAAGAAGCGCAGTATATCCACAAACACGGCATCAACTTTGAGGTAATTCCAGGAATCACTTCTGCGATTGCGGTTCCTGCATATGCAGGGATACCCGTTACTCATAGAGATGCGACTTCTAGTTTTGCGGTCATTACTGGACATGAGAGACCAGATAAACAGGTCAGTTCTATTCAGTGGGATAAAATAGCAACTGGTATTGGCACTCTAGTTTTTTTAATGGGTGTAGAGAATCTGGAGTTTATCGTGAATAACCTGATCAAAGCAGGCCGGAGTGAGCAGACCCCAGTAGCCCTAATCCGTCGCGGTACTTTCCCAGATCAGGAGGTTGTTAGTGGAACCCTGGCGGATATAGTCGCAAAAGTCCGGGAAGCCGGCTTTCAACCCCCAGCCATCATTATTGTTGGAGAGACGGTAAGGCTGCGTGAAGAGTTGCAATGGCGGGAGAACCGTCCGTTGTGGGGAACCAGGATAGTAGTTACCAGGGCCCGTGCTCAGGCAAGTGACCTTTTGGAACGTATCCGTTACGAAGGCGGCCAAGCCATAGAGTTCCCATCAATAGAGATTGTCCCTCAAGAAGATCTCAGTGCTTTATATGATGCCTTTGAACGAATAGAGGCCTACGAATGGATAATATTTACCAGTGTTAATGCTGTAGATATCTTCTTCACCCAGCTGGGCGTCCAGGGTATTGATATCAGAAGTCTTCGAGGCAGCCGTATTTGTGCAATTGGTCCGGCGACTGCAGCAAAATTGAACAGTTTGGGCCTCTTGGTCGATTTTATTCCGAAAGACTATCAGGCTGAGGGTATTATAGCTGGGCTCAAAGAGTATCTAAAACCCCAGGAGAGAGTATTATTACCTAGAGCGCATGGAGCTCGCACTGTTTTACCAGAAAGTCTGCAAGCTTTGGGGGCAATAGTGGATGAGATAATCCTCTATCGTTCCGAACCGGCATCACATGTGGACGATTCGCTGTTAAGGGAAATAAAACTGGGTAAGTTTGATTATATAACATTTACCAGTTCATCAACTGTAAATAATTTTGTTAATATAATAGGGCAGGAAAATATCATCACTATTGATAAGCTAGTGAAGGTAGCCTGTATAGGACCTATCACAGCCCAAACGGCTCGTGAAAAAGGATTCACGGTGGATATTATCCCGATCCAATATACAATTGATGCTTTATTAGATGCTATAATATCTGATCGCCAGACATAACAAGTGGACAAACCAGGAGCTATCTAAACTAATTGTGTTTATTGCTGGCCATTAAAATGACAAGTTGGTTATGGTTGATTAATTCTCTCCATACATGTTTGTAAATATAAAAGTTGATAAGGAGTGTATAATATGAGTTTTCCTGTCAACCGGATGAGGAGACTGCGAGCTAGCGACACCATACGCAGTATGGTGCGGGAAACCCATCTGCATGTCACTGATCTTATTTATCCTCTGTTTGTGACATTTGGTAAAGAGAAAAAAAATCCTATCCAATCAATGCCCGGGGTCTTTCAATTATCTGTTGATAACCTGGCTGGAGAAGTTGAACAGATATACTCTCTGGGTATACCGGCTGTTTTACTATTTGGCATTCCGGAATATAAAGACAGCCAAGCTAGTTCAGCATACGATGAAAATGGGGTAATACAGGAGGCAATCCGTTCCATAAAGAGTACCTGTCCTGATTTACTGGTAATAACTGACGTCTGCTTGTGCGAATATATGGATCATGGGCATTGCGGCATTGTAGAGAAAAACGGGTCAGTGAATAATGATGCCAGCCTCGAATTATTAGCCCGTGAGGCGCTGTCACATGTACAGGCAGGTGCTGATATTGTAGCACCTTCAGATATGATGGATGGTCGGATTGGTTTTATCAGAAACGTACTTGATTCGAGTGGCTTTGAGAGTATTCCGATTATGTCCTATGCCGCTAAATATGCTTCCGCTTTTTACGGACCGTTCAGGGAGGCGGCTGAATCGGCTCCTAAGTTTGGTAACCGTAAGACGTACCAGATGGATCCAGCTAATGTTCTGGAGGCTTTACGGGAAGTAGAGCTGGATATAAATGAGGGCGCAGACATTGTAATGGTTAAACCGGCTCTAGCCTATCTGGATGTTCTGAAAGCAGTTAAGGATAAGTTTGCTTATCCCACTGCCGCCTATAATGTCAGCGGTGAATATGCGATGGTAAAAGCAGCTGCTTCCCAAGGCTGGATTGACGAGCAAGCGGTAACATTAGAAATTCTAACGGCTATTAAAAGAGCAGGTGCGGATATGATTATCACCTATGCGGCAAAAGACGTTGCTGGAATAATCTTACGCTGACAATAGTTACACGATATTTGAGAGATTTCAGTTATCAGTGCTAAGTACCAACAAGAAATGGCACTGGATAGTTTTGGGGTAGGGGGATAAAAATGCTGGTATCTTGGAATACGACTAACCAATGCAATATGTTTTGTGATCATTGCTACAGAGATGCGGGGATCAGGAACGAGGACGAGCTATCCACCGTACAGGCAAAGAAACTAATTAACGAAATTAAAAATGCCGGATTTAAGATTATGATCTTTAGTGGCGGAGAGCCGCTCATGCGCTCTGACATATACGAGTTGGCTTCTTTTGCAACTGGATTGGGGCTGCGAGCGGTTATGGGTACCAATGGCAGTCTTATTACTGCCGAAGTAGCAAGCAAGATGAAAGATGCTGGTTTTATGGCAGCAGGGGTAAGTCTGGATAGCTTGGATCCCGCCAAGAATAACAATTTCCGTAAATTGGATAATGCCTATCAGCTTACTGTTAAAGGTATGAAGAACCTGAAGGAAGCGGGACTGCCTTTTCAAATTCATACTACGGTTATGGATTGGAATGTAGGGGAGTTGGAGAACCTAACCGACTTTGCTGTTGAGATTGGGGCTATGGCCCACCATATATTCTTCCTGGTGCCAACCGGGCGCGCGGTCAATATTGAAGATGAGGCCTTGAAAGTAGCAGAGTATGAAAAAACCTTGGCTCGGATAATGGAAAAACAGAGGTCCGTTTCGATAGAGATAAAACCAACTTGTGCACCTCAGTTCATTAGAGTAGCTGACAAAAAAGGCATACCCCTCCGGTTTTCAAAAGGATGCCTGGCGGGCATAAGCTACTGTATTATAAGTCCCACCGGTAATGTACAGCCATGCGCGTATTTAGATATGCCGCTGGGAAATGTTAAAGACCAACCGTTTGATAAAATCTGGAGAGAAAACGAAGTATTACAGAGATTGCGCACTATGGAGTATGAGGGTAAATGTGGGATCTGCGATTACAAAAGCCGTTGCGGGGGTTGTCGCGCCAGGGCAAATTATTACAATGGTGATTACATGGCAGAAGACTCTTGGTGTCTGTACCATCCTAAGGGGGCTATATAAGTGCCCGATATAGATACTCTAGATCGTAAAATATTAAATCAGTTACAGAACGATTTCCCGCTTTCTATTCAGCCCTATAAGGTAATGGCCGATCGCTTACAAATCGGCGAGGAGGAACTGCTAAACCGGATAACTGCTATGAAGACCTCAGGTCTAATCAGAAGAATCGGTGGAGTTATGGATACTCGCGGACTAGGGTTTTACTCCACTTTGTGCGCAGTATCGGTTCCGATAGACCGTGTAGATGAGGTTGCCGAGTTCATTAATAATATACCAGGGGTGACCCACAACTATCTTCGCGATCATAAATATAATTTATGGTTTACCCTGACTGTACCATCCCAGGAGGATGCCGAAAGGCAACTAAGTGATTTGGAAGCCGGATTGAATATAGCGATCCTTAATATGCCCGCTGAGAGGATATTCAAGATTCGGGTATCGTTTGATATGGAGAGTCATGATGACATATGATTTGATCGATAAGGGCATCATAGCCTTATTGCAAGGCGATTTACCTTTAGAATCGCACCCTTTTAAAAGTCTTGCCGAGCAGATGGGAATTAGGGAAGCGGATATTATTGAACGAATAGAGGAACTGCAAATAAAAGGTGCAATCCGAAGATGGGGTGCGGTGTTAAGACATCATCAAGCGGGATATCGATTCAATGCCATGGTAGCCTGGAAAGTGGAAAAGGCAAATATTGATGAGACGGGCAGAAATGTATCTGAATGCCCACAAATCAGCCATTGCTATCTGCGCCAGGTTCCCAATGAGTTTCCTTATGAATTATTTACTATGATCCATGCCCGAAGTGAAGCAGAGCTTTTATCGATAATCGAGAAAACTGCTAGGGATAACAGCTTGAGAGATTATATAATCATAAAGAGTCTAAGGGAATTCAAAAAGGCAAGTATGAAGTATGTCTAATTTGGGATAAGGCAGAGCGGGATTAAGATGGGGGAGGTCTCGGCTTGGATACAAAAAAATCAGCAAGATTGTTTAAAGAGGCCCAAAAGTATATGCCCGGTGGTGTTAATAGTCCCGTCCGTGCTTTTAAGTCGGTAGGATTACAACCTTTACTCATCAATAGGGGCTATGGTTCCAAAATATATGATGAAGATGACAACCAATTTATTGACTACGTGTGTTCCTGGGGTCCGCTTATCTTAGGGCATAGCCGGCCGGAAATTGTACAGGCTATCAGTTCGGCCGCAGAAAAGGGAACCAGTTTTGGGGCCAGTTGCGCTGGTGAAATTGAATTAGCTAAACAAATTTGCGAAGCGTTTCCGTCTATGGATAGAGTTAGGTTGGTTAACTCGGGCACTGAAGCGACAATGAGTGCGGTCCGCCTGGCTAGAGCCTTCACCGGTCGTGATAAAATTATTAAATTTGAGGGCTGTTATCATGGGCATGCTGATTCTTTCTTAATAAAAGCCGGTTCGGGCCTGCTTACAACCGGCATACCTACTAGTCCGGGTGTACCAAAATCATTTATCGATCAAACCATAGTATGCAAATATAATGACCTTGAATCGGTCAAGAAAGCATTTATGGTATCAGGACCCGATATTGCCGCAGTTATTGTGGAACCGATTGCTGCCAATATGGGTTTAATAAATCCGCGGCCTGGTTTTCTCCAGGGCTTGCGAGACATAAGCAGTCTTTACGGCAGCCTCTTAATTTTTGACGAAGTAATTACCGGTTTCAGGGTTTGTTATGGAGGAATGCAAACCGAGCTGGAGATTAAACCTGATCTGACTACTTTGGGTAAAATCATCGGAGGAGGATTGCCGGTAGGTGCTTATGGGGGGAGAAGGGAACTGATGGACCTGGTTGCGCCACAGGGGGACGTCTACCAGGCGGGAACCTTATCTGGCAATCCTATTGCCATGGCGGCTGGAATGACGGCCTTAAGACTTTTGAAGGAGAATAATCCTTACGAGAAGATAGGTAAACTCGCTACAAGGTTAACTGACGGCATTCAATCTTTAATTAAGTCTTATGATTTGGATTGTACTATCAATCAGTACGGTTCAATGTTTTCATTATTCTTTACGGAAGGGCCCGTATACGATTATGAATCCGTTCTGCGTTGTGATACCCGAAAATATGCGCAGTATTTTAAACAGATGTTATATTCGGGGGTTTACTTGCCCCCATCCCAATTCGAAGTTTGTTTTGTTTCTGATGCTCATACGCAAGAAGACATCGACAAAACTCTACAGGCGATTGAAGTCAGTCTTGATACACTATAAATATCATCAATATTGACAAAAATTTTTCCTATTAAGCATTGCAAGCAGGAAATTTGACTTCAATATAGAAAGTATACAATTGGTTTTAAGTTTTTTTGCAGTGAGCTAATGTAAAGGCGGTAAATTTGCCGTAGGCAAAAAGCTCATACATATAACTATCATGGGGGTGATGGTAAACAGGTCTCAGTAATCTGGTATATCTTGCATGGTTTAGTTAAGAAAGCATTAGATGAAAAGGAGGAATGAACTTGAAGGTTCTAGTGTGTGTTAAGCAAACATTTGACACCGAAGCCAAAATTGAATTGAAGGACGGCAAAATTTCCGATGCTGGTATAAACCTTATCATCAATCCCTATGATGAGGTAGCAGTTGAGGGCGCTATTCAGTTAAAAGAAAAGGGTCTTGCTAAGGAAATAGTAGTGCTCAGCGCCGGTTCAGACAAGGCTATGGATGCTATCCGTACAGCTTTGGCGATGGGAGCCGATAGGGGAATCTTAGTAAAACAGGATACTGCTGCGGATGAATATGCGCGTGCTACCGCTCTTGCTGCAGCTATCAAAGCGGAAAATCCGGATTTAGTGCTGGCCGGCCATGTTGCAGCTGATGATGGTTCTTCCCAGGTTCCCACTCGTGTTGCTGAAATCTTGGGCTTGCCCCATGTTAATGTTATGACCGCTATTGAGATTGCTGGCGGAAAAGCAACCTGTACTTGTGAAGCTGATGGCGGAACTTCAGTAATTGAAGTAAGTATACCTGCTGTGATTTCCAGCCAAGTAAGCTGGAACGAACCCCGTTATCCTTCTATGAAGGGTATTATGGCTGCAAAGAAGAAACCGGTTGCAACCAGTGACGCTGGTGGTGCAGCCAACAAGGTTGCTATCGTTGAATTTGCTCTGCCTGCTGCCAAGACTGCAGGTATCAAAATCGAAGATGAAGCCGATGTGTGTGCAGCTAAAATGGCCGACTGGATGAAGAATACCGTTAAGGTAGAAGTAAAATAATCACATAAATTTTGATTTATGTATAAAAAAGGAGGGTAATTCATGGCAGGGACATGGGTTTTTGTTGAACAAAAAGATGGTAATATCCGTAAAGTTACGTTTGAAATGTTATCCGAATGCAAAAAAGGCAGCGACGAGGTTGCAGCAGTTGTATTTGGACAAGGAGTTGCAGGACTGGCTGGAGAACTGGCTAAATACGGAGCAGATAAAGTGTATGTTGCCGACGATGCTATTTTTGCCAACTACAATACCGGGGCTTATGTAGCTCAGATGGTAGCTATGATTAAAGAATTCAGCCCCAACGCTGTTCTGTTTGCACATTCTTTCAATGGCCGTGATATGGCTTCCAGACTGGCTCAGAAACTGGACGCTGGTCTGGCTACCGACGCTGTTGCAGCTGACATTTCAGCTGGCAAGGGCATTTTCACCAGAGCTATCTATGCCGGTAAAGCTCTGGCCAAAGTGGAAGTAAGCGGAAGCCCGGTTATGGCAACCATCCGCCCGGGCGTATGGGAAGTTGGTTCTGCTGCTGGTGCTGGCGCAGTTGTGAGCGCAGCTATTGCAGCTACTGCTGGTGACGTATATCAAGTAATGAAAGAATTCAAACCTACTATTTCCGCACGTCCCGACCTGGCAGAAGCGGCTGTAGTCGTATCCGGCGGACGTGGATGTAAAGGGCCAGACGGGATTAAATTAGTTGAGCAGCTGGCTGATATGCTGGGAGCTGCTGTAGGCGGATCCAGAGCATCGATCGACTCCGGATGGCTGGGGCATGAGCTCCAGGTAGGCCAGACCGGAAAGGTCGTTCTCCCCAATCTGTATATCGCTTGTGGTATTTCCGGAGCAATCCAGCATCTGGCTGGTATGTCATCTTCAAAATTTATTGCAGCTGTTAACACTGATACAGAAGCTCCTATTTTCGGAGTGTCCGACTTCGGCGTGGTTGCTGACCTGTTCAAAGTAATACCGATTTTGATGACCGAGCTCAAGAAGTAGAATAACTCCTAGTTATTAATGATGTTACTGGATATGCACGAAAATGCATATCCAGTACATCCTTGCTCATCGTATTAAGGAGGAATTTGTAAATGATATTCGCTTCTGAACCTATTCGGGGTTTTTACGACGTCCCAATGCGTATGGTTGGAGCAAATGTTCCCTACGAATGGCTTATCTATCTGATCATGTGGATACCCATTGGCATACTTGTTTATGGCATGGGGAAAAGAATCCAGGTTTGGTCACTGGCTAAGGGGGATCAGCACAGAGACGACCGTTTATGGGATCGTATTGTCTCCTTCGTGGTTAACACTTTCGCCCAGGCGAGGGTGATTAGAAAACCGCTGCCAGGTTGGATGCACTTCTTCCTATTCTGGGGCTTTGCGTTACTGGCTATGGCAGCCGGTCTTGATGCAGCCCACTTCTGGATTGGGTGGCCCCACCTGGAAGGCGGAATCTATATTGGCATGTCATGGATTGTTGACGTAACTGGTTTCCTAGCTTTGATTGGTATTATAGTTCTTGCTTACATCCGCTACGTTCAGAAACCGGATCGTCTAAATGACACTAAGTCTTCCGATGGATGGATTATCTTCCTGGTATTCGGAATTCTCTTCACCGGATTTGTTATTGAGGGTGCTAGAATCGCAGCCCAAATTAAACAAAGCCCCTTCCCGGTAACAGTCCCCTACGAACAGATCGCTTCCCCCTTCGGTTGGATGTTTGCTTCTATCATGAGTGGGATGTCAGTAGATGCCCTGCTGATGATGCATCGCTTACTGTGGTGGTTCCATATGGGTATCGCCTTCCTGTTCCTCGCTTTGATTCCGTATAGCAAGCTGTGGCATATAATTGCTGGTATGTTCAATTACTGGTTCCGTGATCTCGGACCTTCGGCCAATCGTATGGTATACAACATTGAGGAAGCCGAAACCTTTGGGGTTGAACAAATCGAAGACTTTGGCTGGAAGGACCTGCTCGACTTGGATGCCTGCATTCGTTGCGGACGCTGTCAGGAGAACTGCCCTGCTTTTAATACCGGTAAACACTTAAATCCCAAAATCACCCTAATTCAAAACATGAAGGCGCATTTGGATGCTAAGACTCCTTATCTAATTGCTAATCGCGGGGTTGGTGCCCAAAGCGAAGAAATGGCTATGACGGATGAAGCGGCTGCCGAAGCTGTAAACCCGATGGAACAAAGCCTGCTTTATGACGTTGTTACTAGTGAGGTTATATGGGATTGCACCAACTGCCGGGCTTGTATGGAACATTGCCCGATGTACATCGAGCATATTCCCAAGATCACTGAGATGCGCCGGAACCTGGTCATGTGGCAGGGTGATATGCCAGGTGAAGCCCAGGCTGCCTTTACCAATATGGAACGTAACTACAATCCTTGGGGTGTAGGTTGGGCTGGCCGCGCTGGATGGCTGCAAGAAAGAGGCGTAAGAGACCTCGTTAACTTGTTGCCTGAAGACGGCGGAGAATTTGAGTACTTGCTTTATGCTGGATGTGCTGTGTCTTTTGACGATCGTTATAAGAGAGTCGGCGAAGCTCTGGTCAGACTGCTGGATAAAGCTGGAGTCAAATTTGGATATCTGGGTACGGAAGAGTATTGCTGTGGTGATTCGGCTCGCAGACTGGGGAATGAGTATCTCTACCAGACTCTGGCCAATCAGAACCTGGAATCCTTCAACAATTACGGAGTCAAAAAGATAATCGTTGTTTGCCCGCATGGCTATAATACATTGAAGAATGAATACCCCCAGATGGGCGGCAACTTTGAAGTCTACCATTACACTGAGATACTGGCTAAACTGGTGGCTGAAGGTAAACTGAAACCTACCAAGTCTTTGGCAGCTAAGATGACTTATCACGATTCTTGCTTCCTGGGCAGACACAACAATATTTATGAACAGCCCCGTTCAGTCTTGAAATCAGCCGGCGGCACCGTTATTGAGATTGAAAAAGGCCGCAACTTCGGATTCTGCTGCGGAGCTGGCGGTGGACGGATGTGGCTGGAAGAAGAAGCCTTTGAAGGTTTTAAACGTATTAATGATACCAGAACTGATCAACTGTTAGAACCTGCGCCACAGATGATCGTAACCAACTGCCCCTTCTGCTTAACAATGATATCTGATGGTGTCAAAGGTGCAGAAGCAGATAAAGAAGAACCTACCAAGGTATTCGATGTGGCTGAGGTCCTGTGGCAGGCTATGAACTAAGTATAATCCTATCGGTTCCAAGAGGATTCCCTGAACCAGGGAATCCTCTTTCTTTATGATAATCCGATTAATATTTAGTAAGATTTGCATAAATTGATTTCCATGCTAAAATACTAAGAAATATCTGGTCGGATAAGGCTTTGCCTGATATTTTATGACTTGGTTGTGGATCAGGATCTGGCCGACAGAAAGGGGAACATAAGTGAATATTGCTGTTTATCCGGGTAGTTTTGATCCTATCACCTTTGGACATGTTGATATATTGGAAAGGTCCAGTAGGATATTCGATAAAATCATAGTGGCAGTAGTTCACAACATTGGAAAACAAGCATTGTTTACTCTGGAAGAGAGAGTCAATCTTATCAAGGAAACAACCCGGCATATTTCCAATATAGAAATTGAGTCATTTAAGGGACTAACTGTGGACTTTCTCCGCGAAAAGCAAGCACAGGTAATAATCCGCGGTTTGAGATCGTGTACTGATTATGAGTATGAATCTCAAATAGCGTTATATAATAAACACCTGTATCCAGCCAGTGAGACAATTTTCATATTGGCGGATAGCAGTTTTATGTATTTAAGTTCAAGCGGCGTAAAGGAAGCAGCTCTATTAGGCGGAGATGTGAGCAGTATGGTACCAGCGGCAGTTAATAAATGTTTAGCCGTAAAACTTGAGCAGATCAGAGAGAATAAGTAGTCTGAAAACACGGACTGTCCTCCGTGAAGAGGACAGTTTTTTCGTGTTTAGGACATAATAGCAGTAGATATGTAATAGCATTGGATGCCATATGCCTGCAATTCGTCACAGTAAACATTTTCGGTTATAATTACTGTAGTGTATAGGAAAGGAACCAAATTATGGCAGAGAGAGACCGTCAGGTAAAAATAGTTGACCGCGGTATGAATGTGAGAGTGTTTCTGGCTCGGACAACGGCCTTAGTGGAAGAAGCCCACCAAAAGCATGAAACCTCGGCAACTGCAACCGCGGCTTTAGGCAGGGTTATGACGGCTGCCGTTATGATGGCCAGTGAACTCAAAGGCCCAGAAGACTCTTTAACACTCAGGGTGAACGGCAACGGTCCGGCCGGAACAATTTTGGCAACCGCTGATCCTTGGGGAGGAGTAAGAGGTTTTATTGCCAATCCTAGTGCTGACTTGCTCGAATTATCTCCAGGCAAATTATCCGTCGGACAATTGGTAGGTACTGCGGGATATCTGGAGGTTGTTAAAGACTTGGGATTAAAACAGCCCTTCACTGGGCGGATTGAGTTGGTGAGCGGGGAAGTAGCTGAAGATGTTGCCCAATATTTTTTAACCTCTGAACAGATACCAGCATTGGTATCTTTAGGGGTGTTGGTAGCGCCTGATCTGAGTGCAAAGGCCGCCGGGGGTCTTATAGTACAGGCTATGCCTGATGCTGACGATGAAATTCTCAGAATTATCGAAGAGAACAGTTTTTACCTGGGTTCAATCAGCAGCTTAATAGATAGTTATTCCACCCTGGAAGAACTAGCACCTCTTATAATGAAAGGGATTGAATACGAGATTATAGAGGAGCATAATTTCAAATTTCATTGTAAATGCAGCCGCGATAGGTTATTGGGTGTATTACAGGGACTGTCTCCGGAGGAGAGACAAGAGATACAACAGGATGAAAGAATTGAAGTTGTATGTAATTTTTGCAGGCAACGCTATATATATAATCCTGAGGAACTTGACAGCCCAGAAAAAAGCTAAAGCCTTAGACATTTGCTATCTAAGGCCGAAGATTACAGATTATGTTTATAAGGCTCTTTCAACTTTACCAGAACGTAAGCAACGAGTACAAACATACAGCTTGGTGGGTGTCTTATCTACCAGAACCTTGACTCGCTGTACATTAGGTTTGAACTGACGGTTTGATCGTATATGGGAATGGCTGTACTTCTTGCCAAAAGTGACGCCTTTTCCGCAAATTTCACATTTTGCCACTATTATGCCCCCTCTCTATAACAAATGCACTTTTGTATTTTATCAAATAGCATTGCAAAGGGCAAGAAGAAGGAATAAATATGGTGATATAGAATTAAGATTAAGTTATACAGGAGGGATATAGGATGTATAAAATCAAGAGTAATGATCTGGGCGATATTACTGTCACGCGAGAAATGGTTGAAACCCTAGCTGGATTGGCGACGATGGACTGTTATGGATTAGTTGGCATGGTTCCCCAAAATATTCAAAGCGGTATCACCAATATTCTAGGCATAGAATCGATACGTAAGGGTGTACAGGTAAGTTCTGCTGATAATGGTTTGGTTATTGATGTTTTTGTGATTGTGGCCTACGGTCTTAAGATACCGGAGGTAGCATCTAATGTAATGCAGAAGGTTACCTATGTTTTAGAGAACAATGCCCAGATTCCCGTTGCTGCCGTAAATGTAAACGTAAAGGGAGTAAAAGTAATTACAGATAAATAGTTGGGAGGATACGGGGTTTGAATTTGGATAGCATGACCGGTAGTGATCTGGCCCGGAGTGTAAAAGCGGGTTGCATTAGGTTGGAGCATAATCGCGATAAAGTGGACCTGCTCAATGTATTTCCGGTGCCTGATGGAGATACCGGTACCAATATGTATTTGACGTTATTAGCAGCAGCCAAAGAAGCTGAAAAAAATGGCCATGAGCCTTTAGGCAGAGTTGCCAAGGCTGTTTCATTAGGATCTTTAATGGGGGCTCGTGGAAACTCAGGGGTCATTATGTCCCAAATATTTCGGGGTATGGCTAAGGTGTTGGAGGGTAAAACAGAGGCCAATGCGATTGATCTGGCTCAATCATTACGGGCAGGATCCGATACTGCTTACAAGGCAGTAATGAAGCCTGTGGAAGGTACTATCCTCACGGTTATACGTGAAATAGCATCTACTTGTGAAAAGGAAGCCCATGCCGGTAATGATATTTTGGGTTCTCTGTTAGCAGGGACAGAGGAAGGGCTGAGAGTATTGGAAAAAACACCTACTATGCTTGCCATACTGAAAGAAGCTGGGGTAGTGGATGCGGGAGGACGGGGTCTGCTCTATTTCCTGGAAGGTTTTATAGATGGCCTGGCCCAGGAAAAGGATATACACCTGGAAGACTATAAGGATAAATTATCTGTGCCGCTGGTTACCAAGGATGAAAAAGCTAATATTGAGTTGGATTTTAATTACTGTACTGAGTTGCTGCTCAAAGGCTCGGCCCTTGATCCAGATGATTTGAAGGATCATCTTGCTCCTTTGGGCGATTCAATGCTGGTAGTTGGTGATGAGGAACTGGTAAAGATTCATATTCATTCCAATCATCCGGGTAAGGTTCTGGAGACCTGTCTGCAGTTTGGCACAATAAGTGATGTTAAAATTAACAATATGTTAGAAGAAGTCCATGAACAACGCCATAAATGGGAAGAGGATCAAGTAAAATCGGCCCATAAAATTGGGGTAGTGGCTGTAGCTGTGGGCGAGGGTATTAAAAAGATGCTGGAAAGCCTGGGGGTTGATGAAGTTGTGGAAGGCGGCCAGACCATGAATCCAAGCACAGAGGATTTGATCAGGGCTTGCGACCAGGTTGAAGCTGACCAAGTAATTATTCTGCCAAATAACAGCAATGTAATCATGACCGCTGAACAGGCCAAGCACCTGAGCAACAAAAAGCTGGAAATTATTCCGACCCGATCAGTTATGCAAGCTATTAATGCCCTAATAGCTTATAACGAAGAGGGGGATTTAGAAAAGGTGGCAGAAGCCATGAGAAAGGAAATCAATAATATCTCCTATGGAGAAGTTACATATGCGGTTAGAAGCTCTACCGTTAACGGTTTGGACATAAAAGAAGGGGATCATATTGGTTTGATTAATGATAATATTGCGGTCCAAGGCGCCACCGCGGAAGAAGTTGCCCTGAGATTGCTGGAAGAAATGCAGGCCCAGGACCATGAGTTGTTAACCATATTCTATGGTTCTGATATGGAAGAAAAGGATGCTATGCAGCTCAAGGGAAGGGTAATGGGCCAATATCCAGACAGTGAAATAGAAATGCATTATGGCGGACAGCCCCACTATAGTTATCTGCTTTCGGTTGAATAAACCGTTTTTGGATCTAAGGAACAAACATGAAAAGACTAGCGGAAGACGTACAGTTCATCAAGGGTGTTGGTCCCCAGCGAAGTAAAATGCTTAACAAGCTGGGGATGACAACTATCTTCGATATATTTTGGAATGTACCGCGTACCTATTTGAATCGTAATAAGGTTGACAAAATAATCACCCTGTCTGGAGGAGATGTGGTTAACATTAAGGGCCGCATTATTGCGACTAACAGTAACCGCACCAGACGGGGTTTTAATATCTTTAAGGCCAGAGTTGAAGACGATTCTGGAATGATTACCGCGGTTTGGTTTAATCAAGCTTATTTATCCCGGCAATTGAAGGTGGGACAAGATATTTTCTTAATGGGTAAGATTAAGAACAATTATGGAAGTATTGAGATTTATCCCACTGAATTCGATATAATCGACTGCGAGGAAAGCGGTATTCCCATAATGCCAGTGTACCCCCTGACTGAAGGGCTAACTCAGAAGAATATCCGCATGGTAATGCTTAACGCTCTTAAGAACTATCTCCCATCATATCCGGAAATATTAGATGAGAGTCTGCGCCAACGTTATAATCTTTGCCATATTCAGGATGCCTTTCGCAACCTTCATTTCCCAACTTCAGGAAATGCTTATGTCATGGCCCGCCGGCGATTGGTTTTTGAAGAATTGCTTCTTTTTGAGCTGAATATTGCGCTGGACAAGTCTGAAGAAGAGGTTGTTGGGATTACTACCCATGTGCCTGGCAATGACATGGTCGAGCGTATAATTTCCAGCCTGCCATATGAGTTGACCGGCGCCCAACAGAGGGTCATTAACGAAATATCTGCTGATATGACAACTCCTCTGCATATGAACCGTTTGCTGCAAGGTGACGTTGGATCGGGCAAAACAGTCATAGCTGCTTTGGCAATGGCCCGGGCAATATCTAGCGGATACCAGGCTGCCATGATGGTTCCGACCGAGATACTGGCTGAACAACATTTTACCTCGCTTACTAAGATCTTTAATGGAACCGAAACAGTTATAGCCCGCTTAACCGGGGCAACACCAAGTGGTGAGCGGAAGCTGATCCTGGAGACTGTTGCCCGGGGTGGTATAGACATACTAGTTGGAACGCATGCTCTGATCCAGGATGAAGTTGCGTTTCAAAAGCTTGGATTAGCCGTGATTGATGAGCAGCACCGGTTTGGGGTGAGACAGAGGGCCAAATTGGGTAATAAAGGATTAATGCCCGACGTCCTGGTTATGACTGCTACACCAATTCCAAGAACGTTGGCACTGGCTTTATATGGTAATCTTAACGTCTCGGTCATTGACCAGATGCCTCCCGGGCGGCTGCCGGTCAAAACCATTTTTGTGTCTAAATCCTCCAGGGAAAAGGCTTATAAGTTTATACATACGGAAATAAAAAAAGGCAGACAGGCGTATATTGTCTGTCCGCTGATTGAAGAATCCGAAAAGCAGGATTTACAAGCAGCAGAGTCTCTATATCAGGACTTACGCAAAAATGTGTTTTCCGATGTAAAGGTCGGTTTGTTGCATGGGCGCATGAAAGCCATTGAAAAGGAAAAAGTAATGGATTATTTTAAAGACGGGCTGATAGACGTCCTGGTGACAACCACGGTGATAGAAGTTGGGGTGGATATTAAAAACGCTTCCGTGATGCTTATTGAACATGCAGAAAGATTTGGAATATCGCAACTGCACCAACTGCGTGGCAGAGTAGGACGTGGCCTGGAGCAAGCCTACTGCATCTTGGTCGGCAATCCTTTGACTGATGAATCCAGGCAGCGCTTGAAGGCTCTGGTTAGGACCAGTGACGGATTCGAGTTAGCCAATGAAGATCTGAATATTAGAGGCCCCGGTGATTTTTGGGGTATTAGGCAGCACGGGACTAACAATTTGAAGATCGCCAATTTATCAAATGACCAGGATATACTTCAAGATGTCTTGGAAGTATCAACTTGTCTGATTAAGGATATTAAGGAAAAGGGTGAACTGGTTGATTATATTTACAGAAAATTCAATACGTCAGATTCAGTAGCCTTTAATTGATATCAGTCAATAAACGTATAATATTCACGCTTAAAAATTTAAATAATGACCATCATAATACTGCCGGAACAAATCCGGCAGTATTCTTTGCTGGAGGTGACCGTATGATGAAGAAAAAACCTGTGGAAGAAAACGAAAACATGCAAAGTAACCAAAGTCTGCAAAAGGATTTGGAGAGGTTAAAGTTTGAGGTCGGACAGGAAATGGGCATCAAACCTCAGCAAAAAAATTAAAAGTAATGAAAAAACTGCTAGCATATAAGATTTAGCACAGGAAACAATATGACTAGAAAATATAAAGGAGGTGAATTTAAATGGCAAGTCGCAGCAATAGAATTTTGGTTCCTGAAGCAAGAGCTGGCATGGATCAGTTTAAAATGGAATCTGCTTCGGAGGTAGGGGTTACCTTAAAGCAGGGCTACAACGGAGATCTGACTTCAAGACAAGCTGGTTCCATAGGTGGCCAGATGGTCAAGAAGATGATCCAGTCCTATGAACAGGGTAAAACTGGCATGAAATAATAGCATAAACAAAGCTAACCATACTAAATCGAACAGGCGGATGCTAAATATCCGCTTGTTTGCATTTCTGCATTTACTTAATCTAAATCAATCTGACGCCTGATACTAGGTGGCATAAAGCTCAAGTTGTTCCTGAGAGATACCCGGGAATAGCGAGGTAGCAACACCCATCGCCAATATACGGGAGGTGTTCTCGATTATATCATCAATCTCCTTGGGGGTTACAGTCAGGCTGCCGCCAAAAAAGGATAGAATTGTCTGGATGGTATCATTAGCCCTGGATTCAACGAATGAAACTCCGTTATCTACGCAATATTGACGGATAGCCTGATTGGTGATGATAGCAGCGTTTACGATTGTCGGACAACCAATGGCGATTACTGGTATTCCTAATTGTTCCTGGTTTAGAGCCTGGCGTGAATTTCCTATTCCACTCCCGGGCTGGATACCGGTGTTACACATCTGAATTGTGGTTCCAATCCGTTCCACGTTTTGGGCGGCAAGAGAATCTACTACTATCAAAACCGCTGGCTTGATATTATCCACTACGCCTTTAATTACATCAAAAGTTTCTAGTCCGGTTATTCCAAGAACACCTGGCGCTATACCACAGGTGGGACGCATCCCTTCTACCAGAGCATCAGGTGCATATTGATGATAATGACGGGTAATGGGACTATATTCTATGAATTTGGGCCCGAGTGCATCCGGTGTGGCTCGCCAGTTACCAAGTCCCACCAACAGTACCACATCCTGTGGTTTTAATCCTTCTGGCAGCAACAACGGCATACTCTTGGCCATTGCTTGCACTATTTCTTGCTTTACATAAGGATCATTGATTTTGAGAGGCGGAGATTCAATGGTGATATAAGTACCGACCGGACGCCCCATAGTCTGAGCGGCTTGTGGTTCTTTAATATCTATGGTGGTCACCTTGATTTGCTCAAGTTTTTCTACCTTTTCTTCCACACCTTGAATCTCACGATTTGCCGTGCCACGAACCAGATCCCGGGCTTCGACGGCTAGGTCAACATTCAGGTTGAACAGTTTCAATAAATCATTCACATTCATAACCTCCTCGGGGTTTATTATCATCATTTTCAATTAAATGTATCCATCCACCACAACAAATTAATTTTTCGCAATTAAAATGGCGACCGAAGTCGCCATTTTGGGGAGAGGAGAATTTTGTAAAGTTGTTGGGGAGGGTTTGTTTACCGGTTATGTCCGGTAACCATATCTTTACCCTACATTTAGAATAATATTCATGGTAAGGACATTTTTTAATAAAATTTTTTCTGCTACAATCAGAATTAGCCATACAAAAAGAGGTAATTGCATGCTTAAATCGAAACATACAAAGGAGTAAAAATTTTGCGGATAATATCCGGTTCAGCTAAAGGCAGGAGATTAAAGGCACCTCCAGGATTAAATACCCGCCCCATAACCGACATGATTAAAGAAGCTTTGTTTAATGTATGGGGAAACAGGATTTATGAGGCGAAAATGCTCGACCTATTTGCCGGAAGCGGCAGCGTAGGTATTGAAGCACTCAGCCGCGGGGCTGAATATGTTGTGTTCGTCGATAATTCAAACAGTGCGGTCAAAGTCATCCGCGAAAATTTAAATCATTGTAATTTTGAATCGGGATTTGATATTTATCGCGGTGATGTTTTTCAAGTTCTGAAAAGAATCGCTAATCGTTCGGCTAAGTTTGATTTGGTATATATAGATCCGCCTTTTACCCAGGACCACCTATTTAAAAAGGTAATGGAGTTGTTAAGCCAATTAGATATTCTGGAATCCGATGGGATTGTAGTGATTAGAACCCCCCGCAAAAAGGACATGCCATCGTTTGAACCCTTGTACAAATACCGGCATGACAACTACGGAGAATCCAGTTTGCATTATTATCGCAGGTATGAGGAGGAACCAAAAGATGATGGAAATATTTCGTATTCTGGATGAAATGGAGCTATTGCTTAAAGGCAGTAAGAAAATGCCCTTTACAGGAGGCAAGTCACTGGTAGAAACCAATCGATTTCTGGATAGAGTGGACCGGATCAGGGCCATCTTGCCTGAAGAGCTGGAAACAGCCAAACAGCTTATTTGTGAAAAGGATAGGATTGTTAACGAGGCATTTTCAGAGGCTAACCAGTATATCGAACAGTATAAAAACGAAGCAGCGCGTATGGTGGATGATAGCGAAATTACCAGAAATGCGATGAATGTAGCTGAAGAGATAATTGCCAAAAGCGAAAGAGTATCTCAGCAAATCAGGCGGGATGCAGAAGAATATGCAGATGGGGTTTTAGGTCATATCGAATATGTATTGCGCAAAGGACTTGATACAGTTGTACAGGGCCGGGATCAAATAAAAATAGAGATTGAGGACAAGTAATTAACGCTGGCTGCACCAAACCGCCGCCAGCATTAGAAAAATTATAAGTATACCAAAGAACATGCAGATAATCGATAGCATCCAAGCGTCA
The DNA here is from genome assembly GCA_034678805.1 of Syntrophomonadaceae bacterium. GTDB lineage: Bacteria > Bacillota > Syntrophomonadia > Syntrophomonadales > Syntrophomonadaceae > PHAA01. Next base: position 50,304 of record JAXDBN010000244.1, read on the forward strand.
AAAGCGTAGATTACTTTATAAGCAAATGGAGGTCCTAGGTTCAGAGTTTCTATTGATTGGTTACCGAAAAATTTATAAATCAAAAAAACAATTACGCCTGACAAACATATTTGCGCAACACGAGCACGGATGTAAAACCAAAACCTTACTGGAATACCGGCTACAATACTCATTACCTGGGCAATTATCGACAGTCCACTAAAGGCCAGGATTACGCTTACTACTACAAGTGATGGGAATAAGTTGCCAACGATAGAAGTTGCCGCTGCTTGCGATCCTAGGGTTATTTCGAAAAAACCCATACAGAGACCATAAGCAAGCGGGTAGGTAAGGTTTATGAAACCAAAGATATTGGTCAGAACCTGGGCGATAAAACCAATTACACCCCATGCACAAAGCAAGCGGGTCAGCACGGAGAAGACAACAATAAAACCACCCACGGCCAGGATATTGTTAATCGCACCGTGGACAGACCTGCCCAGTATTTTGCCGATACCATCTATTTCAGGACTGCTGAAAGCAATGGGGGGAATTGGGGCGGGGAGCTTGGATCGTAAATCAACACCGTCTGATTTAAACCTTAGGAGTAGACCTACTATAAGATTGGATAAGTAATGACCGGCTGCCAGCCAATAGCCAATGGTGGGGCTGCCGAACATGCCCACTCCTACCGCCCCTATAATAAAGAGGGGACTGCAGTTGTTGGTAAATGAAACCAGCCGTTCTGCTTCATTATCACTAAGCAGGTTTTGTTCATATAATTGCCGGGTGAGTAAGGCTCCCACCGGAAAGCCGGAGGTAAATCCCATTACCACTACCAGGGAACTGCTGCCAGGCAGATTAAATAAAGGCCTCATGATAGGTTCAAGCCAGATTCCCAGTAAATGTACAAACCGCAGGCTCACCAGCAGTTCGGATACAACAAAGAATGGAAATAGTGCAGGAAGCACTGCTATGTACCATAATTTAAATCCAAATGACGCAGCTGCTACGGTTTCACGTGGATTTATCAACATGAATAAGGTTAATACTAGTATGAGTGAAGTGAAGAAATAGCGGGAATATTTACTCAATAAAATCCACCCCATTCTAGTGTTTGGTTAATATATATGCAAACCTCCAGAAATCTTAGAATTAAGGGGATGAACAACATGGCTGATGACCCAAAAGTTGCACTCGTTTTGGGGGCTGGAAGTGCTAGAGGTCTTGCCCATATTGGTGTCCTGCAGGTGCTATTGGAAAACCAAATCGGATTCGACCTCATTGTGGGCAGCAGTATGGGGGCTATGGTGGGCTCAATTTACGCCAGTGGGGCTAACCTGTACATGCTTGACAAAATGATCGAAAACATGAATACCCGCTTATTACTCGATATAGGTGTACCCAAAATGGGATTTATAGCTGGCAACAGAGTAGCCGAGTTTCTGGATTTGGTCACTAAGAAAAAGTTATTCTCTGAATTGGATTTTCCCGTAGCTGTTGTCAGTACAGATCTGGTAACCGGAAACAGGGTAGTGATGATAGAAGGATCAGTCAGCGAAGCAGTCAGAGCAAGTATATCGATTCCTGGTATTTTTATACCTCTCTTAAAGGATAATATGGTCCTGGTAGACGGGGCCGTTAGTGACCGATTACCGATTGATGTTGCCCGGGAGATGGGTGCGGATCTGGTGCTTGCCGTGGATGTAACGTACGGAGCCGGGAAGAGAATGGAGTTTAACAATGCTATGGATGTTATCTTGGCCTCACTGGATATCATGGCTAAATACCATTTTGATACCGTTACCGAAGGAGCAGACATTCTGATTCAACCTGCGGTTGGTCATATAAATCCCAAGGATTTCGACAAGTCCAGGGAAATCATTGACCTGGGAAGAAGAGCAGCTGAGGAAAAAGTATTGGAGATAAAAAACAAGTTGTCCTCAATGGGGAAATGACCAAACGTTTTTATGGACGACTATTTATGATATGCGGGGAGGTGGTATAATCCTGAGCACCAGAGCGATGGGCTGCATTAGGATACAAAAGACTGTATATGTCGGTAGCTTGAACGTCTAGCTCCAGCATGGCGCGGAGAACAGGTTGATTATCATCCTGGCCAGCCTCCTTTACATCGCTGCCCCGATTGAGCATCCGCAGCGCTGATTTATTTTTTATCTCTTGCAGGATTTCCCGACCTTTTGTAGAAAATCCTAAAATGTGAAAATATAATGGTCCGTGCTGGTCAAAACTCAGCATTTTTTGGGTTTCGACATTAAGCAGGACATAGAGCAGCTGCCGGTTGATTCGGGTCAGACTATAACGTTTGCTTTTAATCATTTGCCGTAGTTGTTCAAGCGTACCGCAGGTAATAGCAGCCTTACGGATGCGATGTTCCAAACCCTCGCTGATTTCATATATGTTGTGTAGTTGGTTTAGAGGAGTGGTGCGCAATTTAGCCAGTAAAGCCTGCTCAAGAGACGCTAAATTAACTGGGGCGCGCCCGGCTTGTATCTCCTTCTGTAACAAGGCAAAAGCCTGGGAGGGCATGAAGCTGGAATTGTCAAAATTGCCAGGATTGTTTAGCAGGGAATGACGAATGGCACTGGCACTGGCATGATTGGTTAGTTCCAGACTATTGTACTCAGAGCCTTGACGGAGAATGGTAAAAGGCTGGATAGGAATGGCATCCTGTTGGAGCACGCGCAGGTATTCGATTGCCAGGATATTATTAGGTTGCATAATGATAGAATCTATATTGCCTATATTGTTGCCCTTAATTGACTGAATAGTCTTGGAGCGAGCGGTAGGAAAATTGAGCCCCTGAGACAGAAAATATTTTAACTTTTTCTTATATTCATGGCTTTCGTCAGCGATAATCGCAGCGATAGTTCTTAATTCATCCAGGCGGCCGTTTTCGCTGCCAAATGCCAAATGAGTCACAACCCCAGTTGCATTCAGCAATTGGATAGCACCCCGGGCAAAATAATAGGCACTGCGGACACAAAAACAAAAAGGTATTTCAATGACCAGATCTGCACCTGCATGCAAAGCCATACAGGCGCGAGTCCATTTGTTACATATAGCAGCTTCTCCCCTCTGAACAAAGTTGCCGCTCATAACGCAAATGGTAGCGTCATAGTTGTGTTCCCGCTGAGCAGACTGGATAAAATATTGATGCCCATTGTGGAGGGGATTAAATTCAGCGATAATTCCTAGAACAGACACGACTTATCCCCAAAGCAAGATTTTCATAATCATAACACATACAAACCAGTTCATCACAATGATGAGATTGATTAGACCGTTGAATAGCACTTAGAGCTATTTGGCGATGTAAAAATAAGGAGGATTGATCATGAGTTTATTGGAACAAATCAAGGCAAATGCGGCTAAGGCAGGCAAGACTATCGTGCTTCCGGAAGGTACCGAAAAGCGGACCCTTTTGGCAGTCAAGGACATAGCGGCAGCCAAAATTGCCAACCTTATCCTGTTAGGGGATGAGGGCGCGGTGAAAGCTGCGGCTGCTGACGCAGGTGCGGATATCAGCGCAGCAGAAATTATTAATCCGGCCAAATCAGCTTTCTTTGATGATTTCGTTCAGGCTTTTTATGAAATGCGCAAGAGCAAAGGAGTCGACCTGGACAAAGCCCGCGACTCTATGCTGGATCCACTCTTCTTTGCATCGATGATGGTTAAAATGGGTAAGGCCGACGGTGAAGTTGCTGGAGCCGAGAACACCACCGGTAATGTACTGAGGCCGGCATTGCAGATTATCAAAACTGCCCCTGGAATTTCAGCTGTATCTGGAGCGTTCGTTATGATCGTTCCCAACTGTGATTTAGGGTACAATGGATTATTGGTTTTCGCTGACTGTGCTGTAACCCCGGTTCCCACTGCTGAACAACTGGCGGAATTTGCTAAATCAACTGTCGGCACTGCAGCCACTGTTTGCGGTATCCCTGAACCCAAGGTTGGAATGCTGTCCTTCTCTACCAAAGGCAGTGCCAGCCATGATGTAGTAGACAAGGTTGTTAAAGCTACTGCCCTGGCTAAAGAGAGATTCCCTGAACTGCAGGTGGATGGTGAATTCCAGGCTGACGCCGCCCTGGTTCCCAGCGTTGGCGCCTCTAAAGCACCCGGCAGCCCAGTTGCCGGTCAATGCAACGTTCTGGTATTCCCGGATCTGCAAGCCGGCAATATCGGCTATAAACTGGTACAGAGATTTGCCAAAGCAGAAGCTATTGGACCTATACTGCAAGGACTTGATAAACCCGTCAATGACCTGTCCAGAGGTTGCAGTGTTGCGGACGTAGTAAACGTGGTTGCTATTACTGCAGTTAGAGCCTAAACTAATTTAGGCTTTATACTAGATCCAGGTTATGCATCTCTATTTAAATGAAGGAGGAGTTTTGTAATGAAGGTCTTGGTTGTAAACGCGGGTAGTTCATCAATAAAATATCAGGTTTTTGATATGACTGATGAATCCGTACTAGCCAAAGGATTGGTTGATCGGGTAGGTATTCCCGGAACCACTCTGAAACATGAGCCTACCGGCAAAGACGATGTTCTCATCAAACAGGACTTGCCCAATCATACTGAAGGTATGAAACTGGTATTAAACGTTCTAGTTAACCCTGAATACGGCTGCATCAAGAGCATGGATGAGATTGGGGCAGTCGGGCACCGTGTTGTCCATGGCGGTGAAGAATATGCCGCTTCAGCAGTAATCGATGATCACGTAAAGAAAGTTATCCGTGACTGTTTTGACGTAGCTCCCTTGCATAATCCCCCCAACTTGATGGGCATTGAAGCCTGTCAGGAATTAATGCCTAATGTACCACATGTGGCTGTTTTCGACACAGCTTTCCATCAGACCATGAGCCCGGAATATTATATGTATGCACTGCCTTATGACGTATATGAGAAATTTAAAGTAAGACGCTATGGCTTCCACGGTACTTCTCATTACTACGTAGCCCATCGTGCAGCAGAAATGCTGGGCAAACCTTATGAAGATTGCAAGATAGTTACTTTGCATTTAGGTAACGGCGCCAGTATGGCAGCTATTGCCAACGGAAAAGTGGTTGACACCTCCATGGGCTTTACCCCGTTAGAAGGGTTGGTCATGGGGACTCGTTCCGGTGACATCGATCCGGCTATCGTCTTCTATCTTATGGAAAAACTGAGCATGGATGCCAGCGAGGCCAACAGTTATTTTAACAAGAAATCTGGTCTGCTCGGACTGTCCGGGGTTTCCAACGATCTGCGTGACATCCAGGAAGCCGCTGATGCCGGTAATGAAAGAGCCAAGCTGGCCCTGGAAGTATACTATAAACAGGTTAAGGGATATATCGGCAACTATATCGCCAAATTAAACGGCTGTGACTGCTTGGTCTTCACCGCAGGGGTTGGCGAAAATGGTATAGGCATGCGCGAAAATATCTGTAAGGACTTAGAAAGTCTCGGTATTAAGATGGATAATGCCAAGAATAATGTACGCGGTAAAGAGGTTGATGTGGCTGCGGCTGATTCCAATGTAAAAATATTTGTTATTCCAACCAATGAGGAATTAGTGATCGCTCGCGACACCTACGGTTTAGCTAAATAATAAGAAGAATTTAAAGTAAAAACAAATAACGGCTTGGGTTCAAATCATATTGGACTCAAGCCGTTTATTTATTAAGCAGCTTTGGCAGCCGATCCATGGTAATTTGGACTGGTCCAAAAATATCTAGTTATAAATGAAGTCAAATGGACAGAAATGCAATGTAGTAATAGTACCGGCAAATTATTTTGGGATAATTTTGGCTTATGTCGTTATGCTGCATGGACTATTACTAATGCTGAACATATAAAAAAGGATACTAACTTCGATTTTATACGTGCACTGGTGTACAATAAGAAAGCGACTAAACTTTCTCGTAGGGAGGTCATCTAATGCCAATGTATAAGGTACCCGTGGAACAGGCCGTAGGGCTGACATTGGGATACGATATTACAAAAATAGTGCCAGGGGAGGAAAAGTATCGAGCTTTTCAAAAGGGGCATGTCATTACCAGCCAGGATATCGCTAAGTTGAAGGATATGGGCAAAGAACATATTTACATTTGGGAAGCGACGCCCAACATGATTCACGAAGATGAAGCTGCCCTGCGACTAGCTCAGATTTCAGCGGGCGAGGGACTATTTTGGACTAAACCCAGTCAAGGTCGGGTAAATATTAAAGCCAAGCATCCTGGTTTATTAAAAGTCAACATTGAAAGGCTTAATGCGCTTAACAGCTTGGACGATGTTATTATGGCTACCCTGCATAATAACAGGGTGGTGGCCGAAGGACAGGTAGTAGCCGGTACCCGGGTAGTTCCAGTGGAGGTTGAGACTAAAACGATAGATTCTGCGGAGAGTATCTGTTGTGGAGAGGGAGCTATACTAGCGATAAAACCTTTTATGCCATTAAGGGTAGCTCTAGTTACAACTGGTACCGAGGTAAGCAGTGGGCGAATCAAGGATGGTTCTGAGCTGTTGATTAAGGAGAAGATTAAACCATTCGAGGGGCAACTGATAGGTCAGGTAATCGTACCCGACGATTCTAACTTGATTGCGGAGAAAATCTTATACTTTATTGGTCAAGGAGCTCAGTTGGTATTAGTGTCGGGTGGCATGTCGGTAGACGCTGATGATGCAACTCCGCTGGGGATTAGACATACCGGGGCCAGGGTAGTATTCTATGGAGCGCCGATTTTGCCGGGTTCACAGTTTATGCTTGCATACCATCAGCAGGTGCCCATTTGCGGTATACCGGGGGGAGCCCTATTCAGTCCCCATACTACCCTGGATCTGTTGTTGCCGCGAGTTTTTGCGGGGGAGATGATCAGTCGTCAGGAAATAGTTGCAATGGGACACGGGGGCTTATGTGAAGGTTGTCAGGTTTGCCATTTTCCCCAGTGCCCCTTTGGAAAAGCAACCTAAAGGCTTAGATGGAGGGTGTAATCGTGTTATTGGATTCAAGCTTAGAAACCGTTCAAGCACAGATAATCGAATTTTGCCCGAGATTATCACCGGAAACCGTTTCAATATTGAATGCGGTCGGGAGAGTAAGCGCGGAAGAATACAGGGCGGGAAGCGATCTCCCCGCCCAGAACCAGTCAGCGGTCGACGGATATGCAGTAGCTGAGCCGGTTGATGGTGGGTCATCAGGTTATTCCCTTGTTGGTAATGCTCTTTTGGGCGATAATCCGCTTACGTTTTTAAAACCGGGTGAGGCTATGCAGGTTAAGACCGGTAGCAATCTGCCACCCGGTGCTATTGCAGTGGTTCCTCATGAGAAGACAGAAATCCAAAATGATTCCCTAATACCTTTGGAAGTAATTAAGGTGGGCAACAACGTAAAAAAAGCCGGGGAAGACTATGTACATGGTGAATTGCTAATCCCCCGTAACACTATTTTGACCCCAGGTCATATTTCACTCATGGCAGCCTTTGGAATGAATAGCGTGTCAGTATATAGAAAACCCAGGGTGGCTGTTCTTGGCCTCAGCCCTAATGTTGTGCCGTGGCAAACGAATCCTCTTCCAGGGCAAACCAGGGATAGCAATACTCCACTAATAACTGCTTTGGTAAAAGAGTGTGGAGGAGAAGTAGTCGAGTCAGTTTTAACCGGGGTGGACCACAGATCAGTTGGTGAGATCGGTTCATCATTGCTGGAAAAGGCAGATATTGTTATCCTAACAGGAGGGACATATGCGGAAGACGGCAACGAAGCCCGTTTATTAATGGAACAACTGGGCGCTGATCTGCTCTATTGGGATGTACCCATACAACCGGGCAGTCATACCGGAGCCGGGGTAATAGAATCACGGATACTGTTTGCTCTTTCTGGAAATCCAGCAGCATGCGGAGTTGGGTATCATCTGTTCGTTGCGCCAGCGGTCAGGGCCATGCAGGGACTTATAGCGGAAACTACCCGCTTGACCGCTCAATGTACAAACGGTTTTCCTAAAAAGTCCGGATCAAGACGTTTCATTCGCGGGCAGGTCCGATGGGAAAATAATAGCTGGCAGGTCACGGTGCTGGAGGGACAAAAACCGAGTATGCTAAGGTCCCTGGTTGATTGCAATGCTCTTATCGATATGCCTGCAAGCAGTCCCCCGATTAACAAAGGGCAAGATGTATCCATCCTGGTGCTGAAAACATTTTGATGAAAGATCAAGTAAAAGGGCATGATAGTTGTTGACAATCATGCAGACCAAATGTTGTTGGGACTTTATTGACAATATTGTTAAATGCGGAATATAATTAAAACGTTGTTCTTACGAGGTGCACAATGAAACTTAACCTGCGCAGGCTGAAAAATCATCCCCATGAAAGCGAAACTTTTCACCTCTCAGAAGCTGGAGATAGTGCTTTGTTTGAGGGCATAGGGGGAAGATATCTTGGCCCGATAAACGTAGAACTATTATTAGAGAATACTGGTTCGATGTATGTTGGCAAGGTTAATTTAAATACCGCACTGCAGTTACCCTGTGCACGATGCCTTGGAGATTTAGTCTACCCTGTTTCTTTGGATTTCGATATCTCATTGGCTGAAAGCTGCAAAATGGACAATATGGATTTGGATGAAAACCTGATATTATTTTCAGGTGATGAGGCCGAGATAGGACCCAGGATTGAGGAAGCCATTTTTATGGCGATACCAATCTGCCCCTTGTGTAAGCCTGATTGCCAAGGACTGTGCCCGATATGTGGTCAGGATAAAAACATTCAAAGCTGTAAATGCAAAGAAGATCAGATAGATCCTCGTTGGGAAAAATTGAATAAGTTAAGGTAGGAAAGGAGGTTTCATAAATGGGTGTTCCGAAAAGAAGACAATCACATGCCCGTAAAAACAAGAGACGGTCGGAGTGGAAAAAGATAGATGCCCCCGGTCTGGTCGCCTGCCCCCAGTGCCATGATCTCATGCTGCCGCATCGTGCATGTCTGAGTTGTGGTTTCTATAAAGGTAAGAATGTCATATAAGGGCAACTTAATAGCATCAGGATGAAAAAGTAAGGGTTAGCTCTAAGCTAGGACTTACTTTTTGTTTTTAGTAACCCTTTGGTTAGACTTGAACATTCATTTAGGATGCCTATTTGGTATTATTTAGGTGAGAAAATAATGAAAGGTTTCACACTCTCATTAGGCGGAGCAAATAGCTAAGCAGATTGTGGAACCCTCGAGGAGGATGTATATGATAATTGCTGTTGACGCTATGGGGGGAGATTTTGCACCTCTCGAAACCGTCGCAGGGGCGATAAAGTTTTTGGATACCTCTGATGCAAGATTGCTACTGGTTGGACCGGTGGAAATCATACAAAAAGAGCTGGAGAAGTATACTTATGACCAGGAACGAATTGGTCTGGTGAATGCCAGTCAGGTTATGGGTATGGACGAATCGGTAGCAGCCTTACGCAAGAAACAGGATTCCTCCATAGTAGTTGCTACTCGTTTAGTAAAGGAAAGCCAGGCTGATGCCATAGTATCCTGCGGCAGTACCGGTGCTCAAATGGCTGCTGCCACCCTCATTCTGGGCAGGATGAACAATATTGAAAGACCGCCAATAGTGGCTGAGGTACCAACTATTACAGGTAAAAGTACTTTACTCCTTGATGTTGGGGCCAATGTAGATTGCCGGCCCAGCCAATTAGTGCAATTTGCCATATTAGGGAGTGTTTATGCCGCGATGTTGACCGGGATTGATAGTCCTAGGGTTGCTCTGTTAAATAACGGGGAAGAAGAGGGCAAAGGAAATAAGTTGAGCCTGGAAAGTTATGAATTGTTACGCGAGCAGAAGGGAATTAATTTCGTGGGTAATGTGGAAGCCGCTGATCTTTTCTCTAATAAAACCGATATAGCCGTGTGTGATGGTTTTGTGGGCAATATTTTGCTGAAGGGCATGGAAGGACTGGCCAAATTAATTGGCGCTATGTTTTACAAGGAGATGGGTAAACTGCCATCCTTTTTTGGAGGCCTGGATAATAGCAAGGTAGGAGGAGCCCCTCTCCTGGGTATAAATGGGGTTAGTATTGTATGCCACGGGAGTTCAAAACGGGATGCCGTCTGCAGTGGAATAGGCATTGCCCAACAGTGTGTGCTTAAGAATATGGTAGAAACCCAAAAGCTAGCCTTGAGCAGGGCGCTGTAATATAATGGTGAAAATGAATCTGGGGCGGCAGTTTTTACAAACATCCGCCCCCGGTGTTGGTAGCAGGTGAATAAATGAGCCAGTCCCATGCCAGAGCATTTGTCAATGATCTGCAGCTCAAGTTTAATAATATAGATTTGATAAGCACCGCTTTGATCCACCCTTCCTATGCTCAGGAGAAGAGCGCAGCGGTTAATAATCAGCGTTTGGAATTCCTGGGTGACGCAGTTCTTGATTTCATTGTAGCGGAGTATTTGTACATAAATTTCAAGGATAAACCCGAAGGTGATCTTACCCAGATAAGAGCCAAGGTAGTATGTGAAAAGGCTTTGGTAGAAATCGGCAATCAGATCAATATAGGCAACTACTTAATGCTTGGCCGGGGAGAGGATATGTCCGGCGGGCGGAAGCGTAAATCGATCCTGGCCGATACTATTGAAGCAGTAATAGGAGCTATCTATCTTGACCAGGGGCTGCTGAGCGTCAGGCAATTCGTCTTAAAGTATCTGCAGCCGGTAATTGATGAAACGGCTCAAGGTGATTATCAGGATCATAAGTCGCGTTTGCAGGAATACGTCCAATCCCGCAGCCGCTACAACGTCCATTATCGTATTATAAGCGAGTCCGGACCTGCTCATGCCAGGCATTTTGTGGCTGGAGTTTATTTTATGGACGAATTACTAGCCAGCGGCCAGGGAAAAAGCAAAAAAGAGGCTGAACAGAATGCGGCAGGAAAAGCTCTCGAAAACAGAATTATAATGGAACGTCTAATTTGAGTAACGCTGGAAATAATATAAGACATTTTAATATTCCCATTTTCATTCCTCACTTAGGTTGCCCTTATGATTGCATCTACTGTGATCAAAAGATAATTGCCAACCAAAAAGAACCCCCCACCCGGACCGAAGTTATTGACAAGATAGAGCGGCATTTGGCCACTATACCGGAAAATGCCTGGATCGAAGTGGCTTTTTTCGGCGGCAGTTTTACCGCGGTGGACACAGGCGAGCAGGAGAAGTACTTGAGTACAGTCCTGCCTTATATAAGAGAAGGCAGAGTAAAATCCATTAGAATCTCTACTCGTCCTGATTGCATTAATGAACCAAATCTCAGGCTGCTTAGGAAATACGGGGTAAAGACTATCGAGCTGGGCGTGCAATCACTCAGCGATGACGTGTTAAAGGCTTCAGGACGTTTATATACTGAAAACGATGTGCGCAGGAGTTGTGATTCTGTCAAGGAAGGCGATTTCCAGCTCGGTATTCAGCTAATGATCGGTCTTCCCGGCGATTCCTACCAACATGATATGGAGACCGCTTTCAAAGTAGTCCATATTGGGCCGCAGGCAGTACGTCTCTATCCAACATTGGTGTTGGCTGGTACCAAACTAGATATGATGTGGAAGAGCGGATGTTATTATCCCCTGGATCTTCAAGAAGCAATTTGTACATGCAAGGATATGTTGCTCCTCTTTAATAAGCAAAACATACCGGTAATCCGCATGGGTCTATATCCTGGAGAGGAATTGAGGAAACCCGGTATGATACAGGCGGGACCATTTCATAGTAGTTTCGGCGAACTGGTAGAGCAGCAGGTTTTCCAGGACCAAGCTCGGCAAGCGTTGAAGCTGTACCAGCAGAAATATAAGTATGACAAGGAATTGTCCATACATGTCTACCATAACGATATGTCGAAGATGATCGGCTGGCGACGCGGTAACATACTGCAGCTGCAGCAGGAGTTTAGATTAGATGCTTTAGCGGTCACTGGTTGTAACCAAGTGCAGGATAGCGTCGGCATAAGCAGACTGGGGAGTCAAGAAGTCCGGACATTGCTGACGCGGGAAGACTTTCTCGAAGGATTGCATTTTTAATGTGCGGATATATGAAACATTAGATTATGAGGCCATTGCCAACAAAGACGCATAAGGGATGGGCAGACCTGCGGCAAACTTAAAGCAGGTAATAAAATCTGCTGATAGCCGCTCCGACATCTATTCCATTATCGTTTGATAAACACGGTTAGAACTTCTTAATGAAGGTTTTCAGCTGGTATTAGTAGAATTTAGAAACAAACGGTTCAACCAGGGTAAGCGATTGATATATAGATATAACGCAGCATGCGTTAATAGGATGCAGATTGTAGAATCTGACAGTCTGAGCCAGCGGTGGGTATAGATCCCAGACAGCGGGGATGTACAGGTTATTGGTTGAGGGAGAAGTAGAGTGTATCTAAAAACACTAGAGATAAGAGGATTTAAATCTTTTGCTGACCACACCGAATTGAATTTCGACTCAGGCATTAACGTCATTGTTGGCCCTAACGGCTGCGGTAAGAGTAACATTGTAGATGCAGTCCGTTGGGTACTGGGAGAAGCTAATGTCCGTTCCTTACGTGGCTATAAAAACGAAGATGTAATTTTTAATGGCACCGATAAGAAAAGGGGCCTGGGGATGGCACAAGTTGATTTGACTATGGACAATTCCGAAGGCTTTCTGCCACTGGCCTACAATGAAATCACGATAAGTCGTAAAATATTCCGTTCCGGTGAAAGTGAGTTTTCTTTGAACAAGGCACGGGTGCGGATGAAAGATATTGTAAAATTGTACACAGACACCGGTTTGGGAAAAAAGGGGTATTCTATAATTAGTCAGGGCGAGTTGGAGCGAGTATTGAATGGCCAGCCCTTTGAGCGGCGTTTAATGTTGGAAGAGGCAGCGGGCACCATGCACTATCGTCAGCAGAAAGAAGAGGTTCAACAGCGGATACTGGCTACGGCACAGGATTTACTGCGGGTTGAGGATATACTCAATGAACTGCGCAGCCGCAAATCGGACCTTTATCGAAAAGCAGAGAAAGCCCGCGTTTATATTAGCCTGAAAGATGAATTCAACCGTCTGGACCGGCAGGTCATGACCTGTCAAATTCAACAGCTGGCCGACAAACTAGCCGCTGAGGGCGTCGAACTGGAAACAAGCAAAATGGAGTATGAGAGGTTGTGCTCTCGCCAAGATGGCTTAATTCAGGAGCGAAATTCAATGGTGGAGCGGCAAGAGCAGCATCGCACCAGGTTAAGCCAATCTAAAGAGAGAAAATATGAACTCGAGACTGGCATAAACAAATTGAGTTCAGAGGTCAAGCTCTTACAAGAACGAATTAGGAACCATCGGGAGAGGACCCAGTCGGCCCAGCAAGATTTTATGAAATATGGTTCGATGCTGGAAAGACTAGACCAGGACCTGCAACAAAAATCTGCTGATTTTGAACGGGAACAAGTTTCATTTGAACAAAGACAATCAGAGTTGGAAAGTTTGCACCAAGAAATAGCCGAATTGGAATCAAATATTAACGGCCAGGAAAAAGCCCTGGTTGAGCAAAGCCGTCAGGTATTTGACCGGGCTAATCGCGAGTCAAGTCTGAAAAATGAGATACTTGATTTGGAAGGCAAAATTAAAAAAGCATTAGAGAAGAGAGAACGATCATTAATTAGACTGGAAGAAAAAGAGCATTATCTTATTGCTTCAATTGGAAAGAGCGAGGCTTTACAGGCGCAGAAGGATAAGGTTATTGCCGCCCAGCAGAGGTTAACCAGGAATATCAATGAAGTCGAAGGGGATTTGCGGTCGTATCAGAAGAAGCTGGCTGAAATGGAGACAGACGGCAAAAATATCTCCCGTGAACGTATGGTTTTGGAGCGTAAGATATCAGTTTGGGAAGAACTGCATCATAGTCATGCCGGTTATTCAGAAGGGATCAAGTCCCTGCTCTGTGCTTATGAACGTGGGGAAATCTATCTTCCCGGCCTGAAGGGGCTGGTTACGGATTTATTTGATGTACCAGCCGGGATGGAACTGGCTATGTACACAGCTTTGGGTGCAGCTGCCGAGAATATCGTAGTAGAAACCGGCAATACCGCCAGATTAGCGATTGAGGTCCTGAAAAATAAACGCTGGGGCAGAGTCACATTTCTACCTTTGGATAATCTCAGGTCCACAGAAATACCTCAACATATTAGAAAAGCTATTAAGAGGGAAGAGGGCGTAGTTGGGATCGCAGCCGAACTAGTGCAATATGAACCAGAAAACGCCTCGGCTATTGATTATCTTTTAGGACGGACTCTGCTGGTAGATAATATGACCAGCGGTTTGAGAATTTTTAATAAGTATACATACCCATTACGAATTGTCACCATGGAAGGTGAAACAATAAATACCAGCGGCGCTATAACAGGGGGAATCCGTAGCCAGGCTAAGCCCAACATGATACAGCGCCGACAAGAAGGAAAGAGCCTTAGGGGCCAACTAGAAACCATACTCCAGTCGGAAGAGCAAAATCGGACTAAGACGCTGGAGCAGGCTGCTCTGGTTAAACAAGCAGAAATTAGATTGGCCGAATTAAAAAAGGTGCAAGCGGAGCATGATTTTCAAGTACAGATTACTGAAGAAGAAGAGCAACGGCTTAAGGGTTTGATCGAAAAGGCCACCATGGAAAGGGATATTCATCAGCAGGAGACTGCCCAATTGGAACAATTCATCCTGGAAAATGAAGCTCTTATGAAGGATACCAGAAAAACGTATCAGGAACATCAAACCCAAAACAGTCTGATTGATGACCAAAGCGATCAATTGAAGATGGAAATGGAATTATCCCGGAGGGATTATGAAGTTAAGCGGGAACGATTCTCCTCCTACCAGGAACAGTTGTCTATGAAAAAAAGGGAGTTGGAAAGCAACGCTAAAAACATCGCCCAATTAGAACAGGTAAGAACATCATATCAGCAATCAGCTCAAGAAGCTCAGGAACTGGAGGTTCGCCTGCAAACAGAGGTTGTGGCCCTTATGGAGCGTATCGAAATCACGGCAGAAAAAATCAAAGGTCAACAGCAAGAGTTGAATAGAGTTATAGTAATCCTGGAGGGCAACCGTCGTGATGAAATGCAGCTGCTTCAATCGCTTGAGTCAATGGATGAGGAAGTTACCAGGGGTTCAAAAAAAGTGGAAGACCTCCAGGATTATATGAGGACTTTGGAGATAAGGGTAGTAAGACTGCAGACAGAATTAGAAGGCATCCAAGCTCAATGGCAGGACAAGTACCCGGGTGAGGAAATTGACCCTGAGAAAAACAGCCTGTCACCGCGGCAGGTAAGAGAATATCGGAAGCGGGTTGAAGATTTGCGGTATGAAATAGAAGCACTCGGAGCGGTTGATATTGACTCCGTCAAGGAATATGATGACCTAAAAGTACGTTATGATTTCCTAAACCAGCAGACCGATGATTTGATTGCAGCTAAGACCTCGCTGGAAAATCTCCTCAATGAAACTGAGAAGATAATGTCCGCCAACTTCAATGAGTTTATGAAATTAGCTGACGAAAGTTTCAAGAAAACGTTCAGGGAAATTTTCAATGGTGGGGATGCCCATTTAGAGATAGCAGCTGCACATGATTTATCAGCAGGAGTAGAAATTGTGGTTAAAATGCCTGGTAAACGCAGTCAGTCTCTGAATCTATTATCAGGCGGCGAGCGGGCCCTGACTTGTATCGCTTTTATCTTTGCCCTTCTTAGAATCAAACCGGCGCCTTTTTGCTTACTGGATGAGATAGATGCGTCATTAGATGAAGCCAATTTGCAGCGATTTGCCGATTTTCTGAAATCGATGTCCAAAGATACACAATTCATCGTTATTACCCACCGCCCGGCGACCATAGAAGCCGGCAGCAGTATATACGGAATAACCATGCCTCAGGAGGGCATTTCGTCGGTACTATCCATCCAATACCAGGAAGCGCAAAGTTTAGCAGGTTAGACTGTTCAGATGGACCAAATGTATCATTAAAGGTAGGTGACCAAGGTGGCATTTTTCGATAAATTTAAACGTGGGAAGAAAGAAATCAGC
>JAXDBN010000245.1:0-4865 GCA_034678805.1 Syntrophomonadaceae bacterium
AAAATATATATAAGCTGTTTTACCAGCGGCCTTAATTCGCCTTTAAAAAGGCCTGATTCAATGATTTCAAAGGTCGAGAAAGTCCCCCCGATTGCGGCTACAATTGCCCATATTTTGATTTCCTTAGCCAATTTTAACATGGTCCCAGTAGGCGGTTCTTTTACTAAAACCGCTGCCAATGCGCCCAATAACGAAGCCCCCAGGATAATTCCCAAGGCCGTAAAAAATATCAACACCGATTTATGGGCAAAAACATTCATGGACCCCACCGCCATCTTCTTTTGCCTAAATATATTCACTTGCAGAAATTTCATTAACCTTTTCTCTGAGAAATACATGGGATTTCTGTACTACTGCATGGCTTTTGCCAATTGGTATGTCTTAAAATGTAACTACGAATGTCCATAATCAAACTATTCTGTACCGGCAATAATTTAAGACAAAGCTAAGAGGTTAGAACTATGGATCAAATCACCACCAACTTCTTCTGGTTGATGCTGTTAGCTACAGCGGTGGCTATGTTGGGGCGTTTTATAAGAATCCCTTTCACTATTGCCCTGGTTTTATGCGGACTAGGGGTAGGTTTATTGGGATTGCTGCCCGGTATTCATCTTAATCCGGATTTGCTGTTTGCCCTTTTTTTACCCCCAATTCTTTTCGATGCCGGCATCAATATTAACTTCGATCTGCTTAAGAAACAGTGGTTCCCTATAGCCGTTTTTGCAGTACTGGGGACTATCATCGCCACATTTGTCGTGGGTGGCGCAGTATACTATGTAGTCGGTCTGCCCTGGCTGGCTGCCTTGCTTTTCGGCGCCATTATTTCACCTACCGACCCTATCTCGGTTCTGGCTATTTTCAAGGAACTGGGCGCCGACGAGCAGTTGTCGAACCTTATTGAAGCCGAGAGCCTTTTCAACGACGGCGTAGCAGTTGTGCTATTCATCATCATTTCAGGATTGCTGGCCGGAGACAACTTGAACTCGTTGTCGGCAGTATTTTCCTTTATCACCACTATTGGCGGAGGGGCGCTAATTGGCCTGGTCATCGGAGGAATTGCTTCCCGCATCACCCGCGAATACGATGATCATCTGGTGGAGGTAATGCTGACTACGGTAGTGGCATTTGGTTCCTATTTGGCAGCCGAACACTTTCATGTATCAGGGGTTTTTGCTGTAGTGGCGGCAAGTATAGTGGTAGGCAATTACGGAATGACCAAGGGAATGAGTGTTATCTCTCAGGTGGCCGTGCTCTCCTTCTGGGAGTACATAGCCTTCGCGGTGAATTCGGCTGTGTTCCTGCTGGTCGGATTGGAAGAATCGTATATTACCCTGGGTCTAACCGGGCTATTGGTATTCGCAGCCATCCTGGCAGTACTCCTAGGGCGGGTCGTATCAGTGTACGGACTGGGAGGGCTGTTAAATCTGATTGATCCCCAAGTTCCGGTCTCCTGGAGACATGTTCAAGTCTGGAGCGGTTTAAGGGGAGCTCTCTCCATGGCCATGGTTTTAGGGTTGGATCCAGCCTTGCCTTATCGCAGTCTGCTCATCAACATGACCTTTGCGGTAGTTCTTTTTTCCCTGGTGGTGCAGGGTCTGACTATTAAACCTTTATTAAGACGGCTAGGTATAACTGCTGACCCAGAGCAATAATGTCAGGCCTTACCTTTGAGGTTGCGGAGTGCTGAGGTCACCGTCAATTATGATCAAGCCCGCCATACGGAGAAGAACCGGTTTTATTTCCGCAGCGTGATTTTCACTGGTCATAATGTGCAGATAATCGCCGGCGATAATCCTGGTATCACCGCTGGGTATGATTTGTTCCTCACCGCGCTTGATATTGATAAGTAAACAGTTGCGGGGCCAGCTGATATCCTTGATCATTTTTCCATCCAGCTCTGAACCCAGGCTTACAACCGCTTCCAGTACCGTACTGCCGCTCTGGTCAAAATTGGCTGTGGTTTTTGAGCGTTTGCTCAGGAATCGGTGCAGTAAGGTATCATAGATAGGTTTCGAATTCAGGAGATCGGCTACGATATAGGCGGTCATTGAAACAGTTATAAGAGCGGGGAGATGTTCAAAGGACCCTGTCATCTCGGTTATTAGAATACTGCCGGTAATGGGTGCTTTAACAACGGCGGTAAAAAAAGCGGCCATGGCAAAAACCACAAAGTTATTGCCGAACATGGTATCAACCTGCCAGAACTGAATCACCATCTGGCCAAATACCCCTCCGATCAAGGCTCCTATTACCAGCATAGGCATAAATATACCACCCGGTGCACCTGACCCGTAACTCGCCAGAGTTATTCCAAACTTGACAATAACCAACATAATCAACATCGGCAACAGAAACTGATTATTCTGCAGCCCGTCAATTAAACCCTGCCCTCCGCCTAACACCTGCGGCACCCAAAATCCTACCGGTATAGTCAACAATAATGGGATTAACATGCGCAGCCGTGAAGGCATAATTTTTTGCTTTTCATAAAGCTGGAGGCTTTTAAGCAGGCTCCAGTTGAAGACCAGGCCCAACATTCCCGTAACTGCTCCCAACAGCAGCAGCAAGGCAAAATAATTCATCGGCAGGACCGGTAGGGTATGAAAATCGAAAATAGGCCTGATTCCAAAGAAATGCCGTGATACATAGTCGGCTGTCAAAGAAGCTGCCATGGCCGAAAGGAGTACCGGCGGGGAAAAGTTTTTATGTAATTCTTCCAGCGCAAATATTGCTCCAGCCAGGGGAGCATTAAAGGCCGCCGCCAAACCCGCGCTGGCTCCACTGGTAAGCAGAATTCTTTCTTCTATTTTGAAACCACCCAGCAGGCGGTTTATACCCTGCCCAACTGCAGCTCCTAACTGTATCGAAGGTCCTTCCCGGCCCAGTGACATACCAGAACCGATGGCTAAAATTCCTCCGATAAATTTCCACCATAGGACACTTAGCCATTTCATATTAAGCTGCCGGTGAACAGCACCTTTTACCTGGGGTATGCCGCTGCCGCTGATCATCGGTTCAATACGGACAATTTTATCCAGCAGCAGAGCAATAACTGCCAGGGCCACAATCCAGAGCATGGTCATCCAGTACTCATGAGTTCCCAGATAGGTGTAGAGTCTCTCCAGCCAGACTGTAGAAATTTGCAGCATGTATCGAAATAACACTATTATGATGCCGGCAATCAGGCCGATCAATATTCCTTCAAAAAACAAGCGCACCCGGAAGCGGCGTTTATGCAACATCCCCTCCAGGACACCATGTCGTTTTAACACAGTAATTCTCCCCGCGTATGCAAGTCTGCCTTGATAATTATATACTACTTGGATTAAACGGATAACCACTGAAAGACCGTCGATTTATTTTTGACGGTCGTGTAGATAGCCAGTGCTATTCTTGGGTCTCAATTACCGCGGGCAGTATCACTTCAACCATTGCCCCTCCCCCATCTGGATCATTATAGATCCTGATAGTACCAGAATGTTCGGCCACGATTTTTTGGGCAATGGTCAAACCCAATCCAGAACCGGATGGAACTCCGCTATAAAAATAATCAAAAGCATGTTCAAGGTCTGTGGGCGTAAAACCTGCCCCATCGTCTGTTACATCTATCCTGACCTTACTGCCGCCCTCTCTTAGTGACGAACGGACAATAACTTTGGTCCGAGCATGCCGAATGGCGTTAGAGATTAAGTTAACCATGAGGCTGTGTAATTGATCCCAGTCGCAGATTACCAATATTTTCCCTGGTATCTGGGTTTCTATCAGTATCCCCCGTTCCAAGGCATAGCCTCCTACTGTATCCAGAACCTGTTCCATAACATACTCAAGATCATGGGGTAAAAGATAAGGGCTGTGAGGCTGGTCCAGTATGGTGAGATCAATTATATTTTCCACTACATTTTTTAAGCGAAGGCTTTCCTTGTGAATGATCTCTATAGCGTTTTCCAACTCCGGGCCTGTAAATACACCATCCCGAATACCTTCTGCATAGCCATTGATGCTCATCAGGGGTGTTTTCAATTCATGCGACGCATTCTGAAAAAAGCTCCTCATACTATCATCATAGCTCTTCAGCTGATTGGACATTTGGTTAAAGGCTGACGCCAACTGGGCCAGCTCGTCATCAGATTTTATCTCTAAACGTTGATCAAACTGGCGATTGCCCACTGCCTGTGCAAAATCCTCCAGTGAACGCAATGGTTTAACCAAATAGCGGATTAAAAAGAAAGCTATCAACAGGGCTACCAATAAGGCAGCTAACAGGCTGCCGAAAATTATTAACAAGGTCTCCCGGTACATCGCCTGTAGGGTACTTAAAGAAACGAATGTCAATATGGTGTCGCCGCTGCTCATCGGCACTTCGGCGGCTAAATAATTTTCGGTTTTAAAAATATTGGCCCGGCTGCGATCAAAATTTCCATCTTGCCTTAAAATATAGGGAAGTTGACTCACCGCCTGTCCTACTATAAACTGCTGGGGACGGCTGCTGTGAATAATAACATCTTCGGCGTCAATCCATAGAAAATCGCTTTCGACCGATCGCCCCAGTAAAAGTATGGTCAAGGGCAGTTTTTGGCCTTGCAGCGGCAATGAGCCTGTTCCGATTGTATAGGCTATTTCCCAAGCCTGCTTTTCCAGGCCAATTTCGGCACGTCTTTCCAATACCCCGACCAACATGGGGTAAAACGCCAGGGCAGTTACCAGGAACGTAAATACCACCACGCTCAGGTAACTGAATAATATTTTAGTAGAGATGCTTTTCCACTTTACCATCTAACCGGTACCCGTACCCCCATATAGTCTGAATGTTGGTCTCCGAATCGCTTTCATTAAGCTTGCGGCGCAAACGTTTGATCAGGTCATCC
>JAXDBN010000246.1:0-5411 GCA_034678805.1 Syntrophomonadaceae bacterium
AAATTCAAAGCCAAAGCTGACAGTGCCGAGTACCCCAATTATTTCGTGATGATCATGAAGACCATCCTGTACTAACTTAACCATAATCGAAGCGGGCTGTTTTATAGTCCCAAAGACAGCCCGCTTCTTTTACATTTCTCAAATAAGGCCAGAGGCAGCATTATCGAAGTTGTGAGGTAGCAATGGAAGACCTTTTAACCATTACTCAACTGAATAAGAGCTATAATGGTCATCCAGCCCTGACTAATATCAACCTGTCGATTAAGCCCGGGGAAATACATGGCCTGGTCGGCGCCAATGGATCGGGCAAGACCACCCTGATGAATATCCTGTTTGGGAATCCAGTCATCCAAGCAACTGGCGGATATAGCGGGGAGATCTGCTTTGAAGGTCGGAGAACAGCCATAAAGAATTGTGCCGAAGCCATCCGCCTGGGGATTGGCATGGTTCACCAGGAGTTTGCCTTGATCCCGGATATGACCGTGGGGGAAAACATCAGGCTGGGGCGTGAGCATACCCAGGCCTGGACCGACCGTTTATTCGGGTGCCAGTATTCATTTGTTGATCGTCAAAAGGACTACACGGCGGCGCAGCAGACCCTAAACAGACTGTGGATCAATCTCGATGTTAAGCTTAAAATCGCCGACCTCACCACCAACCTGAGACAGTTCGTGGAGATCGCCCGGGAAATTGACCGCACTGACTTGAAACTACTGATATTGGATGAGCCCACCGCGGTGCTGAATAAGCGGGACGGTTTGAAATTGACCGAGATTTTAAAGGAGATGTCCAAGCGGCAGATCGGGATACTGTTTATTTCCCACCGCCTGGAGGAAATCCAGCAAATCTGCGACAGGGTGAGCGTGCTGCGGGATGGCCGCCTGGTTTCCCAGTATAAAAAAGGCAGTATCTCAATTAATAACTTGGCCCGGGATATGATTGGTCACGAAGTCAATAAAGCCGCTGCTGCCAAAAGGGCTATCGCTAAGCAGCCGGTCATCTCATTCAAAAACTTCTCGGTAAGGATGCCGGGCGAAGAAATCAACAGCCTCGATTTGGATGTGCATCAAGGTGAAATATTGGGCTTAACCAGTCTTTCCGGGCACGGCAAGCTGGCGGTTGGTTATGGCATGATGGCGATGTATCCGGTAGATGGAGATGTGTATTACCAAAACAGCCGTATAGCCCGGATGGATGCCCGGGCTAACATTAAAAAAGGTTTATATGTACTGCCCGACGACCGTCAGGGATTAGGTATTATGGCGGATCAATCCCTGGAAGATAACGTGATTTTTACTGCCAACCAGGTAAAAAACAAGTTTGTTAGAAAGTCTGCCCTGGCTTGGCTGGGTTTTATCGACCGCGTCAAGAGCCAGAAGCATGTCACTGCGATGGTCCAGGATCTCGACATCAAGTGTACCTCGGTTAGACAGGCAGTGAAAGAGCTGAGCGGGGGCAACCAGCAAAAGGTATGCATCGCCCGGGCTTTGACGGTTGATCCCCAACTGTTGTTTGTAGCCGAGCCGACCCGGGGTATCGATATTTCTGCCAAAGAAAAAATATTGCAGATGCTGATTGAAATAAACCGCAGCCGCAACACCACCATCGTAATCGCCTCCAGTGAACTGGACGAATTAAAACGGGTATGTGACCGGATAGCGGTTATGGTGGAGGGTAAAGTCTTCAAAATCCTGCCGCCGGATTCATCTGAGGTGGAGTTCGGGTTGGCATTGTCAGGCGAGGAAGGGGCGGACAATGAACAGTTATAAGCTGCGACCGCCCCAGGTTATTATCTCGCTTTTTCTGATAATCCTGGTGGCTTTGTCCTATACCCTGCAAATGAACCTGGTAACCCTATTCAACGAGTCCATGGTCAAAATGGTCATGAACGGGGTGCTGGTGCTTTCCCTGATACCCATGCTGAATGTGGGGGCGGGCATGAATTTCGGTCTCCCGGTGGGGATTGTCGGGGGCTTGCTGGGGATGTGCCTGGCTATTAATTTCAGGATGACCGGGTTTTACGGATTTTTTATGTCGCTTATGTTCAGCCTGGTTTTCTGTGCGCTGCTGGGCTGGCTATATGGTTTGATCCTGAACCGGGTGAAAGGCCGGGAAGAGATTGCCGGCACCTTTATCGGCTATTCGTTCATCCCCCTGATGAACTATGTCTGGACCCTGGTGCCCTTCACCAACCGGGAAATGCTTTACCCGATCGGCGGGCGGGGGCTGAGACCCCGCATCAGCCTGGAAAATTATTTCAACCATATTTTAGATGACGTGGCAGTGCTGAAAATGGGCGGGGTAGAGATACCCCTCGGGTTATTAGCTTTTTTCGCCCTGGTGAGCCTCTTCCTGTACCTGTACTTCCGGACCAAAATTGGCCGCGCTACTGTGGCTGTAGGCGAAAATGAATCATTTGCGCGCTTATCCGGAGTAAATATCAGCCGGACCCGTCTGACCGCGGTCATAATATCGACGATTATAGCCGGGCTGGGTATATGCGTCTATGCCCAGAGCTATGGTTTTGTCCAGCTCTACGACGAACCCCTGTCCATGGCTTTCCCGGCCATTGCCGCTATATTGATTGGCGGCAGCACCGGCAAAAAGACCTTTATATTCGAAGCCGTCTTAGGCGTCTACCTGCTCCAGTCCATTTACCTGCTGACGGTACCGATTGCCAATGCCATACTCATACCCGAGCTGACTGAGATTTTAAGGACCATGATTACCTATGGGGTTATTTTATATGCTCTGCTGGTAAGAGAAAGGCAGGGGAGAAGCATTGATTATTAAAAATCCTGCCGGCGGCCGTTTATACAATGAATATATAGTTCCGGCGGTATTTATAATTCTCTCCTTTTTAGCCTGGCAGTTTTCCGGGCTTTCCGGCAGCTTTGTATTTAACCAGGTACTGACCCGGTTTATTCGCGATGGGATATTGGTCTTGGCCCTGGTCATCCCGGTGGTGGCTGGAATGGGCCTGAATTTTGCCATTACCGTGGGCGCCATGGCCATGCAAACCGCCTTATTGGTTATGATCGGCTACCGGATTGGCGGCATACCCGGGATATTGCTGGCGGTGGTGCTGGGGGTGGTTTTATCGGTTTTACTGGGATACCTGATCGGCATTATCCTGAACCGGGTCAAAGGCAAAGAAATGATAACCACGATTATAATCGGATTTTTGTTCAACAGCGTTTACCAGCTGATATTCCTGGTAGGCTTCGGGACGATCATCCCGGTTCCCAATACAGATATTATCCTTACCCGGGGGATTGGAGTCAGGAATACGGTTGACCTGGGCATGTACCGCAATACCATTGATAAGCTTTGGCTGATCAAAGCCGGGCAGTTGGAGGTGCCGCTGTTTATGATATTGTTGGTGCTTGGCGTTGCAGCCTTCATATTCTACATTCTGCATACGCGGTTTGGCCAGCAAATCAAAGCGGTAGGTTCAAGCACCCCCACCAGTGAAGTGCTCGGTATAGACGCCAAAAAGGTCAGGATCAAGGTTATGATCATTTCTACTGTCCTGGCTGCCTTGGGACAGCTGGCTTACCTGCAGAATATAGGCATGTTTGATGTTTATACCGCGCATTTGACCAATGATGTTATCGCCTGTGCGGCGTTGCTGGCCGGCGGGGCCAGCATTAAAAGCGCCAAAATCAAGCATGCCCTGCTGGGAGTTTTCTTGTTTCATACTCTGTTTATTGTTTCTCCCCAGGCGGGTCAAAACCTATTTAACAATGCTGCCCTGGGCGAATACTTCCGGAGCTTTGTGGCCTACGGAACTATTGCGGTGGCCCTGGTTATCAATGTCAGAAATGAGGACGGTTATAAAGTCAGCTAGTCAACTGGGGACCAAAATATGACTCAAAGGGAGAGGAAAGTAAATTGCGGCTGGATGATAATTACATGGATCAGGTCGAACAACAGCTTTTTGATCTTACTATGGAGAAGATTGAACAGGGTGCCAAGGTAGTGGGAGTATATTGTGCCTTTACGCCCAAAGAATTGATTGTGGCGGCCGGGGGTATACCAGTTGCTTTGTGTGCCTCCTCCAACGATATTATTCCGGTGGCGGAACAGCATCTGCCGCGCAACTTTTGCCCGCTGGTCAAATCCAGTTATGGGCTGGCTTTGTCGGATACCTGCCCCTACTTTCACTTTTCCGATCTCCTGCTGGCCGATTCTACCTGTGAAGGCAAGCGCAAAATGTATGAATTGCTGAGCCGGATCAAGCCGGTGCATCAGTTGGACCTGCCCCAGACCGCTAATGGGGAAAGCGCGTTTCAGCAGTGGTTAGAGGAATTGTACCGTTTGCGGGGCTGGCTGGAAAGGGAACTGGGCTCCCAAATCACCGACAACGGCCTGCGCCAGGCGATAAAACAATATAATCAGGTGCGGCAGCTGATCATCTCGATATTTTCACTGAATAAAGGGGATATTCCCTTGCTGACCGGCTGCGAAGCCAGCATTGCGGTCGATCCGCTCGGATTCGAGGTGGACCTGCCCGGTTACATAGAGAGAATGGAGCAGGTACTGGCTTATGCCCGGAAACGGGGCGGGATTGAGCCCCGCCCCCGTATCCTGCTTACCGGCTGCCCGACCACCTCCAAGAAGGTCCTGAAAATCATCGAACAATCGGCCTGGGTGATTGCGATGGAAAATTGCGGCGGCTTGAAGACTGTCAATATGGTCGATGAAGAAGCTGATCCTATGGAGGCTTTGGCCCGGGCAACTTTGCGAAGTGCCTGTCCCGGCCGGTCTCCCAACCGGCGCCGCTTTGAGCTCCTGGCTGAACTCATCCGGGAATATAACATCGATGGGGTAGTGGACCTCACCTGGCAAGCCTGCCACCCGTTTAATATCGAATCCTATTCGCTGGGTAAGTACATCCAGGACGAATTGGGCACCCCATTTCTGCAGATCGAGACCGATTATTCGAATACCGATCAGGACTGGGTCCAAGTCAGGGTGGAAGCCTTTGTCGAAATGCTGCGGGATAGCGGCTGATCGATGACCATAAGGTAATCAGGGATATAATGAATCAAGAGAGGAGAAAAGCGAGTTGGAAAACAATGATATGGCAGCCTATATAGTTTCGCGGGAAGCCAACTTAATGAGAATCAAAGAGGCCAAGGAAAATGGCCGCAAAGTGGTAGGGATATACTGTACCTATTGCCCCCAGGAGCTGATCCTGGCCGCCGGGGCCATACCGGTGAGCCTGTGCGGAACCAGGGAGGAGCCAATTACCGCGGCCGAGAAACACCTGCCCCGCAACCTGTGTCCGCTGATAAAATCCTCCTACGGATTCGCAATTACCGACACCTGCCCTTTCTTTTATTTTTCCGACCTGGTCATAGGTGAGACCACCTGCGACGGCAAAAAGAAAATGTTTGAACTCATGC
>JAXDBN010000247.1:0-5692 GCA_034678805.1 Syntrophomonadaceae bacterium
CGTCTTCAACAATGTTAAATCTATCCTGCAGAATGTTCAAAATGAAATTCTTGATTGGGTCATCTTCGCGTTGCAGCAAAGGCCGGCTGCCGATAAGGGCATTAAGGCTCTCGGCATTTACCGCGTCTGCCATTTTCTTCTCCATCTGGTCCTTGGCTAAGTGAGGCAGCAGATCAGCTATAGTTAAAACCGGATCTTCCGCTTTTTCTCCTATGATTATTTTTTTTACCGTACCATCTTTTTTTACGACTACCCCGTGCAGGGCCAAAGGTATAGCTGGCCACTGGTATTTCTTAATCCCGCCATAATAATGAGTTTTTAAAAGCGCCATTCCGTCCGCTTCGTAAATCGGACGGGCCTTCAAATCCAGACGGGGAGAATCTATATGTGAGACAACTATATTAAAACCTTGTTCCATAGGCTGGGACCCGATTATCGCCAATGCGGCCACCTTACCTTTGCTAGTAATTAGCAGCTTGTCCCCAGCCTTGGGAACATCTATCTTTTCAAGCGTCTTGAAACCATCCGCTAAGGCCATGCGGCTGATCTCTTCGGTGGCTTCCCGCTCTGTTTTGGCTGCAGATAGAAATTCCAGGTACCCATTACTAAAGTCATAGGCAACTTGTACTTTTTCCTCTGTCATCTTTGACCAGCAACTGCGGTCCTTCTTTTTTTCTTTGTCTGGCACTTATGCCAACCCCTTTCCAATCCTTTTATGTTTAATTTCCCATACTACCGGACCCTCTATGCACCTATGCCTAGCATTGATAGCATAATCCCCCATATCCTAAATAAATACGGGAAAAAGAATGATTGCTCCAACCATGCCTGCAGACGGTTGGCATTATTCAAGCCTATCTCCGCACCCAAAATTATTGGATTATAAATTACGCCCGCAATGGCTGCCATTATAACAATGTTTCGGGCTGTAACCAGGGCTATGCCGCCAACGCGGTTAGCACTGCCGATGACGCCATATTTCATAATTCGGGTCAAACAGAGAAATATAAGGCTTAGCATACAACTACTTGTAATATATAGTAGCAGAAAACAGAATATAGATACGAATAGATATGAAAATTCTGTAATTTGACTATGTAGGGAAGCCAGCGCCTGATCAAGAGGCAATATCTGAATTATCTGGCCCTGATTAATCGAATCGATAGGTAATGATAAGCGGCGTTCAACTATCTTAACCAGGATAGACACTATGCCGAATTGGTCTTCCAGATAATTGGTTACATCCTGGCGAAAAATCCAGGCTACAACCAGGCTGACGATATTGGTTAGTACTCCTCCGACCGCCCCTACAAGCCCTTGAAAATTGCCTCGTATGACCCCTAATGCTAAAATAATGATGACAAGATAATCGAGCGAATTTAGATTCATACCGTTCCCTCATTTGCTAAAAACCTGCAGGGGCATTTCAATTTAGTCTATTGTAACCTTTTCAATTTAAAGGGTGATAATATTATCATACAAGTCTCCAATTAACCTCTTAACTATTAGTACGTCAATGCTATACTAATGTACACTTGATAAAGATAACAGCACTATTTCCCTTTCGCCCAGGTTTTTACGTTAATTAGGTCGATAAACTTGAGCAGCGGATGATGTAAAAGGTTAAATATGGTAACATAAAATCAATCTAATCGGAAAGCGGGGTAGGTTATATGAAGGTTAAAGATAGAATGACTCCCAATCCTTACACTACCACACCTGACTCTGGCGTAGGTGACACCTGGTTATTTCTGATCCAACGCGGTTTGACCCGCCTACCGGTCATGGATCGCGGGAAACTGGTAGGAATATTGACTAAAAAGGACTTCGGTTCTCGTCCTGACCTAAACTTCCGGGGGACCTCAATAGCGACCCGTTATTTTTCCACTGAAGAGACCTTGGCTTTGAACAAAGTTAAAGTCAGGGACATCCTTCCTGTCAACCAAACCCTTGTTACCATCGGCCCGGACGCTTATATTGAGCAAGCCGCTAAGCTGCTTCAAGATAATAAAATTAGCGGCATGCCGGTGGTAGATGATGACGGGAAGCTAATCGGTATTATCACCCAGACGGATATCTCAAACGCTTTTATGGATATTTTAGCCATAAACCAAAATGGTATTCGGCTTAATATGCGGGTCAAGAACACCCCCGATACCTTGATCAAGATTGGCAAAATATTAGACAATTACGGGGTTAGGTTTCAAAACCTAGTTACTTTGGAAGTCGAAAATGAAGATCCTATGATAATTCTGCGATTTATTTCAACCGATTCCAAAGCTATTATTAACGATTTAAAAAACGCAGGATTTATTGTAGAGTCGGTAATCATTAAACGCTAACCGGCTAATTTATGAGGGAAGGTGATTTTATGGATGAACAAAGAAACGCGTCCCCAATAACAATGCTTGACCCCTATAAAATTTGGAAGAAACTCTACTTCAACAATGAGCAGGTATGGACATCCGCTATGCGTGATTTTGTCAATACTGACATCTTTGCAAACAGCATCGACTTGATTCTTAATAGCTATCTGCAGTACCTAAGATTTCAGAACGAAATTGTTTCCCGTTACATGGAAGAATCCCCCTTGGCATCCAAGCGTGATATGGCTAGGGTAGCGGAATTGGTAGTTTCGTTAGAAAATAAGGTGGACGGAATAGAATTAGACGTCGAAGATAGACTAGACTGCGTGGATGCTAATTTGACCATATTAAAAGAAAATACCACCGCCAACGACCTGGTTCAACGCATAAATTACTTGGAAATCCTGATGAAAAACATTGATGCCAACCTGACCACTTTGAACAAGCAAATGAATGCCGTAACTAAACCCGGGGCAGCGACAAAAAAAGACTCCCCAACCAAGCCAAACAATAAATAGACCTCATAGAAAATTGGAGGTGATAATATAATGGCAGAAAACATATTTATTACCAAGGATTCCGCTTTTCAAATAGGTGAAGCATTGGCTCAGACGGGACAGAACTGGTGGGCGGCTACTGCGAGGTGGCTGGAGGTGCTGGCCTATGACCATAAACCTTCGACCGGAATCTCTCCTAAGGAAATTATATGGCGCAAGAATAAATCCAAACTGTACCACTACCAGCCTACAACAGATAGAAAATACCGAACACCAATAATGCTCATATATGCCTTGATAAATAAGCCTTACGTTCTAGACCTGACTCCTGGCTCCAGCCTGGTTGAATTTCTTGTAAACGAAGGCTTTGACGTATACCTGCTTGATTGGGGTGAGTTCGAATGGGAGGATCGTGAGCTTACCTATTCAGACTTCGTCATAGACTATATTGCTGCGGCAGCTCGGCGGGTAGCCCGTCACGCAGTCTCTCCTGACATAAGTATTATCGGTTATTGTATGGGAGGTACCATGTCCACCTTATATGCAGCCCTTTTTAGTAAGCCGGTGCTTAAAAATCTGGTTTACCTGGCGGCACCTATCGACTTTACCGACGCGGGGTCATACGATGTATGGCTGCGGGCTCCCGGTTATGATCCTGACCGGATAGCTGATGCCATGGAGCTCATACCAAAAGGCTTCATGGATTGGGGAACTCGGATGCTCAATCCAATGGGTAACTATGTAGGGACTTATTCACGTCTCTGGAAGACTATTGAAGAGAAAGAGGATGAACATTTCTGGAAAGTGCTTAACCGCTGGGCTACTGACAATATAAATTTTCCCGGCGCCGCTTACCGCGAATGGATTCGTGATTTTTATCAGCACAATAAACTAATTAAAAACCAGATTATTTTACGGGGCCGCAGGGTACAACTGCAGAGGATCAAGGCTAACCTGTTGGCTCTGGTTGGAACCCGTGATCATATTGCTTTACCCCATCAAACCGCGGCAGCCCTGACTTATCTGGGGGGCAATGACAAAACCTATCTGGAGTATCCAGTCGGGCATGGTGGATTAGTATTGGGTTCAATTGCCCATGATCAAGTTTTCCCGGATATTACCGCCTGGTTGGGAGAACGTTCTGAACTCATGATCGAGGAGTAACTTTTCACACAGAGGTGTCAAATGAATTTAGGCAACACACAGTACCTGGCTAGCTATATCAGTCAATTTGGCCTTTGGGCACCTTTGATAGCTTTCATTTTATTCGTGATACAAGCTATGTTCCCGGTAATACCTTATTTCATATTAGCTGCTATGGGCGCCCTGCTGTTTGGTTTTAAGCTCGGTTCCTTGCTGGCATGGTTGGGTGCTCTGGTTGGTGCCTGCCTTACCTTTTGGTTAATTAGAAAGTTAGGGTACGAAAGTTTTATGAAGTGGTTTTACCATAGCCGCGGTTATGATATACGTCAGTTAAAACCATCGGTGGCTTTCTGGACCCTGGTTATCGCCCGGGTTATACCTGTTGTACCAACCCCAATGATAAATGCTGGTGCGGCCTTAGGCGGTATTCCCTTTTCAACATTTTTTTGGTCCTCAGCTATAGGTAAAATTCCAACCGCTGTTCTTTACACTGGCCTTGGGTTAGCATTTTTTAATGCCCGTGATGTAAAAACCGCCCTGGCAATACTGGCTCTAAGTCTGGTCATTTTGGTGGCTGGATGGTCTTTGGCCAGAAAATATTACAATGAGAAGATGGTCTGATTTGTAGGACCCCTTGGCTTAGTCTTTTAATATGAAAATAAAGGTCGGATTAAGACTGCTCCTAATCCGACTTCTTATTTGAGAATAGTTCTTCTTTCTGTTACCAAATTACTCCTATTACATTTTGTTAGAAAGATATCTGTAAGAAAATCTATAAAATAAGTTCAACTTGATCAATTAAATATTATTTTTTAGGATCATTACTCTAAATAATGGGTAACTTCTATTATTTTAACTCTATAATAAATTAACCGAAAAATAATGCACAAGAATATATAAGTGCTATAGTAATCCCTTGATTAAAAAACTTCTTAGTTCTGAAATCGGCTTTTCAATAATATCGGTGTCATTAAACAGGGCTTTCAAAACTGCAATCTTCTGAGAATTCTCATCATTTTTGAAACCAAGTATACAATACGGTCCTTGATTACGGGAATTTTTTACGGTAACCAAATCCCCGGTATTAAATTGTCTATCAGGAACTATTTTCAACACCCTGCATCACTCCCTGAAGATTTAACACAAATCTACTCTAATATATGCAGTTGATAAATAAAGTGTTATTTCTCCAGAAATAATAAAAGACTTCTTTTACTCCCATCAATAACCAAAACGATATGTTTTAAGTTGTGTATGATAGCAAAAAACAATAGATGTATCAAAACTATCTACTGCTGATTTATAGTCTGTTCGTAATCTGCTTCGATTCTGTCTGTTAGAAAAAAGTAATACATATTGGCTTTTAATATACTATCTCATAAAGCAATAATTTGGACCTTAAAAACCCGTCTTTTGTACGGCCTTCTAAAGGCCTTAAAAAATCAAATTAATATAAAACTATTTGCGGATGCTAAAAAACGTTTTGGGACTCGTTGATTATTCCGGTTGGACGGAGCCATAGTTCCGGAGAGTGGTAAGCCACCCTTCCGGAACTTATGAGCCACCCTTCCGGAACTTATGAGCCACCGTTCCGGAGTTCTAAGCCATCAGTCTGGATTATATCTTTTTATGCCGTATCTTTCTCGCATTGAGTTCTCATCAGGTGAACTGTGGATCTCAATCAGA
>JAXDBN010000248.1:0-3073 GCA_034678805.1 Syntrophomonadaceae bacterium
AAGCTGCCCTGCGCACCGTTTATGAAGTGGTAATGCAGGAAACCCTGGAAGACGTGAACTTCACTGTCGCCCGCGGATTCGAGGGCATCAAGGAAGCCGAAGTCGACCTCAAGGGTACGGTTGTTAAAGTAGCTATCGCTCATGGTCTGGGCCATGCCCGTAAACTGATGGATCAGGTCAGAGCTGGCGAATCTCCTTATCACTTCATTGAGATCATGGCCTGCCCGGGCGGCTGCGTCGGCGGCGGCGGACAGCCTATAACCAAGGCCAATGTCAAACGTATTGAACGTATGGATGCCATCTACATCGAAGATGAAGCCATGCCGATCCGTAAGTCTCATGAGAATGAGGAAGTCAAGAAAATCTATGAGGACTTCCTGCATGAACCGCTGGGTCATAAATCGCATGAATTGCTGCACACCCATTATCATGCCAAAAATAAGAAGTTCCTATAGTCTGTAGTAATTTTCACACACTGACCTTCTTTCACCGCTTACTCAGATTCAATCCGGGTAAGCGGTCTTTCTTTCACAATATCAACCCTTTCTCTCTTGCCTCAGGAATTGGCCTGGGACATAATTATTATTATCAAAATGATCGAGGAGGCCACAATGGATAACGTACTGGTTTTTGCCCCTCACCCCGATGATGATATAATTGGCTGCGGTGGCAGTATCGCCCATCATGTCAAGATAGGAGACAGGGTGGCAATAGTCTATATGACTTCTGGAGAATCAGGCAGCCTTAAATACAGCAGCCAGGAACTGGGTTCCATAAGAGAGGAGGAAGCCCGTCAGGCCGCGGCTGTACTTGGGGTCACTCAGCTTTTTTATCTCCGTTACCCGGATGGTTATCTTGATTACAGTAAAGCGGCCTTGGATGATGTTGTAAGCCTGATCCGCCAGCTAAAACCAACCTGGGTTTACCTGCCCCACGAAAATGAAGCCGTACCGGATCACTATATTACTTTTCGTTTGGCTGCCGAAGGCATCCGCAGGGCTGCGGGCACCTGGTTTCAAGCTAGCGGTCTGGAACCCTGGCAGGTCAGTACCGTTTTGGCTTATGAGATCTGGACACCCCTGTCTGCGGTCGGATTTAGCCAGGATATCAGTTCCTACATTAACTTGAAGTTAGAAGCCTTAAGGATGCACCGCACACAAATCGAATTCATCGCTTATGACCGGGCTGTTGAAGGCCTTAACCGCTACCGGGGAGTAATGACTGGCCACGGCCAGCATTGTGAATGTTTTCAATTAATAAGGGCTGCAATATGATTGGGGATCCGAAACAGACAGAGTCGGCAAAAATATTGATGATCACTCCCTACCACCAGTCCCAGCGTGGTAACAGCATCACTACTGCGCGAATAAGGACCGGGTTGGCAGCAGCCTATGGTTATCATATCGATTTGGTATCCCTTGAAAATCCGCATTGGCGAGAGCTGTTGGCCAAGGCCATTACGGATTGCAAATATGGATTGCTGCATGGTTTTAACGCATGGCGTCTGGGCCAGCTCTTACAAGCCTGCCCTATAGCAGATAAGATACCTTTCATACTGACGACTACCGGAACTGACATCCATCATTACCTATTTAACGAACAGCGGGCTGCAGTAGAGTATGCTATGCAGGCTGCCCGGAAAATCATCCTCTTCAATGACAGCTTCCGCTCCAGTATTCTTCAAACGTTGCCGCAGATGGAGGACAAAATAGTTGTTATACCCCAGGGCGTACACCTGGACCCCATCACTCCACGGAGACGGCCGGATTTGGGATTTACGTCTGAAAATATAATTTTTCTTTTGCCCAGCGGACTTCGCCCAATCAAAAATATCAGCCTGGCGATAGAGGCCCTTTCCCGTCTCCATTCTGATTATCCCCAGGTTAGACTGGTCATTATCGGCGGTATTTTGGATTCTGCCTATGGCACCATTTTACTCAAGCAGATAAACACACTGGATTGGATTACCTACCTGGGTGAGGTCCCTCACCAGCAAATGGGATCCATCATGGCCCTGGGGGATGTAGTCCTCAATACATCCTTATCCGAGGGCCAGCCCCAGGCAGCCCTGGAAGCAATGAGCCTTGGTTTGCCGGCAATTTTTACCGCAGTCCCCGGCAACCTTAACCTGATCCAAAACGGAGTGGAAGGCTTTTATGTCCAAGACGAGGAAGAATTACACGCTAGAGCCCAACACCTGCTGGAGAATGAAGCGCTGCGCAAATCTATGGGACTGAAGGCGAAAGAATTGATACTAAAGTGTTACAAGCCGGAAGACGAGATCAAAGCTTATAAGGAAATCTATCAGCTTTTTATCAATCCATATTAGCATGAGATTACCCGGGGGAGACTCCCTGGATGCTTCTATTTGAATCCTCTCCCTTCCCAACCAAATTCTCACCTGCCAATAATTTGCATACCAATTATTTGGTCATATCGACTAATATTCACTGTTTGTTTCGTATTATATGGTGAGCATAGATGTGGCATTTATTTACGTTTTAACAAGGAGTAATGATTTGAAAAACACTCTAGTACAGCCAGCGCGGCTGGAAGATACGGAACACCTTTTCCATTCGCAGCTTAATCAGTTCATCCTCGATAATCTGCCTGATCTTATTGTCAGTTGCAGGCTGTCCGATTTTAGTTTTGAGTATGCCAATCCGGCGACCCTAAGTGTTTTAGGTTATACCCAGGAGGAACTTTTTTCCTATAGTGCCTTCGATTTAGTCCACCCAGAAGATTTGCCCGGGGTAATTGAAGAATTGAATAAAAATATGGCCATAGGCCAAGGTAGTGCAGAAATCCGTTATCGTAAGAAAGATGGATCATATTTATGGGTAGCTGTAACCGGCACCATTGTTCCCCGCCTAAATTCTGAGACTGCGATTATTGTAATATCCCACGATATCACCCAAAAGAAGGAAGCTGAAGCACAGCTGCAGCGCCAACAGGCAGCCCAGGAAATACTACTGGAAACATCCAAGAGCTTTAATAATATAACGGTTGAAGACATTGATGATTTGATTGCTGAAACCGTCAGGAAAATATGCCAGTTCGACCAGAGTGAACG
>JAXDBN010000249.1:0-3762 GCA_034678805.1 Syntrophomonadaceae bacterium
CTGAATATATTTTGGCTGTTTATCTTAGGCAAATTAGTATGCCTCCTTTTCTTCAATGAGCAGGGGGAAATCAATCCCCTAAAGTTATAGTCTTTAGACACAAAAACAAAAAAACCTCTAATCGCTACAGATTAAAGGCAAAGGTACCAGCACAATGACGGTTCTATGGCCGGCCTTGCAGAAGTGCCGCCATTAAATGCTGCCTAGCATTCCGTGCTGTGGCTGGCAAACGATTTTCTTCCCAAAAAGCAATAGACAACCTCATAGATGCTGCAAAGGCTGTCCAGCAGGCAAACGGTTATCGACTCTTTATAACGCGGGGGGGACCAGGTCAAAGGAAACATGTGCTTTAAAATGATATCTATCTCGATTTCATTCAATTCACAGACTTCCAGGGCGTTGTTCAACGACAGCCGGGGATGCACGAAGCCATGCAATCCCTCCTGGGGCCGGTAGGTTCTCCAATCATACAAAAACAGATCATGCAGCAGGCCGCCCCGTGCGGCCGAGGTATACTCCCAGCCCAGCACCCGGCACAGGACAAAGCTGCTGTAGGCAACATTCATGCTGTGTTCAAAACAGCTGACCGAACCATGATGCCGGTACAGCTTCATCTGCTGGACCGATTCATGATCGATCAACTCATCTACGCACATACGAAACTCATCCGTTTTACGCAGCTGTTCCCATTTATTGTTGATAGCCCCTATAACTTCCCGGTAAGGGCTGGTCACGACCTTCAGGCATCGCTCCACAAAAATTACCCCTATTAACGAAATAAAACGAAAACCACCCTAAAAGGCATTATACTCTTTCCCTATTCATATACGCTATATGTATTAGCGGTCTCGGAAATTCTCCTTATCAAACACCTTCATATTCTCACTCTTGCCAAAGACAATCGCCGTGTCACCCTGGTAGAGCCGGGTTGCGGCGCTCGGCACCGACGAGATCCCATCATGGTAGATTACCAGAATCCAGGTCTGCAAACGGTTGTTCAGGTTCAATTCCTGGATGCTCTTGCCGTCATAACCAGGACCGATCAATACCTGTTCCACCACATATCCCTGGGGTAATTCCAGGATATCTATAGCATCACTGTTATCGATCATGTTGGCCAGCCTGCGTCCCGAGTCGCGCTCCGGGAAGGTCACCTGGTGCACTCCCATATTCATCAGGATATTCCCTCTCAAGGTGTTGGCGGCCTTGGCATATACCGGGATGCCCGCTTCCAATAGTATGTGGCAGGCGATCAAAGCCCCCTCGAAGTTCTGGGTTATGGCCACTATCGCCGCATCGAAGCTCTTTTTCTCCACAATCATAGTCAGCTGGTCATCGTTTTCCGCTACATCGATGATCGCCCCGGACACGATCATATCCTTGACGTCATTCAAAGATTCCTCATCGTTGTCAATCGCGAAAACTTCGTGTTCCAATTCATATAACCTTTCGATCAGGCCCCGGCCAAACCGGCCGGTTCCCACCACCAAAATCGATTTCTTCATCGGGGCACCTCCTGCTCGTAATATGCCAATCTACCCAATATAAACAGACTCTTTCAAATAATGAATTCGATCCGCTTCGGTCTTGGCTAATAGGACCACAATGGATAAAATCCCGATCCGCCCGATAAACATATAGAGGCTGATCAGCAGCATACCGAAGGGAGACAGCTGTGTGGTAATGCCCATCGAAAGCCCCACGGTAGCCAGAGCTGACACCACTTCAAACAGCACCTCCATGAAAGGCAGGGTCTCCACCAGCATCAGGATCAGGGTGCCGGTGCATACCATTACCAGAGCCAGTACCGTCACCGTAAAGGCTTTGGTGATACTGTTGGAATCAATTTCCCGTTCTAACAATACTACCTCTTTCCTGCCCCGGGCCAAAGCCCAGGCAGCCAGGACTATCACCGCGAAAGTGGTGGTTTTGATTCCCCCGCCCACCGATCCAGGGCTGGCACCGATAAACATCACTATTATCGTAAAAAACTGAAACGGCTCACTCCAGCTGGATACCGGCACCGATACAAAACCACAAGTCCTGGTAACACACTGGAACAGGCTCTCCACCAGCTGCTGGCTCCAGGGCAGCCCGGCCAGGGACCGGGAGTGCTCGGTCAATAGATAGAAAATACTGCCCAGGAATGTGATGGCCCCGGTGACTATCAGCACCAGGCGGCTATGTAAGCTTAACCGGCGCCGGCGCCGGAATTGGCTGGTCAATTCGAGTAATACCACGTAACCCAGGCTTCCCAATATAACCAGGAGCATAACCACTACATTGACCAGGATCGATTCCCGGAAGGGCACAAAACTGGCCCCGCTGATATCGAGGCCGGCACCGTTAAAGGCACTGATCCCGTGGAATACGGCAAAAAAGATGCCTTGGCCGCCGGACGGGAGTAAAGCATCGGGCAAGACCAGGTAGAACAGGATGCATCCTATTATCTCTATCGCCAGCACCAGCAGGGTAATGTTGCGCAGCAACCTGACAATACCCGAAAAATTGAGCTGGTCATGTTCCTGGGCGGCTAAAATCCGGTAGCCCAGGTTCATCCTGAAGCCGAACACCAGCATGAACAGGGAGGATAACACCATCAAACCCAGCCCTCCCACCTGGATCAGCAACAGGATTACCACCTGTCCGAAGGTGCTCCAATGAGTGCCGGTATTTACCACCGTTAGCCCGGTAACCGTCAGGGATGAGACTGATGTGAACCAGGCCTGCAGCAAGGAGGTTGTCCCCGGCTGGGCCGAAGCCCAGGGCAGCATCAGCAATGCCGTACCGATAAGGCTGACACCGAAGTAGCCAGCCACCAGTAATTGGCCAGATGTAAGCTTCAATTTCATAGGCTGCTCAATCTCTCCATCATCCACGCCAGGACCTCTGCCACTCGAGCCCGGTGCTGCGGATCATCGATTCCCGCCAAAATTTCTGCAAAAACTTCCATGAGATTCCCTCCCATACATTAACTGTAGCACAAGAGCTCAGGTCCTGTGCACTCTGGTTTCCCAATACATAAACAAAAATCCTCTAATCGCCAAGGATCAAGAGGATTTTTCATACAGGTTAACGGTACCGCAGTCCTATTGGCCCGATCTCAATAACATATAGGTTTCAAATCAAGCGTCTCCTCGTGCCCGTCCCAGGCGATGGTCAGCGTATAAACACCATCACTGACCGGGTAACTGCTGCTGCCGTCTTCACCAGCCATTCGCAGATAATAAAAATCTCCATCCTTTTTGAATATACCGTCTCCGCTGCCGCCGCGGGTTGGGGTTTTGTATGAGTACTTGATAGACTGGATGGATTCCGGATTCGGTCCGATATATTTCACCGACCATTTGCCCGTACTGTACTGATCGGCATGGGCAACCCCGGCAGCATCTTTATACCAGTGCTGGTAGTATTCCACCAAATACTGAGCGTCCCAGTACTGACTTTGGGCAATAAAAACCATACGCTGGCTGTTATTTAAAGAATTCACCGTAATATCGATGGTTCTCAAAACCTGTTCCTCACCGGAAGGAATACTGCTCGCGCTGCGTACATCCAGCAGATCAACCATTAAGACATTCCTCGCGGTATATGTGGCAGACAGATACCCCTCGGGTACCGTAACAAATTCCGGCGGCGAATATTTGGTCAGGCTGCCGCCTTCCCAGACAACCTTTATGCGTTCGGCTATATTATCAAAGACATAGACGTAGATAATTTGTTTACTGTCCTTGATCGAGAAAATCGCCGGGGTAACCGTAC
>JAXDBN010000250.1:0-4210 GCA_034678805.1 Syntrophomonadaceae bacterium
TATTTGCCGAGTCGGAGATCATTGGGCTGCTGGCGCGCGGGAATTCCAAACCGGGTATTATTGCCGGCTTGCATAATTCGGTTGGTAAAAGGGTCGCGCCCATGGTGCGGCGGATGGGGGTAAACCGGGAGATAGCCTTTACCGGTGGGGTAGCTATCAACCCGGGAGTAAGAAGGGCCCTGGAAAAGGAACTGGGCTGCCCGCTTATTGTAGCCGATTCCTGCCAGTATACCGGTGCATTAGGGGCAGCCTTGCTGGCCCGGCAGAATTAACGACGTTTACTATAACAAAGGCAATGTTAAATAGCTCAATTATTGATAAAGGGGAGGATTTGGTATGGCCGATTACCGGCAAATGTGGACTGACCTGGGGATAGACCTGGAAAAGCATGACCTATTGTGCGAGGTATTGCCTGAAGCCTTTGGCGGCGTGTTTTTATCCCAGCAAAGTCGCCCCGAGGGTATGGATTTCTATGATTTTGTGG
Organism: Syntrophomonadaceae bacterium; assembly: GCA_034678805.1. Lineage (GTDB taxonomy): Bacteria > Bacillota > Syntrophomonadia > Syntrophomonadales > Syntrophomonadaceae > PHAA01. The sequence goes on from JAXDBN010000250.1 coordinate 485, forward strand.
TCTCCGAAATCCATGGGGTGAGACCGGCGGAATTGATTGAGCACCGTAAACAGGGAGGGAAAGTGTTTGGCACCTTTTGTGTTTATGTTCCGGATGAGGTAGTTTTTGCGGCTGGCGGAATCGCGGCAGGTTTATGCGGCGGGTCCCAGTTCTGGGTACCCGGGGGCGAGAAAGTATTGCCGGTCAATACCTGCCCTTTAATCAAGGCCTCGGTTGGGGCCAGACTGGACAAGACTTGCCCGTTTTTCCAAATCGCTGATCTGTACGTGGGTGAGACTACTTGTGACGGCAAAAAGAAGGCCTGGGAAATACTCTCCGGGGAAGTGCCCCTGCATGTTATCGATGTTCCCCAGCAGAAGCGGGACAAGGATGTAGCTGCCTTCGAAGGCGAAATCATGGATTTTATCGAGGTAGTTGAAAACCTGACCGGCAATAAGATAACCCCGGAAAAATTGGGCGAAGCTATTAAACTGATCAACAACAAACGTAAGGCTTTACAGCGGCTCTACGATGCCCGCAAGGCTTCCCCGGTACCGATCAGCGGCAAGGACGCCCTGCTGGTAACCCAGATCGCCTTTTACGATGACCCGGCCCGTTGTGCCCAGATGGCCAACCGGCTGGCAGAGGAACTGGAACAGCGCATCAGCCGAGGGGAAGGTGTATTTCCTGCTAATGCCCTGCGGGTAATGGTCAGCGGCACTCCCATGGCGATTCCCAACTGGAAGCTTCACCACATTATAGAGAGCGCGGGGGCGGCGGTAGTAGTGGAGGAATCCTGCACTGGCACCCGCTATTTTGAGCATCTGGTCGACGAAAGCGGCCAGACTATCGAGGAGCAGGTCAAGGCTTTGGCCCAGCGTTATATGAAGACCAATTGCGCCTGCTTCACTCCCAATCCCGGCCGGATCGATGACATCGTCAGGCTGGCAGAGGAATACAAAGTGGATGGCATTATCGATGTAAATCTGCAGTTCTGCAACCTGTACTCCACCGAGAGTTACCTTGTTAAACAAGCGCTGGCCGGGCACAACTTACCGGTCATGCATATCGAGACCGATTACAGCGAGCAGGATTATGAGCAGTTGCGGACCCGGATTGAGGCATTTTTGGAGATGCTGCGAAAGTAGGCTGGGACTATGGAGCAAACCGCGTACCGCTGGTATATTCTCTTTCCCAACCACCAACAGGGGCTGCGCCTCAACCGGGAGTTGAAAGAGATGGGTATTAAGAACCAGATTGCCCCCACTCCCCGGGCAGCCAGCTCCTGCTGTGGAATATCACTGATTGTGGAACCGGATGATCTGGATAAAATCCGGCTGATCATTGAACACATCGGGGTGACGATTGAAAAAGTAGTCAAGCTGCCGGTTAAGACGGATTGGCAATACCGAGGGATATAAGAAGGTTTTGACTCCCCTTAATTGACAACCATGGGTTTTAAAATGCGGAGTCTAACCTTGTCTTTAATGTGATGTGGTTTACCGGATAGTGAGTATGGATAAATACGGAATATATGGCGCCAGGAGGGACTAATCAGTCCGGTATACAGAATGAAAAAGGCGACCGGTAGAAAGGAGATACAAATTGACCAGAAATATCGATGCCCGGGGGTTGAGCTGCCCGCAGCCGGTTATCCTCACCAAAAAAGCCATGGACGAAAAAAACGGCCAGGAGATAATAACCATTGTCGATAATCCCGCCGCGCTGGAGAATGTCAGCAAACTAGCCGCCGGACAGGGCTACTCTTTTTCGGTTGAAGAGCAGGGCGACGGCACCTATATCCGCATGGTCCCCGGTGCTTTGGAAACCGTTAGCGAAGATACCGGACAGGACCTGGTAATACTGGTTAAATCCCCGTATTTCGGGGAAGGTGATAATGAGCTGGGAACCATACTGATGAAGAGCTGGGCCTATACCCTGACCGAGATGAGCGAAAGGTTAAAGGCGCTTATATTTATGAATGGCGCTGTTGACCTCACTACTGAAGGTTCCTCCATATTGGAGCACTTGGCCTTTCTGCAGGAAAAGGGCGTGGAAATTCTATCCTGCGGAACCTGTCTGGATTTCTTTAACAAAAAAGATCTTCTCCAGGTGGGACAGGTCACCAACATGTATACCGCTATGGATTTACTGAGCAGAGCGGGCAAGACAATAGTAATTTAAACAGTACGGAAAACCGATGCTTCAAAAATAGGAGAATAAAAATGATAGCCGCTTGCCGACATTAATCGCCGCGGGCGGCTAAAATATTGTCCAATCATATATAACCATAGGTAATTAGACAGATAAAACCCCCTAATATATAATTTGCTAAGGCAGATGGAGTCGAATCCGCTATGAATGATCAAATCATGCGGAAACGTATCCACGGTGGGAGCGATATGATCAGAAATTCAAGATCAAGGGGGGTATGAATATTTCTAGTACATAGGTGCGTACGGAAACGAGGGAGGCTGTCCTTCAAGGTTGTTTCAGGTAATCGAGGCCTCCGGGTAAACCGAAAATATATGGATTAGGGAGGAAGAGAGTTGAAAAAATTAGTTTCATTATTGCTGACGGTGCTGTTTTTGACCACCTTTGTGACGGGCTGCGGCCAGAAGACCACCCCGACTACAGCTCAAAAGCCGGCTGACTACAAAATCGGTATAGTTACTCCCACCTTGTCGACCAGTGAAGATGAGTTCCGGTCTGCGGAAGCGATGGCCAAGAAGTATCCCGATATTGTTAAACATATTACCCTGCCGGAGAATTTCTCCACCGAGATTGAAACCGGCTTGAGCCAGATTACCTCTCTGGCCGATGATCCCAAAATGAAAGCCATCATCGTGGTGTCCGGACAGGCTGGTTTGCTTCCGGCCCTGCAGAAAGTGGAAGAAAAGAGACCCGATATCATTACCATGACCGCGCCCATCTGGGATGACCCGGCCCTGATGTCACAGTATGTAGATGTCAACCTCGATACCGACTGGGTGAGGAGAGGTACCGCTATTGCCACCAAAGCCAAAGAAATGGGCGCCAAGACCATGATCCATTATTCGTTCCCCACCCACCTGGCCAAAGAAGTAATTGCGCAGAGAAAAGACGCCATGGAGAAGACCTGTAAAGCACAGGGCATGCAGTGGGTCGAGGTAGTCACCCCCGATCCGCAGACCGGCAACGGCACCGGGCCGATGCTGCAATTCTTGCGGGAAGACATTCCCCGGCAGATAGCCAAATACGGACCGGATACGGTTATATTCGGCAGCAATTGCCCCATGTACGATGTGATTATCGATGAGGCCTTCAAATTGAAGTTCATGGTGGTGGAGCAGTGCTGTCCCACCCCGCTGCAGGCTTACCCGACCGTTTTAGGTTTGCAGATCTCCGAGGAAGACGCCTGGAATTTCCCCAAACTTAACGCTATGATCTCCGAAAAGGCGGCTGCGGCAGGAATGACAGGCAGGTTGGGCGGGTGGCCGATGCCGGCAACCATATTTATGCCTCAATTTGCGGTGGAACTGGCCAAGAAGATGATCGAAGATCCCAGCTATAACTATAAGGACGTCAATAACCTCAACCAGTTTGCCAAGGAAATCACCGGGGCCGAGGTCAGCTTCACAAAATTCAAAGCCAAAGCTGACAGTGCCGAGTACCCCAATTATTTCGTGATGATCATGAAGACCATCCTGTACTAACTTAACCATAATCGAAGCGGGCTGTTTTATAGTCCCAAAGACAGCCCGCTTC
>JAXDBN010000251.1:0-3064 GCA_034678805.1 Syntrophomonadaceae bacterium
TGATCCCGGGATGGCTGGATAGCTATGAGTTGAAACCGGAAGGCGTCCTGGTGGGCGGCCAGATGGTCCAGGTGCATGAATTACCCGAGCACCGGGCGGCGCCGGTCAATAAGGCCCTGGTTGCCGAACGTAAGTACCTGGAGCTGAGGTCCAGGCTCAACTCGTTGTTCCAGGAGAAGTATGACCGGGCTCTCTATGATGAGTTAATCGAGTCATTGGACAAGATTGCCAACAACCTGTAATCAGACCGTTAAAAAAGGCTCATAGCTGCGTTAATACGGAAGAGTCATTCTCGTGTTTAAGTCCCCAAGCGGGTAAAAATAAAGCCCGCCCGTAATGAACGGGCGGGCTTATTGTTGGAAGGAATAATTCCTTATATCTTATTGGTTTTTCTCCAGATGCCTTGTTCTTCAGCAGCTTTGACCAGGTCATCCCGCACATCAGGATGCGCAATGTTAATCAAGCCTTCAGCCCGCTGCCAGACGGTCATGCCCTTCATGGCATATTTACCGTACTCGGTAACGATTACGTCGGCGACTGATCTGGGATCAGTGACTATGCTGCAGGGAGGCAGGCATGGAACGATTCTTGATTTAAGTTTGCCATCGGGTCCGGTAGTGGAAGATGGCAGACATACAAATGACTTGCCGCCCTTGGAAAGCCAGCCAGCCAGCACGAAATCAAGCTGTCCGCCGGTGCCGCTTATCTGGCGGGGACCATCCGATTCGGAACAGCACTGGCCATAAATATCTACCTCGATAGCGTTGTTAATGGTCATCAATTTATCGTTCCGAGAAGCTATATAGGGCTCATTGGTATAGTTGACCGGGTACATGGCGCACTTGGGATTTTCATCCACGAAGTCATACAGAATATTCGTACCCAGGGCAAAGGTATAAACCATTTTACCGGGATCGATAGCTTTGTACTTACCCGTCATTTTACCTGCATTGGCCATATGCACATAAGCATCGACCAGCATTTCGGTGTGACAGCCCAGGTCCTTCAGGTCCGATTCGGCAATGCCCATACCTATGGCGTTGGGCATACCGCCTATACCCAACTGGATACAGGCTCCATCAGTGATTTCTTCCAGGATCAAATCGGCCACTTTTTTGTCAATATCGGTGATCGGTGGGGCACCCAACTGGGTCAGGGGATAGTTGCCCCCCTCTACTATATAGGTTACCTCGGAAATATGGACGGATTCTTCATAACCTCCCAGGCATCGGGGCTGCTTATCATTGACTTCAACGATTATGTTCTTGGCTCTGTCGCAAACCGCACGTGACATACTGCTCTGGGGGCCGAAATTGAAATAGCCATGTTTATCCATGGGGCAAACCTGGAGCATAGCCACGTCGATAGGTTCAATCCGCTCGCGGACATAGCGCGGTACCTCCGAGTATTTTATCGATGCATAGTACACAGGCTTGCCGGTCTTGACTATTTTACGGTCGCCGCCGGAAAAATGCCAGCTGACCCAGGTGAATGATTCCCCGGTGGGATCTACAGTATTTACTGCAGTGGGGTAGGGGTTAACACATGACCAGATTTTAACATCTTTAAGTTCGTCTTTTCTGGCAGCCAGAGCAGTATCGAGGTCCCTGACCTGACCACAGAATTCACCATAGTCAACCCAATCACCTGATTTTACAATCTTTACCGCTTGTTCTGCTGAAACTAATTTTTGCCGGTATTGATCAGCCAAACTCATTCATCAATTCCCCCTTGCTCCTTTAATAATTCTCTCTCTCTCTGTCTTTGTCTGCGTTGCATTACTACCAAGCCTTTGCTTGTATGCGCCTGCCCTCCCTTCCTAAAACGGTAGTCAGTGATACAATAATCCAAAGAATACTAAGAGTATTCAACGGATGTGATTAATACTTAGTAATATATCTACGTTTTTCTGGGTATTCCGAAGACAACGATTGAGCTTTCTTGAAATTTTGGAGCTTGTTTCTCAAATCTGCAGGTAAAACGAAAAATAACGAGTTGGGTGATAGCATCATACTGCGATTTAGTGGGTGTAAATAATGCAGCGAATTCTTAAACACTAGCCGATAAATATGTATTTTAGGGCACTGTTTAATAATTGGTTATGAGGATGTGTAAATTGATCGGTTTGGACAGCAATTAAAGATATTTTATATGAACAAAATATTAATTCCTAATTATACATATTTTTTGTAATATGTCTCTAGTTTTTATCCAAAAAGTTTGATAGAGATATAAGCCTTGAGGTATCTGAACAGCCAAATGTCCGAACTGATGTTTATGTTCGTATTCATTTTCACAAAATAGTTTAATTTATGTTAAACAAAAAAAATTAAATCAGAAATCTCATCATAATGGGAAGCTTATCCAGTCAAGCGGTTTTGCAGACCTTAGGAGCAGATTAGTCCCCTTTTTTATTTTCTCAGGCAATTTTTTGGTGATTATCATATAAATATATATTTGTTACCCTGAATTTATGATGCTATAATTCTCATACTTCGTGGGGGAGATGGAATATTAATGCAACAGAAGACAGCATCCTTGGAGTTGTTTCGCTGGGGATATGCCCATTTACCGGGAGCGGTTTTCTTCTATGCGAAAGAATTGGATCTGGACATGGAAGATATAGGCATACTGTCAGCTATTTTTTATGCTTATGAAAATACCAAACCATTATATCAATCAGGAGTTCAAACCGGTCAAATCCTATTGCGCTGTTCCAGCCTGACGACCAACAAACTGTCCCGCAAACTGCAAAAACTGGCCAAACAGGGTCTGATAGAATTAAAAGAGGGTCCCCATAAGGCCTTTACCGAAAAGAAGGTGTGGCTGGAACCTTTGATGGCCAGGCTGGAGGAACTGGTAATTAGGGACCACCCGCAAATAACCCCTGCACTATTCGGTGCGCCTCCGGCTCATTCCGAGAGCCAGCTGGCTGCCTATAGGGCCAGGATCGAGGAATTGGAACGCGAGCTGGATGAAGAGCGCAGCAGCGCTTCCGTGGTATTGTCTGCCCCGATGGACATCAACTATAGACGGGTGGCTGACTTCATAGCCAAGAAGACCG
>JAXDBN010000252.1:0-5908 GCA_034678805.1 Syntrophomonadaceae bacterium
TTGAAGGATGAATTGGGCAACATTTTACGGCAGTTGCAGTCGCAGGGGACCGCGGTTCTGGTGGTCACCCATGACGTGGAGTTTGCCGCCGAGTACGCGGAAAAGATTGTGCTGATGGCCCAGGGGACGATAATTGCCCAGGGAGATAAGTGCGCCATGTTATCCAATTCCACATTCTATTCACCGCAGGTGAGCAAGTTGTTCAACAACTTGGTTGATGGGGTGGTAACCCTGAAGCAGGGTCAGGCTGTTTTGGCTGAAATTATGGCTCTAAACCAAAATCAAACCCTTTCGGTCTGAGGACCACAGAATGTATCTATTTCTATATGAAGAGGAGGAAAGCAGGATGAGAAAGATCAAGAAGTATCTTTGCATGGTGATTGCGCTCCTGATGATTTGTTCCGCCAATCTATCGCCGGCAGCAGCGGCATATTACCCCGAACCGCAGGCCCGGCAAAGTATCAGCCAGGCGATTACCTATTTTCACAATATCCAGAATCATGATGGGGGTTTCCCGGCCCAATCAGGTCGTAGCAGCAACATGGCCCTGACCTGCTGGGTTGTTTTGGCTCTTGCCGCGGCCGGTGAAAACGTAGTGGACAATAGCTGGGCTCCGCAAGGTCATAATCCGGTTGAGTTCATCCGCAGCAGCCAATCTTCTGGCGAAACAACCGATTATGGCCGCTTATTGCTGGCCTTGTCGGCCGCCGGACAGGAACCGATACACCAAAATACCGATCTGGTCGCCAAACTGGTTTCCCTTCAGCAGGCCAGCGGCCAGTTCGCCCAGCCGGACAAGGGTGAGAAAGGATTCATTAATGCCCACATGTGGTCGGTCCTGGCCCTGAACTCTGCCGGGCGTCAAATCCCGCAGCCGGACCAGGCTAAACAATGGCTGTTGCAGCAGCAGAATAATGATGGCGGATTCAGTTGGATAGAGGGTTCTCCCAGTGATGCGGACGACACCGGCGTTGCTATCCAAACACTGGTCGTGCTGGGGGAAAATCCGGCTGTATCCGACTCAATCCAAAAAGTTTTGCAGTACCTTAAAAAATGCCAGACCAATGAAGGCGGCTTCACTCCCGGCGACCAATGGATGGGCAGCAAAGCCAATGCGGCTACCGATGCCTGGGTCATACAGGGTTTGATAGCGGCAGGCCAGGATCCGGCGGGGAACGAATGGACCATCAATGGTAAAAACCCGGTGACCCATCTGATAAGCCTGCAAAACGGAGACGGCTCATTTAACTGGACCACCGGAGTCAGTTCCTCTCCGGTTACCATGACTGCTTATGCGGTAATGGCCTTGGCCGGTCAACCCTTTCCCATTAAAAGCGCTTATGGCCCGGGACCGGTCGTAAACCCGGGCCCAAGGAACTTTTCCGACCTGCCCACAGCCTATTGGGCTTATGCTGAGGTCATGGACCTGGTTAACCAGGGTGTATTGAGCGGTTATCCCGACGGGACCTTTAAACCTGACCAGACGGTCACCCGGGCGGAATTCACCAGATATATATTAGGCGGTTTGAAGCAGTCGGATGACAGCCTCAATGGTATTCACCAGTTCCCGGATGTTTTACCGGACTATTGGGCCTATCATAATATTTTGCTCAGTGCCGACAAGGGTTATGTGGCAGGGTTCCCCAACGGGACTTTTCAACCCGAAGGGGAGATAAGCGGGGCTGAACTGGCCACGATTCTGGTCAAGGCTCTGCCGGCTGATAAAAAAACCTCGTTGGCGACCGGTGCGTTTTGGTACTCGGGTTACGTTCAATTGGCTGCCCAGAATAGATTGCTGTACCCGGACTTCCAGCCCGAATTGAGCGCTACCCGGGCCCAGTGCGCCTACAGTGTTGATCAATTGCTGCGGATGCTGCCTCAATAATAAAGGTGCAAAAAACGATGAATGGGCAAAGGTGAGGAATGGATATGAAGCGTTTCCGGCTGGCGGGCATTGTCGCCGCTGTCGTCCTGTTACTGGCGTTCAGCATCAATGCTGACAATCCGCTCTATGATATCAACTGGGCTTTGTTGTCGGTCATCATCCTGGGTTTGGCCATGATGGGATTCTTCTGGCGCTTTGAAAGAAGCCGGGCCGGTTCCAAGGAAATCGCCCTCATCGCTACCATGGCCACTTTGGCAGCCGTAGCCCGGGTCCCCTTCGCGGCCATAATGAGTTTCCAGCCCACTACCTTTATGGTGATGATCACCGGTTATGTTTTCGGCTCCCAGACCGGCTTCATAACCGGGGCAGTGGCGGCTTTAGTCTCCAACTTTTTTCTTGGGCAAGGGCCCTGGACTCCCTGGCAGATGTTCTGCTGGGGGATGTGCGGGGCGGCCGCCGGACTGCTGGCCGGAGATGCCAATGATTTTAAGTTGGCTAGGTTTACCGTTTTGGGGGGAATCTGCGGTTACCTGTTCGGCTGGGTGATGAACATCTGGCACTGGGTGGGTTTTATATATCCGCTCACCTTAAAGACGTTTATAGCCACGTATGCGGCTAGTTTTCCCTTCGATACCATCCATGCGGTTGGCAACATCGGGTTTACACTGATATTTGGCAAGTCCTTTTACGATATCCTGGCCCGCTTTAAAAAGAAGATCGTGATCAATTTCCGGCAAGGTTATGAAGCATCGGGTTGAGGCCATATTAAGTTTATATTTGCAGCCCACCGGTAAGGCACCAAAGAGGCTCCCTCTTCTCTTACCGGAAAGCTGCTTTTTTTCACAAAGATACAAAATAATCAGAGGAGGATGAAAATGGTACCAGCGACTGAACATGTAAAAGTGGCTCTGATTCACGCCGCGGTGGCGGCCAGAGACAAAGCCGGCAACCTGGCCCGGCTGCGGGAATTAAACGCCACTGCTGCCGGCCAAGGCGCCAAAATCATCGTTAACCCGGAACTGGCTACCTGCGGATATAACTTCAAAAGCAGGCTTGAGATAGCCCCCTTCGCGGAACCCATGCCGGGCCCTACCACCGAACTATTGGGGTGCATTTGTAAGGAACATGGTGCCTATATCTGTATCGGCCTGCCGGAAGTTGACCGGCGGACCGGTATTTTTTACAATAGTGCCGCGGTAATAGGACCTGATGGGACGGTGATCGGCAAACACCGCAAGCTTGCCCCGGCATACCAGGAGAACCTGTGGGCGGCGGAAGGCAACCTGCCCCCGCTGGTAGTACCGACCAGGTACGGGCAGCTGGGAGTTGTTATCTGCGCTGATACCTATTCCTATAAACCGGTCCGGGCGGCGGTACTGCAAGGGGTGCGCCTGATGCTGGTCCCCGCCAACTGGCCGGCTGACCATTATGACCCCGATATTTATTGGCGAGCCCGGGCACAGGAGAACGGGATCTATATGCTGGTTTGCAACCGGACTGGCTGTGAGCCGGGCATGGATTGCAGCAGTGCCGAATCGTTCGTGATCGATGAGCGGGGCGAAATCTCCGCAAGGCTGGCGGCGGCCGAGGATACCATCGTCTATCATCGACTGCCCCTCAACCATGGAAAGTTTACAACGGTGGCAGATACCCTTATCCGCCAGCGGCGTCCCCGGTGCTATGCCGACATATCCCTAGCTGCCTATTCGCATTGGGGGGCCGAAACTCTGTTGGGGCTGCCGGCTGCCCGGGACTGTACGGCAGCCACGGTTCAATATGGCCCGGTGCGGGGCCAGCCGGCGGCTAATCTGAGACAGATCCTCGGACTTATTGACAGCAGCTGCGACCAGACCGCAGCCGGGGGAGAGAAACTGGATGTACTGGTATTGCCGGAACTGTCACTTACCGGTGCGATCGGCGGAGCAGAAGAGGCAGAAGTCCTGGCCGAGGAGATTCCCGGTCCGGCCACCCTGGCGCTGGCCGATAAGGCCCGGGAAAAAGATATTTATATCGTTCTGGGCATGGCTGAGAGCGAGGCGGGCCGCTTTTACAACAGCAGTGTGTTAATCGGTCCCAAGGGTATCGAAGGGGAGTACAGAAAGGTTCATCTCGGCCCAACTGATGAGGCATGGGCCAGTCCCGGCGGTGATTTTCCGGTTTTTGATCTCCCTTGCAGCCGCATCGGGATGCTGCTTGGATATGACCTGCTATTCCCGGAGGCAGTGGAGTGCCTGGCCAAAAAGGGAGCCGATATTTTATGCGTACTTGACGCCTGGTACGACGGCGGCAGCCAAACGCAGTGGCAGGCCAGACTCAGTGAGCAGATGCACCTGGTCATTGCCAACCAGTGTGAACATGGCCGTATAGCGAATGGGTGCGGGAGGAGCGCCATTTACAGCTACGCGTTGGATCCCTGTCAGCGCGAGGTGCAGCAGTCCCCCCCGCAGGGCGACGCCATCAATATCCACCGGCTCAGGATCAAGGACGCCCGGGACAAGAAATTCGTGGAACGGATCGACTATGATTACCTGCTCGATCTGGGAGGACCGGGGATTGATCACGATTGAGCAGCAGCTGGCCCAACCCTATGGATCCCTTCAGGGTGTGGCTGGTTGGAATCCGCACTTCGCAGATCTGCGACAAATGCCGTTAAACAATTTGGCTCTTTGAAAAGCCTTGGCCAGGAACTGTTCCGGGGTTTTATTCAAATCCCGCTTGCCCCGGGTGACTTCCAGAGTCACGATGGCTTGGTAGTCAGCCGAGGCCAGGACCCGCCCGATCTGGTTGAAGTCAATGATGCCTTCGCCGGGCAGCCAGTGGCAGTCTCTTTGGCCATCATTGTCGGAAAGATGAGTGCAAACGAGGCGGTCAGCCAAGTCTTCCAGGATGTCTATCTGCTCCCGGCCATAAATGCGGTTATGGGAGCTGTCGTAACAGAAGCCCAAATTGGGGGAAGAGATCTGGGAAAATATAAAACGGATATAATCTTCCCGGCCGGTATTTTCGAGAGCAATCATGATATCACCCTCCTCGGCTATCTTGAGCAGGCGGGTGATGCTATCGAGCCCATTTCGATTAGGAGCAGGCAGGGTCAGGGCATCACTGCTGTGCATAACCATAATGGGTATCTTGTGCCGAGCACAATCATCCAACCAGTGCTGGTATTTTCTCACCACCGCATTCCGGGTCGAACGGCTCTCGCTCCACAGATCATCGCAATCATGGTAAGGAATATGGATGTTTTCCAGGAATAACCCCGAATCCCGGACCAGGTTGGGCATAGCCTCCTTTGTGATCCCGGGAGTGCCTACCTCATCCTCCCACCAGAGTGAGGTGGCATCAAATCCGGCTGCTTTTATCAGCGCGAGTCTTTCCGGCAATGTAAGCACGTATCCGAACCACGAAAATATTCCCAATGAATGGTCAGGGCTTGTGGACATGAATTTTCCTCCCCACGAGCGAAATGAGGATTCTCATCTATAAGATTAACCAATATGGCAGTGAAAACAAACACAATTTGGAGCGGCCAGGACCATATGATTAATGAAAATTCTAACTTTCACAATTATTGACACCGGGTGGGGCGGAGCATATACTACTTGTAAGCTCCAAGGAACACCTAAGACAAAAATCCTTGCCGGAGCCGGAAAACGGAAACAAAAAACTTTCAACCAAGTAAAGATACCAGGTAGAAAAAATCTACTATATCCAAAAGAAAAGTAAAAGAAATTGGTTTACAACAGAAAATCAATACTTAAAATCTATTATTTAAAAGAAATTCTGCAAAGAAGAGTAAAGAAAATAAAAGATGAAAGTAAAGTTGAACTGAAAATAAACCAAAAGTAAGAGAAATTCCAAGGACGAAGGTAAAAAGAAAAGTTGAAAGATAAGAAACAAAGTTGGAAGGCAAAGACAAGGAGAGTAAGTCGATAAAGGTTCGTTGGAGCTTCACTTTTTCCCAGACTAGTCTCGGAAGCCAATAACATCGTTACGTCACAACCCCCGCTCAATCGACGTACAACA
>JAXDBN010000253.1:0-4319 GCA_034678805.1 Syntrophomonadaceae bacterium
ATCATTGTGCATTATTAATTCACCTTATAGAAAAAATAGCTCATTGCTATTTATTTTTCTTCAAAGGAGTGATCAAATTTATAACGTAAACATGAATTCAATATTACGATAAGGGCAAAACTGTTTAAAGGCAGCGACGCAAAGCCATAGGGTCTAAGGTACTGTTTAACAGCACTATGATAGCCTGGCTACCGAAAAATAATATAACACAAAATAACCCTGCCCTTCTTGGGATAGGGTTATTTTGTCTACACAGTTCATAGATCTTCAGCAGCTATAATTAGAGCTTTTTATCTACCTGGCCTTTCAGCATTTTGCCGGTTAACAAAAGGAGGGCAAAATGGAGATTAAGATAAAGGCAGCTTTAAGAGGCTTGAAATAAAGAAAGCTCCCGTAGTGTTAGTGTCAATCAAAAATCAGGCCATTTGCTGGTCATAAATTAGGCCACCCGGGCAAAAAAATTATTCGCTGCTGGAATGCTTGGCCAAGGCCTGTTTGAATCTGAAGCTCTCACCATTGATATTGAGAATATGGGCCTTATGGGTAAGCCTGTCCAGCAGGGCAGCTGTCATCTGCTCGTCTGCAAACACCTCCGTCCACTTAGGGAATTCCAGATTGGTTGTAATTATTAAGCTGCTTCTTTCATGCCGGGATGAACAGAATTGAAACAGCAATTCCGCCCCGGTCTTACTAAACGGCACATAACCAAGTTCATCAACAACCACTAACTGATAACCTAAATATTGGCGCTCCATACGGTTCAGCTTGTATTCCTGCTGAGCTGCCAACAGCTCATTAATCAGCCCGGCGGCAGTGAAGAATTTTACCTTCATACCTTTACGGCAGGCTTCGTAAGCCAATGCCGTAGCAATATGGGTCTTGCCTACACCCGAGTTTCCTACCAGGATCACGTTTTCCGCGTTTTTGACATACTCACAACCAGCCAGCTTTAATACCTTCTGCTTACTCAGCGATGGCGCTGCTTTGAAATCAAAACTATCCAGGGTTTTGATGATTGGGAAGCTCGCCAGGCGTATCCCTCTCTGGATGCGGTTGCTTTCCCGCTGGGTTATCTCTTGTTCCAAGATCCCTAACAGGTATTCTTCATAGCTCAGGTTGTTATCTTCCGCTTCACGGGCCATAGACTGATAGACTTTAGAGGCCTGGGGCATTTTCAGCCTTTTGAAATAGGTTTCGATCAGCATGTTTCGGGGTGCGCTCATTATTGGCCACCCCCGGTCTGCAGCAATGCAGCATACTTGTTTAGATCTGGAGAAAGCACCTGTACCTTTGGGAGGTTGGATATTCTCTCAGGCCTAAGGGGGTGCACTTTCATACTGCTGGTATTAAGTTGTATCAGTATGTTTAAAACCCCGTCATAGTTGAAGACATTGTATGCCATGGCTAGATCGATGGCATCTGTAACCTGATCAACCGGATATCGCCGGCTAAGCATCAGTGTTTTGACAAATTCCCGGTTGCCTTTGGGATCTCGGGCTGCCAGGCATTTACGGTATTGTTCATATACCGGCGGCAAACTTTCCGGCCGGTATACCCGGGTATTAGAAATGGCTCTGGACTTCATCAGCAGCAGTTCCAGGTAATGGTCAAGAATCAGACTTTCCCGATTACGTCCATATATCCGCTGATGAACTGCAACCACATTCTGGTCCAATACTATCTCAACCTGATCAACCGTAGCCCTGACCAAGACTTTTTCACCAACATGCTTGACCGGTACTGAATAACGATTGGTTTCATAGTGGATCATGGAATATGTATTAACCTTGGCTTCACTGTAGCGGATGCATTTGAACGGAACGGCGGGCAGCGGCCTTAATGCCTTGGTTTCGCCTTCCCAGCGCTGGTTCTTGGCCAGCAGGGCAGTGCATTTTTCATGTAGATACTGGTTTAGTTCCTCAAATGAACTAACATCGGGATAGGGAACGAAAAAACTTCTTATGGCCTGTTGCCCGGCTCGTTCTACGCCGCCTTTCTCGTTGCCCTTGGCGGGACGGCAGAAATTGGCCTGATAGAGGTAATGGGTTCTTAAGGCTATGAATTGATCCTGTTCTTCCCGCTGGCTACCCTGCAGTATCCTCTTTACCGCTGTTTTCAGATTATCGTAAGTGATCTCAAATGGTACTCCGCCCATGAATTCGAAGCATCGGCGATGGCCATCAAAGAAGGCTTCCTGCTTGGCAAAGGGATAGGCGCGGGCATAAAAACCGCCGGACCCACCCAGTTTCATTACAAACAGATAGGCGGTAGCTTCCTGGCCGTTTAAAAACAACCGGACTTCGGTCCAATCAACTTCTGCATGTCTGCCCAGCTCAAATTCAAGCGGTAAAAATCCTTCTCTGCTTTTCGGCCGGATATGGCGCAGATAATCCATAACTGTGCTGTATCCGCCAGGATATCCGTATTCATCCCGCAGTCTTTCGTACATTCTTCTGCCGGTATGTCTTTGCTTGCGGTGCCTGGTCTTATCTGTTTCCAATATCTCATTGATCACCGGTATGTATGGGCCCAGTACCGGGTGATTCTTAGCTGCTCTCAATCTGTATCGGGGCGGATCAGTTTCCTCTGAATTTACATATTTTGCGATAGTATCGCGATGATGGCCGGTTAATCGGCTAATTTCTCGTACACTTAGCCCTTCTAAATGATAAAGTTTCCTGATATGCTCTAATTGCGCCATCTTAATCAATTCCTTTCCTCCTGTTCGATAATGTCTAAGCAACATTTATCTTACAGGAAAGGGTTATTAAGGTGGCCTATTTTTTCGCCAGTATCTGGTACATTTTTAGAGTAGCATTAACAGAAAAGTTAAATCGAAACGTAAAAAAATCCGGAATTTGAACCCCTCAGTCCAAAACTAAGTTTCCTGGGAACCCGTTTGTTTACGGTAATAATCGGCCTCGTATTGCACAGGTGTCTTGTATTGCAGCTTCTTATGGGGACGCTTTGTGTTGTAGAAGATTATATATTCAGCTACTGCCGCTTTGAACTCTTGTTCAGAGCGGTATTTTGTTCGATATAGTTCCTCGCGCTTCATTGTTCCGAAATACGATTCTATAACCGAATTGTCATATGGAACATAGGCTCTGGAAAAAGAATGAGTTACATGAAAGAGCCGTAAATAGTCGCAGACTGCTTTTGATCCGCGGTCAGTGTGGAAAATTAGTCCAGCTCCTGGTTGGCGGTGTTCGTAGGCCTGGCGGAAGGTCATTTTCACAAGCTGGGTACTGTTGCGATAGCTGATTTTGTGGGCCACTACTATTCTAGAGAATAAATCGATGATGACACAGATATAATACGCCCGATTTTTAGACTTAAAGTAGGTGACATCACTTACCCAAACTTCATTTGGGGTCTTTACGTCAAACTGCTGATTTACATGGTTTTTATACTTCTGTGTTTCTTTATCATACATATCTTTAGCATCTTGACGAATACTAATAAGCTTCATATCGCTCATCAATTCACGCACCATCTCCGGACTAACGGTTATCCCTTGGCCTCGAAGTACAGCGGTAATTTTTCCAGACCCGAAACGCTGGTGGCTTTCATCATAGATATCCTGTATCTTAATCTTTAGTTCCTCCCGGCGTTTAGCATACCAAGTGTTGTTACGCTTATTGCGATAGAGATGATTATAAAAAGTTCCTCTAGATACGTCTAAGGCATCGCAGAGTGCATGAACGCTGTATTGCCCATATAGCCGGTCCATTTCCGATAGCTTTTCATTAAGCGGGGAATGGACAGTACAATTAACAGTTTTTAGAATCTCAATAATACCTTCAAGTCGAGCAACCTTGTTCATTAATATCCGGGAATTCTTGGGTGTGAACTCCATTGGGACTGGCTGCGGCTGTTTGGCATTGTGTTCCTTCAGCCAGCTGTAAAATGTGCTCCTAGGAATCTTGGCTTCAGTAAATATTGTCCTCGCTGCTTTGTTGTTGGTTAAGAACCTCTCTATCACGGCTTGTTTCACTTCTTCTGTGTATTTTGGCATTATAATTTCTCCCTACTGTAAAAAGTAAGACCATTCTATATCAGGAGAAGCTAGAAGGAGTCTACCAACAGGTATCAATACATCCATATTTGGTCATTGTAAGCAATACCCAAACGGTTATTTCTTGTAAGTAGATAGCCTAACGGCGAGGAAATCAGCTATGAATATAATGATGCCAACTACCTGGAGCAGAAAACTCTGGATAGCGGAGAATACTTTGTTTATGATTATGATGGAGCCAAAAACTTAATTGAAGTCACCGACCAGTACAGCGGAACTTACACCTACGACTATGACGCTA
>JAXDBN010000254.1:0-7297 GCA_034678805.1 Syntrophomonadaceae bacterium
GAATATGAATTTACCGCCAAGATCATGGGGGCGGAATGCATCGAGGTACCCTTACAGGACTTCGCTTATGACCTGGAGGGTATGCTGGCAGCGATTGATGAGCAGACCAAAATGGTTTATATATGTAATCCCAACAATCCCACCGGTACCATTGTCAGGGACGAAGTGGTACAGCGTTTTATGGAGCGGGTGCCGGATCATGTCCTGGTGGTATTTGACGAGGCTTATGCCGAATACGCAGAGAGCCCAGAGTTTGCCAGCGGGCAGAAATATGTGCAACAAGGGCGTAATGCCATAGTCCTGCGTACTTTGTCCAAAATATACGGCCTGGCCGGTCTGCGGATCGGGTATGCCCTGACCAGACCGGATATCGCCCTGGCAGTGGAAACCATCACAGCGCCTTTTAATATCAACAGTTTAGCCCAGGCAGGAGCCCTGGCGGCGATCAAGGATGCCCCCCACCTGGAGCGCAGCCGCGAACTGAACCGGCAGGGGAAAAAGTACCTCTATGAAACCTTCACCCGCCTGGGTATGATCTATGTGCCCACCGAGGCTAACTTTATATTTGTTGATACCGGCCGTAACTGCCAGTACGTATTTCAGTCCCTGCTGCATAAGGGCGTGATCGTCCGTACTGGAGATGTTTTCGGCTACCCCGACTTTATCCGGGTCACAATAGGAACGCCGGAGCAAAACCAGCGTTTGATAAACTCACTGGACCAGGTCCTGAAACAGTAGGGAAAGCCATGAGTATAGTCAAGATACACTATAGGGATACATCAGCAGCAGCATTGATATCAGCAACCATGGGAGGGTTTCTGTCCGATATAACCCTGGAGCCTATCTTTTTATGCATAGGGTCTGATCGTCACATCCTGGATTGCTTTGGGCCGCTGACCGGCACCTTGCTGAAAACCTATATTCCAGAGGCCACGGTTATAGGTACCCTGGATAATCCTTTGCATGCCAAAAATATTATCCAGGGGATTGCCACACTGGAACGTTTGAATAAAGACCGAATCATTATTGCCGTGGATGCATCAGTAGGCAGCGAAGATGAGATAGGGCTGCTGCAGATGCGCCCGGGCAGCTTAATGCCGGGTCGGGCATTAGCCAAGAAACTCCCGCTGGTGGGTGACTACACCCTAACGGGGGTGGTTGATATCCGCGCCAATAAACTGGGCCATCGCAACAAGCATGCCGGCCTGGGACTGGTTTATAATATGGCGCAGGTATTGAGCCGGTCTATCGCCGATTTTTACCATAACAAATATATGGACGGTTAAATTAAAATCTGTTTATAGCAATTAATATTTCGAATTTCGGCAAGAAAGCTGACAGGAGGTAGCAGGTTTGAAACAGTTGATGAGTGGTAATGAAGGCATTGCCAGGGGGGCATATGAGGCTGGGGTAACGGTGGCAGCAGCCTATCCGGGAACCCCCAGTACAGAAATAGTAACCAACCTGGCCAATTGTCCCGGGGTATATGCTGAATGGTCACCCAATGAAAAGGTGGCCCTGGAAGTGGCTATGGGAGCATCCTTCGGCGGAGCCAGGTCCCTGGCCGCCATGAAGCATGTGGGTCTTAATGTGGCTGCCGATCCTCTGTTTACATTTGCTTATACTGGCGTAAACGGGGGTTGTGTGATCGTGTCGGCCGATGATCCCGGTATGCATTCGTCCCAAAACGAGCAGGATAACCGCGGGTATGGCAAGTTTGCTAAAATCCCGGTAATTGAGCCTTCCGACAGCCAGGAAGCCAAGGACTACACTCGGCTGGCTTTTGAAATAAGCGAACGTTTTGATACCCCGGTCATGGTCCGGGTGACCACCCGTTTGTGCCATTCTCAAAGCATGGTGGCACTGGGGGAGGTTGCTGCGGTGCCATTGAAAGAATACAAGAAGAACAGCAGCAAGTATGTAATGCTGCCGGTAAACGCGCGTCCCCGCCACGTGGAAGTGGAAAAGCGCATGCTGCAGCTTAAGAATTACACTGAAGAAACAAGACTAAACCGTATCGAATGGGGTGACAAGAGCCTGGGGGTAATCACCAGCGGTATGGTATACCAGTACCTGAAGGAAGTATTACCCGGCATTTCGGTTCTAAAATTAGGGTTGACCAATCCCTTGCCGGAAAAACTGATCCGTTCCTTTGCCTCCCAGGTAGACCGGTTGGTGGTCCTGGAAGAATTGGAGCCGGTTATAGAGACCCAGGTTAAGGCCTGGGGAATACCAGTTGAGGGCAAGGAATTATTCAGCCTGATCGGGGAATACAGCCCGGAATTAATTGAAGCCGTATTATCTGAACCGGTCAACCGGGAAAAGATAGCCTTACAGCGGGAGATCCCGCCCCGGCCGCCCCTGCTTTGCCCGGGATGCCCGCACCGGGGAGTATTTAATACCCTGCGGGGATTGCGGGTAGCAGTTATAGGCGACATCGGCTGTTATACTCTGGGCGCTCTGCCGCCGCTGGATGCCATGGATACTATGGTCGATATGGGAGCTGCCATCGGCAACGCACTTGGTATTCAAAAGGCACGCGGAGAGGAGTTTGCCCGCCGTTCGGTATCAGTGATCGGAGATTCCACCTTTGTTCATTCTGGTATTACTGGGCTGATCGATGTTGTCTATAACCAGGGTCAAACCACGGTGATCATCCTGGACAATTCAACCACGGCTATGACCGGTCACCAGGAACATCCGGCCACCGGCCGCAACATCAAAGGGGAACCAGCGGCCAAACTGGACCTGGAGGCCTTATGCCGGGCAATTGGCATCAACCACGTACAGGTGGTTGACCCGCTCAACATCGATTTGCTCAAACAGACTGTTAAAACTGAACTGGAGCGTCCTGAGCCTTCAGTGATAATTGCCCGCCGGCCCTGTGCCCTGCTGGTGAAAGAACCAGCCGCGGTGAAATATTATGTGGACAAGGAAATCTGCAACGGATGCCGGTTGTGTATCCGCCTGGGCTGCACAGGTATTAAATGGAAAGAAGATGAAAGGATAGCTGAATTTAACAACGATGTTTGTGTAGCTTGTGGACTTTGTCCGCAAATATGCAAATTTGATGCAATTAAGAAAATGGGGGAATAAAAATGACGCAGCCAACCAAAAATATACTAATTGTAGGTGTCGGAGGACAAGGAACACTATTAACCAGCCGCATTTTGGCCCGGGTTGCCATAAATTTGGGTTATGATGTCAAAGCCACCGAGGTTCACGGGATGGCTCAAAGGGGCGGCAGTGTAGTTTCTGAAGTAAGATATGGTGAAAAAATCTATTCGCCGGTTATCAAAAAGGGAGATGCCGATGTAATTTTGGCTTTTGAAAAATTGGAAGCGGCGCGCTGGATCCCTTACCTGAAACCGGGAGGAAAGGTGATTATAAACGATGAACGGGTCGATCCCCTGCCAGTTATGACCGGAAAGGCTCAATACCCCGATGATATCGCCGAGCATATCGCCTCGCTGATACCCGATACTACCATTCTCGATGCCACTAACATAGCCGTTCAATGTGGAAGCGCCAAGGCTGCCAATGTAGTGCTGGTTGGTATTTTGGCCGGAGGATTAGGTCTGCCCGAACAAGAGGTTGAAAAGGCCGTCCGGGAAATGGTGCCGGCTAAAGCCCTGGATATTAACATCAAAGCCTATCATAAGGGGCTGGAACTGGCTGGGAAAACCGCCTAGATAATTGTGAAATGATAAACATTACAGGTTATTGACGGGAAAAATAATTATAAATAGAATAAAAATGGTACACAACCTATAATTAATCACAGCTTGATAATGCACTTGGCCGAGCGAATCCTGGCGAATTGCCAATACATAATTATACATTGTTAGCTACATAATCCTTCATCATGTCAAATTTATTGAACCTATAATACGCTTCTAAAGGTTTTTCATAAAAATTTTATTACTAATACCCCTTTTTGTTGACTCTTTGCCCTAAAAATCGACTCGAGAGTATACCCGTGAACTCTGGACGGTATGTTGACTAATGCCTACATATTGGCGTTAGGCTAATTTGAGATGGCGCTTTTTAATGTCCAAAAATTTCTGCAAATTTTGTAATTTTGACTGGACATAAAAGCTAAATAAAGAAGGAAAATGCTATCCGTATGACGAATGGTAAATATGATTAAGGATGGCTTCTCTTATATTTATACAAGGAGGTGTTGCCAGGGAACATACCGATCAGCTTAGATAGAGCAAAATAAGGAGGGGAATACATGGGTTATCAGAATATACTGCTAGAGAAAGAAAATAATATTGCAGTACTAACAATTAACAGACCCAAAGCAATGAATGCACTGAATAGTGATACCATTTCCGAGATAATCGAAGCAGCCACTGCAGTCAGTGCTGACGATGCGGTCGATGTATTGATTATAACCGGAGCAGACAAAGCGTTTGTTGCCGGAGCAGACATTGCATTTATGCAGAATCTTACCGCCATGGAAGCTCGTGCTTTCGGAGCACTCGGACAGAAGGCCTTCCGGATGATAGAAGCTATGGAAAAACCGGTTATCGCGGCAGTGAATGGCTTTGCGTTAGGTGGAGGTTGTGAACTGGCAATGTGTGCCGACTTCCGCATAGCATCTACAAAAGCCAAATTTGGACAACCCGAAGTTGGCCTGGGCATTACCCCGGGATTCGGTGGAACTCAAAGATTACCGCGTTTGGTTGGAGCCGGGATGGCCAAGCAGTTACTGTATACCGCTGATATTATTGATGCCAACGAAGCATTGAGAGTCGGTCTGGTAAATCAGGTTGTAGAACCGGATGCACTGATGGATGAAGTAAAAGCCATCGCTAAGAGAATCGCCAGCAAGGGACAAATCGCTGTACGCCTCACCAAAGCAGCCGCTAATGAAGGAACCCAAGTCGATATCGACAGATCTATGTCAATAGAAGCAGATGCATTCGGCCTGTGCTTTGCCACCAAGGATCAGAGAGAAGGCATGACTGCATTTTTAGAGAAGAGAAAGGCTAACTTTGTAAAAGCTTAGCTTTTTTTGCTTTGTTTAAATGGGGAGTTTGATTAGAGCCTAAATAGAATATATGGGAGGAATACAAGAATGAAGATAATGGTACTCGGCGCAGGAACCATGGGAGCAGGTATCGTTCAAAACGCTGC
Source organism: Syntrophomonadaceae bacterium (assembly GCA_034678805.1). Taxonomy (GTDB): domain Bacteria; phylum Bacillota; class Syntrophomonadia; order Syntrophomonadales; family Syntrophomonadaceae; genus PHAA01. The sequence goes on from JAXDBN010000254.1 coordinate 5,146, forward strand.
TGCATCCGGTTTCGAAGTAATCGTTAGAGATATTAAACAAGAGTTTGTAGACAAAGGAATCAAAGGGATCGAAAAGAACCTGACCAAAATGGTTGACAGAGGCAAATTGGACGCAGCTGCTAAAGATGCAACCATGGCAAGAATAAGCGGAACTACTGATATGGCAGACGCAAAAGATTGCGACCTGGTAATCGAAGCTGCCCTGGAAGTAATGGAAATCAAGAAGAGCATCTTCAAAGAGCTGGATGGGATTTGCAAACCCGAATGTATTCTGGCTTCCAACACCTCCGCTCTGAGCATCACCGAAATCGCAACTGCCACCAAGCGTACCGACAAGGTTATCGGCATGCACTTCTTCAATCCTGTACCAGCCATGAAACTGGTTGAGATTATCCGCGGTGCTGACACCAGCCAAGCTACCTTTGATGCCATCAAAGCTATGTCCGAACAAATGGGCAAAGCCCCGGTAGAAATCAACGAAGCTCCTGGCTTTGTTGTCAACCGCCTGCTGATCCCCATGCTGAACGAAGGTATGTATGCGGTTATGGAAGGCGTTGCCACTCCTGCCGACGTCGACACCTCCATGAAGTTCGGCGCTGGACATCCGATGGGCCCCCTGGCTCTTGCAGACATGATCGGTCTCGACATCTGCTTGAAGATCATGGAGACCCTGTACAAAGAATTTGGCGATCCCAAGTATCGTCCATGCCCCTTACTGGTAAAGAAAGTCCGCGCTGGCAAGCTCGGTCAAAAATCCGGAGAGGGATTCTTTGTTTACAATAAATAATTAAACGAAAGAAAAGGGAGGAGTATCACAGAATGAGTAAGGAAGTAGTAATCGTAAGCGCATGCCGTACCCCCGTAGGTTCTTTTGGAGGAACCTTGAAAGACACCTCAGCCAGAAAACTGGGCTCCATCGCTATGGCCGAAGCAGTTAAGAGAGCTGGACTCGCCCCTGAGCAGATTGAAGAAGTAGTATTCGGCTGCGTTCTGCAAGCCGGTCTGGGCCAGAACATTGCCCGCCAGTGCATGATCGATGCTGGTCTGCCCATTGAAACCACCGCTTTCACCATCAACAAGGTTTGCGGATCCGGCTTGAGAGCTGTATCCCTGGCTTCCCAGCTGATCAGAACCGGCGATGTTGATATAGTTCTGGCCGGTGGTGTTGAGAACATGACCATGGCTCCCTACATCGTTCCTAAAGCCCGTTATGGCTACAGGATGGGCGATGGCAAACTGATTGACGAAATGGTATTCGGCGGCCTAACCGACATCTTCAACGGCTACCATATGGGTATTACCGCTGAGAACGTCAATGAAATGTATGGCATTACCAGAGAAGAACAGGATGATTTCGGCTTCCGCAGCCAGACCCTGGCTTCAGCCGCTCAAAAAGCTGGTAGGTTCAAAGATCAGATCGTCCCGGTGGTCATCCCCGGCAAGAAGGCTGACCTTGTATTCGACCAGGACGAATTCATTAAACACGATGCGAACCGTGAAGGCATGGCCAAACTGAAACCCGCCTTCAAGAAAGACGGCAGTGTAACCGCCGGCAACGCATCCGGTATCAACGATGCCGCTGCGGCATTAGTAGTCATGTCCGCTGACAAAGCTAAGGAACTGGGAATCACCCCATTGTGCACCATCATCAGCTGGGGCTCCGGCGGCGTAGATCCCAAGGTAATGGGCTTAGGTCCGATACCTGCAGTACGCAAAGCATTGGCCAAGGTCAATCTAACCATCGATGACATCGATCTGATCGAAGCCAACGAAGCTTTCGCAGCTCAGTCCATCGCGGTAGCCAGAGACCTCGGCTGGGATAAGAGCATGGATAAAGTCAACGTCAACGGCGGCGCCATTGCCATCGGCCATCCGATCGGCTCCTCCGGCGCCCGCATCCTGGTAGACCTGCTTTATGAGATGAAGAGACGCGGATCCAAGAAAGGTTTGGCCACCCTGTGTATCGGCGGCGGCCAGGGAACTGCCTTGATCGTAGAAATGTAATATCGGACAGGCGGCCATTTAATGGCCGCCTGAAACCTGTATCCAGTCTTATGCTTCTGGGACATGCCCCTAGTATTATATTAGGGGATTATGTTCATAAAAATTAAATTGTAGGGAGGAATTGTATTGCCACACACTAATTTCTTAA
>JAXDBN010000255.1:0-10499 GCA_034678805.1 Syntrophomonadaceae bacterium
TATCAGGTGCAGGGGGCGGATGTATTCTGCACCATCGTCGATGGAAAAATAGTTGTGCTGGGCGATCAAGTTTTGACCATAGATCAGCCCGAGGTTATGGCCAGTTCGTCCCGCTCATGGCAGAGAGTCAGCCGAAAGGCGGGTATTTTAAAGGAATAACCGGAATTTTGCCATTTATGCAATGACTGTAGGTCTCTCCAAGGTTGGGCAGAGGGACTGGGTTTTTACCAGCAGGGCAATAACCTTTATGTGACGCAATGGTTCACCGACTAAGGTCTGAAAAATAAAAAATCCGCCTTACGGCGGATTTTTTGCCCATTGCGATAGGTTAGGATAGGCGGAAGGGATTCCTGGAGGAACGGCGGCGCCATACAATTACCCCCAGTATTAACAGGATCACTGCCAACAGGCCGATCAAGCGGTTGCCGGAGCCAACTGCCACGTTATCGAGAGTCAAGGTGAAGGCTGGATCGATGGTTGATACCAACAGCCGGGGATAGAGGGCGAAAAACAAAGCTGCCACCGTAATCAAGATGGTCGCTCCGTTGCAGGAAAAGGCGCGGCGGTTATAGGATTGTCCCAGCAAATAGGAGGATCCCACCACGCTTAACAGTGCAATCAAAACCAGAACCGAGGGAAATATACGTTTAAAAATATCGGTCTGGTACACAGCGGCAATAGTTGTCATGCCGGCGAATACCAGGCTAAAGCGGCCCCATACAAAAGCCTTCTGGTAGGCATAGCGCCATAACGGTTCATCCAGTGCTGAGGTGAGGTATACCGCGCCATGGTAAATACAAAAAGCCAGCGACATCAGAGCAAATGCCAGGGCCGGCAGGGAAAAGATATCAGCCAGGCTGCCGCTGTACATAAACTGGTCATTGATGGGGATGCCTCCAATCAGATTGGCCAGCACCAGGGCCAGCAATAGGGGAATAAGTACGCTGCAGAAGAATAGAGTGTACCTCAGTATCCTGGCCGCTCCGCCATCGGCATTAAGATAAAGATTAACCGCAATGATACGTACAATCACCGCGAGTAATATAATCCAAAAAATGATCCCGAAAGCTCCGGTCAGAGCTGCCCACCATCCGGGAAAGGCATAGAAAACAGCCGCTGCCGTACCCAGAAGCCATAACTCCTTGAGGCCCCAAGCCGGTCCAATAGTCTGGGCAATCTGCCGGCGGCCGTTTTCATTGCGGCCTACTGTCCCGATTAACATACCCACCCCGAATTCATAAGCGGATTGATACAGATATATGGACAGCAAAACCCCGATCAAGAAAAACCATATTGTATTTATATCCACACTAAATCCTCCCTGGCCTGTTTTTTGATCGCCGACCATACCTGCCGGCCCAATTTATGTACATTTTAACAGAAGCGGGATACCATTTAAAGGAATGCCGCTGATTACCTTACCTGCTGCGGCGCCGCCGCTGGGCTTCCCGGTTGTACTGACGTAAATTTTCCTGGCCCCCCATACGGGCTGTGCGATACTGTTTGTAGCATGGTCCAGAGCAAAGGTAGGCCTGGCGGCTATATGGGCGGGTCAAATGGAATATCGAACCACATTGCTGGCAGAAGTGGGCATAGACATCATTCTCAATTGCCCACATGATCTCCATCCAGGCCAGAGACAAAAAACTCCTGCTCTTATAAAGATGGCCTAATCTCTTTTCGCTTTTCAGTCCCCGGGTTACAAAAATTTCAGTGCTGACGGCACTGGTCCGATATCTGAACATTCCCTCCAGATAAGATTGCAGCCATAAATCCCCATGCTCATCTGACAAGACCAGATCACCCAGCTCATCCTTGACTGCCTTTAAGCGTGCATATATGTCGGGATCATCGGGGATTTGAACCGTGCTTTCCAGGAACCGGTCCTTGGGTTTCAAGTAGCTGCTGGATATCGCATCCCTGGTCTTGGGAATCAGCCAGCTGTCCACTGCACTATACAGACAGATCCATTCTGCATCGGAATTAGCCAAGTCATAGTGGGAATTTACTTTTAGGGGAGATGGCATCGAATAAGGGTGGTCATCCTTTTCGAAATCAACCGATAAGGTAGCTTCAGTGCCGCCAGTATTCAAGAACTGCCAGGTTTTTAATACCTGTTCGGTTGCGCCGCAATAGGATGCAGCCAGCTGCTTCAAGCCTTTCACTTGGTCCACCACAGCGGTCAAGGGTACTTTACCACGTCTTAAGATTTTTAAAACTGACGATGCGGCATAAAACAGGGGAACGGTAAAATCCTGCCCGTCAATAGTAAATTGCTCGTTTTTTCTGTCATCATAAATGACCAGATTATACATAAGTGAACCTCCTCACCGAACGCCTTAATGTCAAACGAAGTAACAACAAATTTTGCACTATGCAAACCCTGTTACATTCGATGTCAAACGAATATAGCAATTTGAAAAAATTTGACTCGACTATTATTATATAAGCATTGGCAGATGATAACAAGTTCGAATAGACCAACAGCCGCCGCCGGCGGCGGAAGGAGGAGAGCAAAGTTTGAACGGCAGTACATTTATCTATGACATTAAGAGCCAACTGGATATAAAGGATTCATTCGAGCTATGCTTTCCCGGCCAGGCGCTTACTCGTCATGGCCGCTACTGGTGGACCTGCTGCCCGGTCCATTCTGAAAAGCATCCTTCTTTTTGCCTGGATACTTCCAAACAGAGATTTACCTGCTACGGATGCCATGTGCATGGTGATGCTATAGATTTATATGCGCTCCGGCACGGCTTATCCAACCGCCAGGCCATCGTTCAGCTGGCTGAACGGATGGGGATAAAAGGCCGGGAACGCAGAAAGCCTACGCCGGCAGAATTGGCAGAGCATCAATGGCAAGCCCGGAAAAAAGCCATCGATCAAGCCATGCAACGCTCCGTGGAGAAGGCACGATTGGAATGTTGGGAGATCGAAGGTTGGCTGTATACGGTTATTAAACACATTAGGACGGAGAGGGACCTGGAGCGGCCCGGGCCTATTTGGGCTCTGAGCAACTTATCGTATATCGAGTATTTGGGGGATCTGTTTTTGCAGGGACCCGCTGAGCAGTTATATGCGCTATGGGCATTGAGGAGGTGGAAAGAACGTCACAACAATGGTACGAGACAATAAACGAACTGACCCCAAAGATAAGGGATGAATTGATGACTATGGCTGGGTATGTAAAAAAGTCAGGTCAAGACCAACCTATATCCGCCGATGATTCTGCTTGCCCGCCATTTGCTCATACTGACCTGGGTAATGCCGAACGTTTTGTCCGCCACCATAAAGAGAATGTCCGCTACTGTGCTGCGGTTAAAACCTGGTACATCTGGGATGGTCGGCGCTGGCAGGGGGATACAGTTGAAATGATATACTACCTGGCCCGGCTCACGGTACGAAACATACCCAAAGAAGCTGATATATATCAGCACGATGATCTCCGCCGAGCTCAGGTTCTAAAATGGGCCACCCACAGCGAAAGCCGGGAGCGGATCAGAGCTATGGTCGAGCTGGCCCAGTCCGATCCGGTCGTAGCTATCGAACCCGATTTTTTCGACCGTGATCTATGGCTGCTGAACTGTATGAACGGAACCCTTAACCTTAAGACCTTGAATTTGCAGCCCCATAACCGGCAAGACTTTGTTTCCAAGCTAGTCCCGGTAGCTTATGATGCGGATGCTATCTGCCCTCGCTGGGAGCAGTTCCTGGACTGTATTTTTGGCCACAACCAGCCGCTGATCGATTATGTGCAAAGGATTTGCGGTTATTGCCTGACCGGCAGTACCCGGGAACAGGATTTCTATTTTTTGTACGGAACCGGTGCCAACGGCAAGAGCACTCTCATCAAGACATTAATGGCTCTTTTGGGCACTGATTACGCCACCCAGGCATCATCGGAAACATTATGGGCCCGTCGATATGAAGCTATAGGTGAGGAGATTGCAGTGCTGCAGGGGGCTCGCTTGGTGATAGCCATGGAAGCCGATCAGGGCAAGAAGTTGGCTGAAGGCCTGGTGAAACAACTGACCGGGGGAGATCGCATCCGGGCCCGGAGGCTCTATGCCAACAGCTTCGAATTCATGCCGACCTTTAAGATACTCCTGGCTGCCAACCACAAACCTCGTATTTCCGGGACCGATAATGGAATATGGAGAAGAATCAAAATGATACCTTTTATGGTATCGATTCCTGAAGACAAACAAGACGTGGATTTGGGAGAGAAATTGTTAAAGGAATTGCCGGGAATTTTGAACTGGACCTTGAAGGGGTGCCGGGACTGGCAGCAGCAGGGCCTTAGACCACCATCGGAAGTGACTGAGGCGACCACTGATTACCGGGCTGATTCCGATCTGATTTCAGCCTTTTTGGAGGAATCCGCCCTCATCGATCCAACCTCGCGGATCCAGTGCAAGCATCTTTACGAGGCCTATCAAACCTGGGCCGAGAGTGCCGGGGAAAAGCCTCTAAATATGCGCCGCTTCAACGATAGTCTCAAGGAGAGAGGCTTTCAAACCCAGGTTGGCAATTGTAACCGTAAGTTCTGGCATGGGATTGGGTTGCGGAGAAGTGATGCGGATTGGAGTGATATCAGTCATGAAAGATTAGAAACTTGTTACCCTGTTACCTAAAGTTACCCATATTCAGAAACTTTCTATATATAAAATTCTTATAGGAATACTTTCAGAAAAAGGGTAACAAGGGTAACAGGGTAACAAGTTTTATGGGGATTCAAAGAAAAACATAATTTTAGACTATTAAGAGAGGATTGGGATAAGAATAATTAAAAAAGGATGGGTGTCTTGTTTAACCAGGAAGAATTGTACCGGCTGCAGTTGGCGTTGGAATCGAAAATATCTGACGATATTGCTTATATAAAAATCGTCCAGGATGAGATCAAAACCAGCAATAATCCCCATGATAATAAATACCTGCTGGAAGGCCAGGAGATAATGCGTAAAGACATAGAACTTAAAGAGAAAATTGTTGATTTGCGCTATGAGGTAAATGAATAGAAACAGAAAATAAAAAATGATAAGAACAGTACACGAGGTGGGTAATAGTCTCCTTTGCAATTGAATAGGAAAAGTCAGAAGGCCTTCCTGGGTGGGAAGGCCTTCTGGCTTTGAACATGAATCCTGTTATATATGATGGGAGAGATCATATATCGTGTTAAGTTAAAACCGGGTCATTATTGATTAAGTATGGCGGTGCGGCCTATCGCCGCACCTTTATGGTCTGATGACGCTCAGGTTCTATGCGTCGGCTTTCAGTACTACCTTGATGGCATTGTCGCGGCGTTCTTCAAAGATGTCATATCCTTCGGCTACCTGGGATAACGGTAAAACATGGGTAATAAGGGGCTTCATATTGAGTTTGCCTTCTTTGATCAGGTCGATTAACTCAGGGATACGGTTGGCATTAACCAGGCCCATCTTGATGGCAATATTTTTGATCCACAGTTTATTCATTTCAACTATCTGGGGTTTCTCAAACACACCGATCAGGGAAACAGTTCCGCCCGCCTTAACGCCATCGATTGCGCCTTTGAAGGTGGGCTCGAAACCATTGGCTTCGATGGTAACATCAGCACCGCGGCCACTGGTCATATCTTTCAAAGCCTGTACTACGTCAACCTTTTGCGGATTCAGGCCGTAATCAGCCCACCCGTTTTTCTTGGCAAATTCAAGTCTGGAATCGTCTATATCAACTGCCACGATACGTGCCGGTCCCCACAGACGGGCAGTGGCCATGGCACACATGCCGACCGGGCCGGAACCGAAAACTGCTACCGTATCACCAGGCTGGATATTGCCGTTTTCTGCACCGAAATATCCGGTGGAGAGAATATCACCGACGAACAGGACGTCTTCATCGGTTAAACTGTCTGGAATAATATACATCCCGGAATCAGCATAGGGTACTCTGACATAATCGGCCTGGCAGCCATCGATCATATATCCGAATATCCAGCTGCCGGTGGTGCACTGCGAATACATGCCCCGGCGGCAGTAGTAGCAGTCCATACACTGGGTAACGCAGGATACCGCAACTTTATCCCCTTTTTTAAACTTGGTTACAGACGGTCCGACTTCTTCCACTACTGCACAGAACTCGTGGCCGATAATTCTTCCCGGTGCCACTTCAGGCATACCGCCATGGCGGATGTGCTTGTCGGTTCCGCAAATGGTTGAGGTGGTCACTTTTACAATCGCGTCAGTAGGTTTGATAATCTGGGGTTTGGGTACTTGATCCAGACTCATGTTTTCAGGACCGTGATAAACAAATGCTTTCATTGTGTCTGCCATTTAATAAAACCTCCCATAAATTTAAATATTAATCCGTACATTATAGATAACTAGTCCCGTTCAAATTGTGGTTTATATCTTCCCCCCTCCCATGAAAAAAGACCACAATTTTCGTCTCCCCCGCTCGGGATCTAAAAACAATGGTCTATCTCGGAGCAACCAGCGGTTTCTCCTTAATCCACCTATTTAGTTCTAAAAAATGGTTATTCGGTTAACATGCGGTCGAAAATAACCACATGCATCCAAAAATCATTTTCCGCCTCGATCATATAAGTCTGGTGAACTGCCTTAGCCTGAAAAAGCTCTTCAAAATAAGGAACGTTGTCGATAGAATGCTGTCTCGCCACCTGCATGCGAGCTGAATTGACCACATCCTTGCCAGCCGTGGTGGCCACTATGTATTTTTCCGGTTCGGTTAAGAAGCCTTCGCCGCGGATGATGAGAGTGTCTTCCCAGATCATGATCCGGGTATGATCAACTCCCTTGCCCAGCTTAGCTTTGAAGTATTTCTCCATGTAGATTTTCAATTCATGCTGCAATTTCTTCCGCTTCCGGTCATTGTATTTTTCATAATCCTCAAGCTTGATTACCGGTGACATAAAATTGGCTCCCCCCCAATTATTAAGCCGTTGCACAAAACGATCTTTTATTACGCCCATCAAAAGAAAATACCAATATCTTTAGATTTAGATCAATCCTAAATTCAAAAATATTGGTATTTCGTCGAGCAACCATACCGGTTTCCCTCTAATCCACCTTATTAATTTGCTATCAATTTCACTAAGTAATTTGTCCACTGCTATTATAAAATTTGAAATAAAGCTTGTCAATAAATAATATTAGGAATTTAGTGATAATATTTCCCAAAAATATCGGCAAAAATATGGCTGCAAAAATCGGGGCTAAGTCCCGTGTATGGTTTGTCTATGGCTGTGGTTAGGGTTAAAATGGATATTAGATGGATGGCAGGGAGGCGGAGAGTTTGCAGGAAGCACAGGAAATTGAACTGAAACTGGCCCTGATAAATGAAGCGGACTATTCATTAATAATAAACGATCCCCATATATTTGGTTCAGCCCAGGTTGAAAAGACCAAGACCGATAATTATAGCAATACCTATTTCGATACCAGCGACGGCGCTCTATACCAGAGCCGGCTTTCCTACCGGATACGAAAGACTGCTCAAGGCTATACAGCTACTATCAAGGGTTTGGGCAGTCAGCGGGGGGGACTGAGTGTCCGCAGCGAGTGGAACGTCAGCATCCCCGGCGAAAAACCCGCGATTGAACCTTTCGAGAGTATCATGGATGGTCATGAATTCGGCCAACTGGCCCGGATTATCGGCGATCGGGAACTGTTGCCCATCTTTCGCAGCGATTTTCAGCGCATGACGGTTGATCTGCGTTCCGAAAACGGCAGCCTGGTTGAGTTTGCCGCAGACAAGGGCTGGATTATTGCCGGTAAGGGCCGTCTTCCCATTGGTGAAGTGGAGCTGGAGCTGAAAGATGGTTCACCGGCTGACCTCTTGAAACTGGGAGCACAATTAGCTGCCCGCTATCCCCTGCGGGTAGAAGAGAGAAGTAAATTTGCCCGTGGTTTGCAGCTGCTCGGGTATACTATCAATGAACAGACCGCCCTGCCGCGAATGGATAAAGCCAGCCCGGTGGGGGAAGTGATGCAGACGATGTTGACCTATTGCCTCCAGGATATAATGGCCCGCCAGGAAATATTTCTGGCAGCCCCCGATGATCCTGAGTCGATTCATCAGATCCGGGTCAAGATCCGTTTGTTACGTTCCTTGTTATCCTTTTTTAAACCGCTGCTGAACGAAGAAGAATATACTAAAACAGCCGCCGGGTTAAGAGATTTAAGCGGCCAGCTGGGGCGCATCAGGCAACTGGATGTTTTGCGGGATGAATGGCAGTCGCTGCAGCAGGCTTATCCGGATGTTGTAACTGGAGCCCGGAGTTTGGAACAGCGGCTGAAGGCCGAACGGGATACTGAGAAGAAAGCTGTATATGAGCAAATCGCCGCGGGCCAAGCCACGCCACAATTATTGGAGATCTGGACCTATTTTGAGCAACGGCCCTGGATGCAGCATCCTGACGCCAACCTGCCGCTCAAGCAGTATACCGATCAACGGCTGAAAAAATGGGCAAGAGATATCGATAAGGGATTTCGGGCCGCGGATTACGAGGATGTCCGGGCGCTGCACCCGCTTAGGATCAAGACCAAAAAACTGCGTTATGTGCTCCAGTCACTGGAACCGGTCTTGAGCCGGAAATACCGTACCCGGATGCCGCAGCTGAAGGAATGGCAGGATAAACTGGGTACAATCTGTGATGCTCACTGCGATGTGGATTTGACCCGGCAGCTTTGTGAGGGCAGAAAAAGCAGCACCCTGCAGTTCCAGAGCGGGGTATTAACAGGATTTTTACTCTGCCGGGCTGACGCCATTAGCGAAAGTCTGCGGGAATCACGGCTTTCATAAGGAAAAAACTTCAGCCAAACCGGGCTATACCGGGCGTCATTACAATACCTATAAAACATGACTTCGATTGAGGATGGTGGGGATGTATCAAAACAAGGTCAATTTCATAGAAAGAAACTCGCTGATACCTCTCACCGCCCTGGCGGCCAGCCCGCTCAAACCTGCCGGGGCAGACCTGGAATCATGTCTTAAGCAAATAAATGAGGTCGGCCTCAATGCTGGGGATTTTTATTATGATCCGGCCGGCAAGGGGTCACCCTTTTATTATTACCGGGGGGCACTGCTGCTTGGCTTTGACTGCCTGGAAGACAAGATCGGATCCTGTCAGCTGCTGATAAACCGGATGGAACAGGAAATCACAGAGAGTCTTACCAGGCGGGATTTCGCCCGGTTTTTTGATTTAATTGACGAGCGAATAGCCCCGGATATATTTATGGAAGCCTTTAATTTCATTCCTGATCATGACAAGTTCCGCCTATTTGAGCAGTTATGGCGTTTCAATCCCCATGCCCACGATATATTTCCGGAGGAATTCGCCCAAAAAGCTTACCAGTACAGGGGAGTAACCAGTGCACGGCCGCCCGCTGATGCGGATGGTTTTGTACGCATATTTTACAGCCAGGAAAGGGGGCTGTCGCCTGAACAAGCGGCTGGCTGGACGATAGACGTTAACCGGGCCATATTGAAGGCTATTGCTTGGGAGCCAGTGGCCGCGATATTCCAGGGACGGGTGCACCTTGACCATGTAATTGCTTATGATCACCATCGAGCTGTGAAAGAAGTACAGGTTCAAGCCGGTTCCGCCGAACTGATAACCAGGCTGGATTTTATCGATTTGCGCCAATATGAGGATTTAAAGACAGCCGGCCTGATTGGTCGTTATCATAACTATGCCCAACAGATCGACCGCGGTTGGTTCCACAACCCGGAGGGGATCCACGCCATCGGCCATACCCGCAGGGTTTTATTGCTGGGTATATTGCTGGCCTATCTGGAACAATACGACCTGGCGGACGCCAACCTGCTGAGTTTGGCGGCAGTTTACCATGATATCGGCCGGGAGAATGATGGTTATGACCCCGGTCATGGCACCGCCAGCTACAACCGGGTCATGAAGGAGCAGCTGCTGACTTGGATTGATTATGAGGACCAGGAGATATTAAGGTTTATAGTGGAAAATCATGCTATCCCGGACCGGAGCGCATATCAGAAGTTGGACCGCTACCATCTTGGCGACGCTGAGCGGACGTTAAGACTGTATCATGCTTTTAAGGATGCCGATGGCCTGGATCGGGTCCGCTTGGGTGACCTGAACCCGGATTACCTGCGCACCGCTTCGGCCCAGCGCCTGCTGGTGGCTGCCCACCAGCTGTATCTTGAACATACCTTTGATTAGGAGCAGATAATGAGGACCTCCGTTAAATACTGCAGTACATTGATAGAATTCGAAGTCACCTATAGCCGCCGCAAGACCATGGCTATAACTATCAGCCCCGGCGGGGAGGTACGGGTTGCCGTTCCCAAAGGGACTACCCTCAAAGCCATCCAGGATTGGGTGGGGAGCAAGGCGCCCTGGATTACCCGGAAATTGGACGAAATCGAAATGGTGAATTCCCACCTGGCCGGCAGGGAATTCGTGGCTGGCGAAATGTTCTGGTACCTGGGGCGGGAATACCCGTTATACATAGAGATCACCC
>JAXDBN010000256.1:0-9732 GCA_034678805.1 Syntrophomonadaceae bacterium
CTGTAGTTAAAGGCCTTTTCTCTACGATTTTAAGCAGAGAAGTAAACTCGGCCGGTATCAGTCCTTCTTTAAGGGCCAGGCCAACCCTGCGGCCATCATATTCGACCTCAAAATAAAACTTGCCGCCATCTGGATTTTGAGGGGCATCAACATTTTTCCCTACCGCTATATCGGTACTCAAAGCTCCCCTCGAATCAGCCCGGGTGGCCATCTCAATCCCATCCACGACCCCGGTGGCAGTAGGTCCCAGGGCGGAGTTGTAACTGATCAGGTGGCGCCGGGGGACCTCTCCTTCCGGCAAGAGCTTCTGCAAGCCCAGCTCTAGAGATTTGTAGGCCAGAGCCACCCCGCCGATATTGAAGCGTCCATGGTACTTGATCATATCTTCGTAGGAAATAGCCAACACCATATCCCGGTCTTTAACCCGAATGAACTCACCCATCGACACTCCTCCTCATTTACATCTATTATGCTTCCCTTAAACTAAATTTACCGCACCAATTTTATAAAGTCCATCAAAGAAACATGACATGGCTGTTGACAACAGATAAATAGCTGATCGGTCCTGGCACCGGTATTATTAAAATGGTCTTGCGTTTTATAGGTAGTTCTTGCTTAGGCACAAGAGGCAATCTTGAAAGTATAGTAAATAAAAGGGAGTGAATTATTATAAACTAACTCAGTCTCCTTCTAATTTTCTATTCGTTTAATGCCCGGGTGAAGTTCCCGCAATCAGCTGCTTGAATACCTTTCAGCTACTATTTGCTGGAGGCCTCCTAATTAAGCACTAACACCTTTTTTCGCGCCAACTTCCACTTCATGCTCATGATATCCATGATGGAAGTCAGCCGGTATTTTACCGGTAAATATCGACATCAGCACCGGAATGCCTTCAGCTACATCCAAATATACATGAATCAAAACCATTAGCACAAAGATCCAGGTTACGATGTAGTGGAGAAGCCGGACTACCAGGAATCCACCAAAGAAGTATGCCCAGGAAGTAAAGAATTCCGGTTTGTAGAGTATGAAACCGCTTAAAACTTGAAATAATGCCAGTACAAAGACAGCAGTGTACATTCCCTTCTGGCCGGGGTTGTATTTACCATAATAGGGATGATCCTTGGCCAGGAACAAATAGTATTTGATCATGCTGGGGAACTTCTTGGTATCTTTTATCGGGTCATATACTATGTTGCGCCAGTCACCAGTTGCTAACGCCATGTAAATCCTGACCACTACTCCTATGAAGAGTACCATAGCGAATGCAAAATGAGTGGTCCGGGCATTATCCATGTTCTCAAATAACCTGAAGGTCAATGGGGCATGGATATAAAATCCGGTCAGGCACAGCATGGTAATGGATATCATGTTGCTCCAGTGCAGCAACCTGAGCCACAGCGGATGTCTTAATTCCATTTTTCTAATCATGGCAGCCCCCCCCTTAACCGATCACGAACTGGCTGAGAACCTTCTCGTCCGGAGTCATTACGTGGATCGCACATCCGAAGCAGGGATCCATGGATCTCACTATCCTGACCAGTTCCACCGGGTTGGCAGGGTCCTTAACCGCACACCCGATAATGGCTTGTTCCATAGGTCCATGGACATTCTTGGTGTCCATCGGAGAGGCGTTCCAGGTAGTAGGTACTACTGCGTTGTAAACTGCGGTACGGCCCTTTTCAATCTTATGCCAGTGTCCCAGAGCACCACGAGGAGCCTCGGTAAGTCCCATGCCCTGGGCTGAGCCGGGTATCTTGTGGGGGTTGCAGACCGGTTGCCCAACATCCAGTTTCATAACCCATTCGTCCATGGCGTGAGCGATCATGGAACATTCCACCGCACGGGCGAAATGCCGACCCATTACTGAAAAGGCTTTATCGCCGAGCGCCGCGACATCTTTTTGCTTCATTACCCACATCCGGGCCAGCGGACCAACTTCCATGGCATGTCCATTGTAGCGAGGTGATTTCATCCATGAATAAGCACCCTTTTTCTCAGCATCGGGCACTACAACGGCTTCGGTTGGTTTATTTCCTCCGGTGTCATCATTATACCAGGAATATTTCACTTCTTCGGCAACATAATCCGGATTGAATTCCTTGTACTGACCCTGCAAGTAAATCCCAGTGGGAAAGAATTTTTCCTTATTAATATGATCCTTGCCTTCCGCCAGGGGAAGTCCCCCGTAGGACAGCATATTCATGCAGCCTTTTCCGATGCTGAACCAATCGTAGTAGGCACCCGCCACTGCTTTAACTGTCGGTACATAGATTTTATCGATAAATTCTATCAGTTCGGCCAAGCGGAATTTAAAGTCGACAATCATCTGACTATCCGGAACCTGACTTACTCCACCAGGAACAATAGCCTGAACATGAGGCGCTTTACCTCCCCAAAGAGCCACCATTTCATGCGCTTTCCGACGCATATCCAATGCTTGCAAATAGTACTCGACCGCTTGTGCGTTGACATCGGCCGGCAGCCGATAATCCGCTTCATAACGGGGAGTAAATGGCGCTACATCAGGACCCTTCACATAATCCAGAGCAGCCAAATGGAAAAAATGCAGAATATGGGATTGAATATAGTTAGAACCAAATATTAGGTTACGGATTATTCTCCCATTAGGAGGTGGTTCAATACCAAAGGCATCATCAAGGGCCAATATTCCCGCAGTCGCATGGGCAATAGGGCATACGCCGCAAATTCTCTGCATAATCTGCTCAGCATCACGAGGATCACGCCCCTGCATAATAAGCTCCATACCCCTGAACAAGGTGCCTCCACACCTTGCATCAACAACAACGCCATTCTCGACTTCCACCTCAAGTTTCAGGTGACCTTCAATTCTGGTTACAGGATCTACTACTATCGTTTGGCCCATTATTCGTCACCTTCCTTATTATCCTTGTGGGATCCAATCCGTCCGCTTTTTATATTGCCTGCCAGGTGACCGCCAATCCCCAAGACGGCAGCTCCCCCTAAAACCATTCCTATCTGATCCACAGTGGCAGTGGTAGCAGGCCCTATTGGCATTTCAGCCATTCGCTCGTACATTGGCCAAGCTGGGAACTCCGGTTCTGTACAACCGATACAAACGCCGCCACATTTGACACACCAGTTTACCCCGCCATTCCACATACGAGTGGTCGCATCACAGTGGGCTATGGGGCCTTTACAGCCTAATTCGATCATACAGCCCATTTCACCAAAGGTCTTGGCAAACAGCCCATTATCAAAATATTGCCGGCGCTGGCAGTTATCGTGAATTATTCTATTGAAGAACATCTTGGGACGACCAACGGAATCCAGTTCCGGTATTTCCTTGTAGAGCAGCACATGGGCTATAGTGCCTACCATCCAATCGGGATGGGGGGGACATCCAGGGACATTGACGATCGGAACGTTCTTCACTATTTCTGACACAGGCTTACACCCAGTGGGATTGGGGGGAGTAGCAGGGATACCCCCGTATGCTGAACAGGTACCGAAGCTTAATATGGCCTGGGCCTTGCTGCCGATGTCTTTCACCAGTTTTTCAAACACTATAGGCTGACCGTTTTCTTCACCAACCATGCAGAATTTACCTTTGGAACCAGTGGGAACGGATCCTTCCACCACCAGGAAAAACTTCCCTGCATTTTCTGCGGCTATTTTGTAACATGCCTCCTGAATAGCCAAGTCTCCTGCTGCTGCCATTACATTAGGTTGATATTTCAGACTGATGACTTTAAGCAGTACCTCTTTGATGTCAGGATGAACAGTATTCAGCAGAGATACTGAACAACCAGTACAGCTTGCCCCCTGGAGCCAAATCACCGGCGGTGCTCCTGCTTCGGCAGCCTCAACCATAAATGGTGCCAGAAAACCGGAGACGGATATCGCGGCGGCTGAACCGGCACAGGCGACCATGAAATCGCGACGACTCAATTTCATATTTGTTTCCTCCAATTCTGATCATTAAAAGTGCATCACCAATCCCAATCTTTTCTCTCTATAACAAAATGATTTTGGTTTCACCCCCAATGCAGCTTGCGCTTATATTGATTGCTGTTTTCATTGATGATAAGTAGCGCTAAAGCTCAGACTTATTCTAATCCTCTCGAATATATTCTAAGTACATTCAAAATTTCCTGCATACTTTGTATAAATTCATATTATATTTATTTATAAGCTCATTATAACTGTTTTTAATTGTAATTATATTTAATTGTATGATATACTCTTCGAAGGTTGCTGAAGACATCAGTGTTCTAGAATACTGGTGCATATTCCAATTTTCCCTCTTTGACCCCAAACAGGGGTCATTTTTTTGGCTATTTATTTTCATAGTGAAAAACAGATTCTCAAGAAGGGCTTCGGTAGTTCCAAAAACTAAGCTCATGTTCCAAAAATAGAAACATGAGCTTTAGGGATGGTGTACCCGTTTTATATTTAGTTAGTGTTACAACGATTGAACCATCTCAGATGGTTTTCATGCAGTTTCTAGCAGATTCGGGGCAAGTGCTCGCCTTCCAGCATCCCCACTATCCTCTGCGCACCGAGTTCGGTCTCCAGCAATACCATTCCCTTGGGTTCAGTGAGCACTTCGCCGATAGCAACAGTCTGGCGGGCTTCAGTTAAATTCTGCAAATCCTTGGTGATCTCAGCGGCATGTTCCGCTTTTACAATGATGACCATCTTACCTTCATTAGCCATATACAAAGGATCCAATCCCAACATATCGCAGGCCCCCTGTACTACTGGCGAGACAGGTATGTTTGCTCCTTTTACCAGTATGCCATTACCGGACTGCTGGGCCAGTTCGTTCAGTACGGTAGCCAAACCGCCGCGGGTAGGATCCCGCATACATTTAACGGCCCCGGCATACTTCTCCAATACCCGGCCTATAATCCCCAAAGGTGCACAGTCACTCAGCGCCGGGGTGGCGAACTTCAATCCCTCTCTTTGGGCCAATATAGCCAAACCATGGTCGCCTACCGGACCGGTAACTAATACTACATCACCGGCTGCAATACGGGCGGGGCGATAATCGATACCAGCGGGTATAACACCGATACCGGTCGTATTTATGAATATGCCGTCAGCACTGCCTTTTTCAACTACCTTGGTATCGCCGGTGACCAGGCAGATACCGGCCTCCTTGGATGTGCGGGCCATAGACTCAACCATTTTTTTGAGATCAGCTATGGGCAGCCCTTCTTCTATGATCATGGCAACTGACAGGAATAAAGGCTTGGCTCCACAGGCGACCAGGTCGTTCACCGTACCGCAAATAGATAGTTTACCGATATCTCCACCCGGGAAAAACAATGGGGTGATAACAAAGGAGTCGGTGGTCATTACCACCCGTCCCGGGGGCAGGTCAAGCAGGGCCCCATCCAGCATGGCATCCAGGTAAGAGTTATTCCAGGCTTTTTTGAATACTTCATCGATGAGCTGCTGGCTCATTACACCGCCAGCGCCATGAGCCAGTAAAATTCTGTCGTTTAACATCTATTCTCTCCCTTTAACTGGTGTATAGCGATAATAGGCCGCGCAGGCTCCCTCCTGGGAAACCATACATGGTCCAATAGGCCTAATTGGCGTGCAGCCTTTTCCGAACAAAGCACATTCGCGGGGAGTGATCTTGCCCGTCAAGACTTCTCCGCAGGCGCAGCCTTTGATTGGTATATCTTCAAATTCTGGTACTGCGAATTTGTGATGAGCATCAAATCCCCTATATTTCTCCTGAATCTTTAATCCGCTCTGAGGAATGAGTCCCAATCCCCGCCAGCGGCAATCGGCAGTTTCAAACACATCAGCCAGCGTCTTCTGGGCTACCAGATTACCTTCAGGCTTTACTACCCGGCGGTACTGTATCTCAACCATAGCTTGATTGCGATGTAATTGCCGGAGCAGCATGACAATACCTTCAAGAATATCCCTGGTCTCGAAACCGGTTACCACCATAGGCTTATGAGCCTGTTGAGCCAGTTCTTGATACGGTTCGATTCCAGTCACTGCTACCACATGGCCAGGACAAATCAAGCCGTCAACCTTAATGTCGGGATCAGCAAAAATCACCGCCAGAGCCGGCGGTACTATCTTATGCAGGGACAATACCGAGAAGTTACGCAATCCGGCATTAGCAGCCTCCTGAATAGTGACACCGACAGTAGGGGCAGTGGTCTCGAAACCTATCCCCAGAAAAACTACTTCTCTTGCCGGCATTTGCTGAGCTGCTGCCAGGGCATCCAGGGGTGAGTATACTACCCTAATGTCGGCACCGCGGCTGCGTTCCTCCTGCAAGCTGCTGGTTGTTCCCGGCACCCTCATCATATCGCCAAAGGTTAATAAGGTTATAGCTGGATTCTTTACCATTTCTATAACTGCATCGATATCCCCCTGGGCAGTAACACATACCGGACACCCTGGACCGGACAATAGTTTAAGGTTGGGCGGCACCAATTCACGTATACCGCTCTTGGCAATTGCCATGGTATGGGTGCCGCAAACCTCCATCAAAGCAAACTGGTTGGTCTCACCCTTAATTTCATTTAATAGTTTTTGCAGGTAAACCTGGTCATCTGTCATACCAGCCCATTTCCTCCATGTATGATATGGTTTCAGCAGCTATCGCTTCATCAATGATTTCCATAGCAAAACCAGCATGAATGAGGACAAAGTCCCCCGGTTTCGCCTCGGGGGTCAATCTTATGCTGATATCCGTCTGATTGCCATTTACATCTACAGTAGCTACGAAATTTTCAGATATTTTCAGAATCTTACCCGGAACACCTAAACACATCCGGCTTTCACCTCGCTTGCTATAATCGCCTGTCCCAGAGCTATACCCCCATCTCCGGGGGGCACCAGCTGATGCTGGAAGACTTCAAAGCCCTGTTTCGACAATTGCCTAGTCAATTCTAACAGAATAATCTGGTTGTGAAAAACACCTCCGCTTAAAACCACTTTGTTTATCCTGCTTTCACCCCTTACCTTATCCAACATATCCGCAAACATCTTTACCATAGTCCAATGAAATTGGGCGGATATGACTTCCCGTGATATTCCTTTGCTCAAATCCCGGATAATATCCGGCCACATAGGCAGGACGTTCATTTCCCAACCAGCTTCACTCTTTTCCAATTGGTAACCATAGGGTTCATACGTTCCAGGTCCGGCTGCCGTCTCCAGTTCCATGGCCGCCTGCCCTTCATAGTTATTAATATCGCAAATACCCAATATCGCAGCTACCGCATCGAAGATGCGACCGCAGGAGGAAGTCTTGATTTCATGTTTTCCCTGGCGCCAGCGGTCAACCAGCAGGTTTCTCTCCTCTGAACCCAGCGCAGGCAATGATTTTTCGGCCAGCCCTACCCCACCCTCACCCAGAGCCTCCAGTAAATAAACCAGGGCCATGCGATAGGGCTTACGGGCGGTCAGATCACCACCTGGGAGGGGAACGTATTTCAAGTGACCCAGGCGGTCAAACTGGCGGTAATCACCACGCAGGATTTCGCCGCCCCAGACGGCGCCGTCGCTGCCCCACCCGGTGCCATCGCAAATTAATCCCAGGACTTCTTCTTCCAGTCCATTCTCTGCCATAGCTGCAGCCAGGTGAGCATGGTGGTGCTGCACCGGCACCAGCGGCAGCTTCGTTTGCTGCCGGGCCCATCGGGTAGCCTGGTAATCGGGATGCAGGTCATGGGCTATAATCTCCGGTTCAACATCCAGCATCCGTTTGAAACGCTCTATTCCCTGTTGGAACTTGATGTAATTCCCGTAGTGGTTAAGGTCACCCCAGTGCTGACTCAAAAAAGCTTCACCTTGTCTGGTTATACAAAAGGTATTCTTCATTTCCCCTCCCACTGCCAGTACCGGCCGGGACATACGGGGCAGGGTGATACCCATCGGTACCATGCCGCGGGCACGTCTGATCCACTGTGGCATCGCCAAGGGGGTAACAGTCATGACTGAATCGTCACAAGGATTGAAAATATCCCGGTTATGAATCAAAAAGTAATCGGCGACATCATTTAACTTGGCCATAGCTTCCTGATTATCAATAATAAGCGGTTCATCACTTATGTTGGCACTGGTCATTACCAGCAGCTCTAATTCATCATCGAAAAGCAAATAGTGAAGCGGGGTATATGGCAACATTACACCCAGGGTATCCAGCCCCGGGTGCAATTCTATGCTTAATCCAGCCGATTCTTTTGTCTTCATTATTACTATCGGCGCCTGTGGTGAGGTTAGCCATTTCTTCTCAACAGGATTTATTACACAATACTTTTCGGCAATCTCAAAATCGCGGGCCATTACTGCAAAAGGTTTGGCATCCCTTTTTTTCCTTGTTCTTAGAGTCTTAACCGCTTTCGATTGGGTCGCGTCAACGGCCAAATGGAAAGCCCCCAAGCCTTTTACGGCAATAATATAACCCTGTCTGAGCAGTTCAGCCGGACTTGTTTGTACAGGATTACCCTGCCTGTCAACCAGAGTGGTATGAGGTCCGCATACCGGGCACGCATTAGGCTGAGCATGAAATCTCCGGTGGAGGGGGTTCTCATATTCGTCCCGGCATTCATCACACATCGGAAAAACCGCCATGGTGGTCTTATCTCGGTCGTAGGGCAAATCCTTGATTATGGTAAACCGCGGTCCACAATTAGTACAATTGGTAAATGGATAACCATAGCGGCGATCTCCAGGATCCCTCACCTCCTGCCGGCAGTCACTGCAGATGGCGATATCTGGTGAAACCATTACCAGAGTATCTTCCTCGGCATTGCTGGCCCGGATACTAAAATCCTGGAATCCCTCTACTTCTGTCTGGTGTACTTCACAATTACGGATAACCGCCAGGGGCGGTGCTTCGGCAACTACCCTGCGGGCAAATTCCTGCAGCTGATACTCTTCTCCTTCGATCACTACAGTTACTCCCGCCGAGGAGTTTAAAACCCAACCATTTAGCTCCAGTTCCTGGGCTAATCGGTAGACAAATGGCCGAAAACCAACCCCCTGAACGATTCCCTGAATTTTAATTTGATAACCGGCTTTTCCTGGTTTCATATTTCAACCTGCTTCGCTGCCAATAATGTGCGATTATTATTCCCTATTCCACCAGGAGTCTTTCAATTTCTTCTTTAACCAGTTCAACCAAACGCGGTAGTTTCGCCGCTACCGACGGACTTAACTCCATGCTGACAGCCACTACCGCCGGTTCAATTCCAAACACCATAGTCGGGGGATTATAACCCAACATACGTGTCATTTTCATTGCCTCGACAAAATGCATCTCGTGCAATGAAGTGATGTTCTCGTTCGGTTCCAAGCCCAGCTCATCCAGGGGAGCCCGGTAAATGGTACCCGGTTCCCCCCCGGCATGCATAGCGTCAACTACAATAAGCTGGTCAGCCCGGCTGAATTCTTCAATTAAATCATAACTATTGGTTCCGCCGTCAATCAGTTCCACATTGTCGGGAAATCCGATTTCCTCCAGGGCCTTGATGACGTGGACACCTACCCCATCGTCCTGCATTATGAGGTTACCTATACCAACGACTAAGATTTTCCTCAACAGATATCCTCCTAATTAAGCACTGACACCTTTTTTTCGACCAACCTTGACTTCATCCTCATGATAGCCATGATGGAAGTCAGCTGGTATTTTACCAGTAAATATCGACATAAGCACCGGGATACCTTCTGCCACATCCAAATACACATGAATCATAACCATCA
>JAXDBN010000257.1:0-9429 GCA_034678805.1 Syntrophomonadaceae bacterium
ACGGGCTAGTCTTAAAATATTCTGCAATTTTTCTGCCTTACAAGATATTCTCCAGATTAATACTCTCTTTACGGGGTATGTGTTCTACCATTAGCCGAATTTCAGAGAGCTGCCCCATAGCCAAGGGATCATCACTGGCGGCAACATACTCTTTAAAACGCGCCATTGCGAATTCGATATTGTCCATCTCTTGGTGTTCCAGAAACACCGGCCACCATTTTGCCTCTTTCTTCCACGTTTTCTCAAGCATTTCTGTTTCCACAACAGCCACCGGCCAATTATTTTTTCTTATCTCCATGCTTACCAAGTCCATTTGTTCAATCAGAGTTTCAGATGAGTTTTGCAGTTCATGATTGAGCCACAAGCCGCCTGCGACTATCAGGGTTAAGGT
Organism: Syntrophomonadaceae bacterium; assembly: GCA_034678805.1. Taxonomy (GTDB): domain Bacteria; phylum Bacillota; class Syntrophomonadia; order Syntrophomonadales; family Syntrophomonadaceae; genus PHAA01. The sequence goes on from JAXDBN010000257.1 coordinate 392, forward strand.
AACTAATACACTGCCCACTAGTTTCATATTAAACATACTCCTTGTCAGCTATTGGACGGCATTGATTTTAATTGGTAGTAAAGTTGGCCATGGGAGTCCAGGGTGGCAAAGAGAATATCTTTGACCGAATTTATACCCGCCTTAACCATTTCATTATGCAGCCAGACGTGTTCCTTATTAGCCTTTGTTAGATTTTCTTCTATCACCTGACCATCAATTATCAGGGTTATCGGCAGAGCCTCATATTCTGGGGCAATGTTTAGATCTTTAGGTTGGATTGGGCGCTTGTCGGATTTGAGAATAAGACTCAATTGCCCGCTGGTTTCAAGAATTGCATACTCTACATCAGCTAAATCTGCAGCACCCTTTTCGCGCAATTGTTCCAACAGATCATTTATGTTATACCGTAATCTAGTCAGTTCAGATTCCAGAATACGCGAATTTTCTATCAGCACGCTGGGTTTCCCGCAAATAAATCCTCTCGCCTTTTCGCTTTTTAATGAAATGTATGATAGGGTTATTTCTGCCGTAACCAGAATGAATATGGGTACAAGTCCATTAAATAAAGGAATACCTGTATTCTGCATGGGAATTGATGCCAATTCTGAGATCATAATAATAACTACAAGTTCATAAGGTTGGAGTTGGCCGATTTGCCTTTTTCCCATTAGCCGTAACAACAACACGGTGGTGGTATACAGAATTAATGTTCGAATGATAACCAGGATCAATATCAACAGTCTCCTTTAAGCCTTCTAAATCAAGCATTTATAGCATGTCTCAAGACTGATTATTTATACTGTATTGGAGTGCTGCGTCCACATTGATTGCCTTTACAAAGTCATAACCATACTAAAGGAAATATTTCAGATACCATATTTCGAACCTGAGGCAACTTCATCAATTATTAACGGGTAATTTAGAAGTGGAGGGTTAAAATACCCTCCATGGTCGGTTAATATATCGGATTATCCCAGTCCCACATTTCTTAACGCCTCCTTCTCGACCATTATGTACCTCGGAAAAATGGCACATTGTTAATCGTGTCATTGAGGGATTAATACTAAATGGTTTTGACTTCGAATATGTTGATTGGCGATACAGCGTCACTGGTTTGGGACATACTATTCAGTAATAAAACAGGAGAGGTTTATACCCCTCCTGCTATATTTAATAATTTGAAAGTCAATTGATGCCGACTACTTTTTGGATAGTTCTTCTACTTTTTGGGATATATCCTTGGTCAAGCTCTGGGTAGTCTGGTTGAATTGCTCAAAACCCGTAAACATAGAGTCTTCCATGAACCTTATTAATTGCATCTGGTTTTGGCGCATCTGTTTGGCCATTTCTTCCATCTGTTTCAGGAATTCCTGGCGGGCTGATTTAGCCATATCCAGTTGACTTCTGGTTATACTGTCAATTTGGTCAGCATTGGTATTTATTGAGTTAAGCCCTGCCATCCACATGTCCCAAATCCTGTCTGCTGCACTATTGAACATGTCCATACTTTTTGTGATGTTCTCCTTGTTATCCGCCATCCTGTACCCTCCTTTTTTCTTTAAAGATGCCCGGTTCCCAACCTAAATGGATTATACCCATTTAACACCCTTTTAATAAAAAGACTTTTACATATTTTGTACACTTTGGCTAAACTTGACCTTAATTTATCTTATTATTGGATGATAGTCAACCGAATCAGCTTCAAAATTGAGTCTCTCTTCGGGACTTCTAATTTTGGATCGCAATAGTGCGTCTAGGTAAGATATTTTTATCAGCTACCTTTTAATGCGGTTCTAAGTAAATCTGCTTTATCGGTTTTTTCCCAGGGCAGATCCAGATCACTCCTCCCGAAATGACCATAGCAGGCTATTTGCCGGTAAATCGGCCTTCTTAGCCCAAAATCTCTTATAATTGCGGCCGGACGAAGATCAAAATGCTCCTTGACAAGACTTTCAATTTTCTCATTTTCTATCTTTTCAGTTCCATAAGTATCCACCATGATCGATACTGGATGCGAAACACCAATTACATATCCAAGCTGAATTTCACACTTATCAGCCAAACCGGCGGCAACTATATTTTTAGCTACATAGCGAGCTGCATACGTTGCGGATCGGTCCACTTTGGTTGGATCTTTACCCGAGAATGACCCTCCGCCATGACGCGCATAACCTCCATAAGTGTCCACGATGATCTTTTTCCCGGTCAAACCGGAATCTCCTTGGGGACCGCCTATCACAAACCGTCCAGTAGCGTTAATATAATATCTTGTATCATTATCCAGCAAAATCTCTGGCACAACAGTATGGATTACCTGTTCAATAACATCCTGACGCAGTTTTTCTTGGGATACATGTTCATCATGCTGGCAGGCAATTACTACCGAATCGACCCTGATTGGTTTACTATCATGGTATTCTATGGTTACCTGGGTTTTACCGTCTGGTCTTAAATAGGGAAGCAGCTTATTTTTACGGGTCTCTGCTAATTTCTGGGCTAATTTATGCGCCAATGAAATGGGCAAAGGCATTAATTCAGGCGTTTCATTACAAGCAAAGCCAAACATTATACCCTGGTCACCTGCTCCCAATTGGTCTATCTCATCACCCGCCCCTTCCCTGTATTCCAAAGATACATTTATCCCTACCGCGATATCTGCGGATTGTTCATCTATACCAGGAAGAACTGCGCACGAATTTCCATCGAACCCAAACTCTACTTTGGTATAGCCTATATCATTAATAACCCGCCGGACAACCTTAGGGATATCCACAGTACTATTGGTTGTTATTTGACCTATTATCAGTACCAGACCGGTGCTGATCGAGGCTTCACAAGCCACCCTTGCATAGGGGTCTTGGACTAGTATGGAGTCCAAGATTCCGTCGGTTACCTGGTCACAGATCTTATCAGGATGACCCTCGGTGACAGACTCCGATGAAAAAAACCACTTATGCATTTCCCTACCCCCTTCATAAACACAGCACTAGAAATATTTCTTGTTATTTCTAAAATCCCTTTAATACAGTTTGTTCTGCTTCCGCCTCGATCTTTCCAAAGCACAGTGATTCACTGAATTAATCGGATTCAATCTTGAAAACGGTTAGCAACAATCATTTTGTTGGCAATTTGTTTTCACCTAAACAAAAACCGACCAGTGGCCGGTTTAAGCAAATCTTGTGTGCGAGGGAGAGTGTTTAAATGCGATAACATCAACCCGGTCCCATATGTATGTTTTGTCCATATTATAACATTTGTATCCTTTCCAGGTACAAGATGTTTTATTTCCGCAGAAAGGTTTCACCGGTTATAGATACGTACTCACGAAAATAGAGCCGAAATATTTTTATTATATTTCAGAAAAGTATTAAAACCTCCTGAAAAAGGCTATGAAGCATTAGTCAGGAGGTTTTGGGCTAGGTTTCTACTACGATATGTCTTCGTAGGGCTGGTATTTTCTGTCCCTAATAAATGTACCCCGGCTCCGGGCAATTAATCGGCCCTGATCATTGTATATACTGCCTTCACTAATTATTAGGGTTTTGCCGGCATTTACTACATAACCTTCGGCAATAATTTCAGTTTCCTCAGGAACCGGAGCCAGAAAGTTCAAGCTGATATCAACTGTTCGGCAATTACCACCGAGAGTTGAATAAGCCAAACCCATGGTCGTGTCGGCCAGTGTAGCCAGTATCCCCCCTGGTAGGCGGCGCAATATACTTGAAAATTTAGGCTGGGCGGACATTTTTATGGAACTTTTCCCTTCTCCCAGATACAGTAATTGAAAAGCCATCGTATCCCACAACGGTGATCCTTCACAAGTACTGCATATGGCATTGAAAAGCGCCTTATTGATGCCTCGGTTCTCAGGCAAAATCTTTCCCATATATAAATCTCTCCCCTTTGATTTATGGAAAAACAGGTTCACGTTTTAATATAATAACGTTTCTATAGAATAATTCAAGCAGTTTATAGGGGCCAATGAAATCGATATGGGGATGTATAACTCTGCAACCAAACGATTGCCGCCAGTTTATTAAGAAGGTCAGCGATTATTGTTGGAATAATTTTATTAATAATAAAACCAATTACAGGGCAAAAAAATGGTCAGGTAAAAACACCCGACCATGGGACATGCCCATAAGAATAGAATTAGATAAAGTCTTCGATTTATTATATTATCCTGTACCGGTGAAAATTGTTGAATGTGAAATGCTTCTAAATTGGTATGTCGACGAATATAGAGCGAATCACTGAATGATATACATTTTATACTAAATGATAACCTCATCTGACCCGTAAACAGACTTTCAGCGCAACCGAAGATTTCAGTACGTCAAAAGCTAATGTTTTAATCATTGCCGAAAGATGGTTTTGAATTGATTTTGAGTGCTGGAGATATTATTTTGAATGGTATATCATGAAAATATATACAACAATATATCGGTATGAGGCTAAGCGGCGTTTCATGAAGCAACCTGGAAAGGCGGGTAGGCTATGGTCGCATATATAATCCTCGCATTTTTGCTGATATTAGTAACCCTTCTGTTTATTCCCCTGGAATTCTATGGTCATGGCCATTTGGCTGAGAGTGACTCCACTGCTGATATAGGAATAACCTGGGCATGCGGATTAGTTGTCGGGCATTGGCATTTTGCTTCGTTTGAATCATCACAATCTACAATGCGCATGGGACCGTGGCCCATAAACAATAACAAACACATAACCAAATCCAAACCTCCTAAAAGCACCGACAAAGCAAAGACAAAGCGATCCGATTGGAATTTTGTTCGGGATTGTATGGATACGCAAGTATTTCGCGAAATATTTCGTTGTCTGAGCCGATTATGGCAATCGCTGCACCTTCGGGGGGAGCTGGCCGGCGAATATAGTACTGACGATCCGGCAATTACCGGATATATTGCCGCGCTTATATCCGTGATAAGAATAAATAACCTGAAACTGTTGCTGACCCCGCAGTTTGCAGAAACCAGTCTAAATCTTAAGGGTCACCTTCAAGGACGACTTATACCTGGGCTAATTATCCTGGAATTAGCGAACTTAATGCTGAAGAAACCTATCCGTTTAATATGGTTAACCCGATTGCGCAACAGGCACAATAAAAAATAAAGAGGAGGATAACAGATGTTTAAAGAGGACATGGACACAATAGCTAGCCACCTGGAAAACTTAGTCAGAAGCAAAACCATAGTTGGCGATCCGATAACCGCCGGGACTGCGACCGTGATTCCGATCATTACTGCCAGTTTTGGATTTGGTTTAGGCAGCGGCGAAGGTACAGAATCCACTAAAGGAGGAGGCAAAGGCAGCGGCGGAGGTGGCGGGGCCAAAATAAGTCCTACTGCTTTGTTGGTGGTAAAAGGAGACGATGTAGAAGTTTTCTCTCTGGGCGAGAAGGGCTCATTGGAAAAACTGATTAGCCTAGTGCCGGACTTCATCTCAAAAATCTCAGAGCTAAAGCCTAAAAAAACCGCCGAGTAATCATAGTGGTCCCACTCAAAGCCCATGGATATCCGGCATTAGCATTTATAATTGCTTGTGCTGGTTATCTTTGGCCATAACTGCTGCAATGGCAGCCCCGATGCCTGACGCGTCCTTAAAGAACTCAATTGCAATACCATTCTGGTAATCGCCGAAGACTTCCATCAATGTATTTTTCATTATCTGGGCGAATAAAGGCATTTTCTCATAAATTGATCCATCTATTGCTATAATGTGATTATTTTGGTGATGGGGATCCATATAGTCTATGATCCCCACATACGTAGATGTTATCAGTCGGGCTGACCTAATAATAAGGGACTCTGCAATACCTTTTATAATGTTTACATCGGGTAGATCAAAAATATCTGGTTCTTGCCCGAGTTTAAACACGCCCCCTGTTAGGAGCTCACAAATATGCCTAGATTCTATAGCATACTTATTGGTTATCAAATCGATGATGTGTTTGGAGTTGGAAAATATATACCTGGATTTGATTAAGTCTAAAAGAATCAAGCGGAATAATTCCCCCAGATATGCTCCAGAAACCATTTTTTCAAATCGTTGATGCTGCTTATTAAGGCTCTCTTCATCGATTAACCAGTCGTATTGGTTAAGTGGAAGAACCTGATTAAAGAAATTCCCGGACTCGATATTGATGATATGACTGTTATGGGCAACAAAACTGGAGTTATGACCGGTTCCGCAGATCGAGCCTATATCAGCGACACCATTTCGATAGGCAGCGGCCAGTAAAGTACCCACTGTATCATTTATGATGGCAACGGGTTTTATTCTATCCAAGCCTCTTTTATTTAAAGCGCTGATCAGTAAATTGCTGACATTCTGGCCCACTACCCCACCGGTGTTTATCTCTTTGGTCCACTCCAGCAATACAGCTGAATTTCGTCCCAACTGCCGGAATGGAAAGGAGAAACAATATCCCAGAAGATACTCCCGGTTATTTTCAGTAAACGTGCCAATCTCATAAGCAATGTAATCAAATAATTGCTAGCTATCTATTGAAGCGTCTGTCAGATCAATTCCCCAACGGTTGTGCTTTAGACTAATAATGTGTTCCTTTAAAACACCATAAGTCCTATTTCCTTTCAACCTTATTAGCAACAGTCTCAGATTTGTGCCGCCAAAATCCAGAGCTAAGACCTCGGCCTGTTCTTCACCGGCAGGCCGGGTACAGGTACTATCCAATAATTTTAGACCGCAGACATCCGGTCTGTTGCTCAAGGCCGATTTAAATGCCGAAGCAATTGATAAAACCTTCTCAGGAGACACTGTAAGAGATTTTAAGATATCTTTATACATAATCTTATTATGCCCTCTTATTAAGCCATAAACAGGCTAGTGCACTTTGATTCCTCGCTTAATAATAAAAGACCTAACAACAGGAACCTCCTTCATCAATTATTAGACAGGTGGCTATACCTGGGAGGAACTTTTAGCCGGAATCTGGCATTTTTTGCTCCCCTCTTGTTCTTCTAAATTTCTCATTTCAAAATACATCATGACAGCAGTCAAACATACCGCCAGTACATCAGCGGTAGGTGCGGAAATCCATACTCCTTTCAAACCCCAAAAATGAGGTAGAATCAGCAGTGCAGGTATAAAGAAAAGTATCTGTCGGGACAAACTGAGCACCGCCGCCTGCCGTGCCTTGCCCACTGCCTGGAAATATGTCGAGCTAATTACCTGAAAACCAACTATCCAGATCATCGCCAAATAGATCAGAATTGCATGTACGGTCAATTCAGTCAAGACTGTATCGCCCTGACTGAATAATCCAACTAATTGTACGGGCCATATTCGAATAGCTATGAATCCAGCTAAAGATATCGCCGTCGCTGCCAGCACCGCAGTTTTCCATGTCTCTTTTACACGATGGTACTGCCTGGCTCCATAATTAAAGCCAACAATAGGCTGCGCCCCCTGGGATACTCCTAATACAGGCATGAATAAAAGAGTAGCAATACTGGTTATTATTCCGATGGCAGAAAGGGCCAGATCGCCACTGTAAGCTAAGAGAGTTTGGTTGAGAATTATCTGCTGTACGCTGGATGCTAATTGCAGCCCAAATGGAGCAAAGCCAATTGCCATAATCCCTGACAATATAGCCCACCGGGGCTGCAGATTACGCAGCCGGATTTTAACCAGGCTTTTTCCGGTATAAAAATAACCCATTACCCATACCGCGGAAACCAATTGCGAAGATACGGTGGCCAGGGCCGAACCTTTTATACCCAATTTGAGAATAAAAATGAATATATAATTGAGAACAATATTTACGACTGCTCCGAGAATTTGGGTGTACATTGATATTTTAGGATTACCTTCCGCCCTAATAAAATTATTAACCCCCATACCCAGCGATCCAAAAACCCCGCCCAGAACAACTATATAGGTGAAGTCGCGGGCATAGGGCATAACCTCCGCGCTTGCACCGCAGGCAATTAAGATCTTATCTGAGAAGGCGAAAAATATTGCGGTAAATATTAATGGTAAAAGGATTAGCATGGCAACACCATTACCGGCGATTTGTTCAGCTTCCTCTCTTTTTTGCTGACCTAACCGGATTGATATCAATGCGGTGGTTCCTACTCCAATGAAGATGGAAATTGCCAACATAATCGTCATAATTGGCAGTGCTACTGTAGTGGCGGCAATCGCCAGAGACCCTATCCCCCGCCCCACGAAGATTCGATCGACGACATTATAAAGCGAACTTACCAGCATACCTACAATCGCCGGCAGGGAGAAACTCCACAGCAGTTTACCTATACTTTTATTCAAAAGTTCAGCGGACCGATCCATAATTAACATTCTCCAACAGTAATTTTTTTGTTATTAAGAAGACTACATAGGGAATAACATCGTGGTTTTTTTGATGGATAGTGAATATGTAAGAATGCACAAAGAATAAACCTTCTGGCCATACTATTACAGTTTAGCATAACAGGAAGGTTCATCTGCATATCCAGCTGTTTAATGGCAGAATTACATGATTTTAATCACTACGCAGAGCAAGCATTTTTTGTATAGTAATATGCGTATTTTGTGCAGACTAAAAGGGATCCGTTGATGATCTCAACGAATCCCTCGTTAGTCGAAAACACGTGATAGTAGTTATTTGGATGACTGCTATCCTTCCATCTCTTTACCTCTAATTGCATTATAGTTGTATGGATTAAATATCTTAGCCCATTCTTTCATCTCTTTTACCACTTGTTCACTCAGGTCGCCATACCATTGAAACCATGGAGCAACGATCGTCGCGTTCCAGCTCTGAATTATCTGTTCCACCATTTCCCCGCAAAATTCGTCCCACAAGGTACAGCCAGTACCGAAAATAGCCGCCTTTTTCCCTTTAAGATCAACCGGACCTATCTGATCATAAAATTCTTTATAATCATCCTCCAGTTCACCATTGTTCCAAGTTGATGATCCCAGGATTACCATTTCGTTATCGGTCATATCTTGGTGAGTTATATTGGATACATCCTTCACCGTTACCTGATATCTCT
>JAXDBN010000258.1:0-15771 GCA_034678805.1 Syntrophomonadaceae bacterium
TTAAAGGTTGTTCTCCACAAGGATTGGTGGCGTTGATCACCTGTCCCGGAATCGGATTGGCAGCTTGGATGTGGTCAAGGAATAGCAACCCCGGCTCACCACAAGCCCAGGCCGTTCCGACTATATCAGACCATAGTTGGTGAGCAGGTATTGTACTCCTAATCTTACCTCCAAAATGCAGGTCCCAATTTTCGTCTCTGGCCAGGGCGTGCATAAAATTGTCGGTAATGCCCACGGAAAGGTTAAAATTAGGTATCGCCCCGCTCAGTTTGCAGTGTATGAATTCCTCTATATCTGGATGAGTGCAGTCTAGTATGCCCATGTAGGCACCTCGCCTCACACCACCCTGTTCGATCATGGCAGCACTGCAATTATAAAGACGAATTAGTTCAACCGGTCCGCTGGCCCGGCCCTTTGTGCTGTGAATCAGGTCACCCCTCGGGCGGATATTGGAAAAATTATAACCGAGGCCTCCGCCATATTTGGCTATCATAGCTGACTCCAATAAGGTATGATACATTGAATACAGATCATCTTCAATCCCCAACACAAAACAAGCGGCAGGCTGGTGCACACACCCTGGTTTGCCTATATTGGCCCAAATAGGGGTAGACGGCACAAACCAGCGCTCACCAATCACCCGGCTGAATTCCCAAGCCCAGTAATCTTGGGTTTGCTTCATCTCAGCGGCAGCAGCAGCCCGACTAATCCTCAGTACCGCCTGTTCAGGGGTCTCGATGATCTCGCCAAGGTCGTTTTTAGCCGCGTAACGGATATTGAAAATCGTTAGACCATCACTATTAAGATCCATTTAAGCACTCCTCATCTACAAATATCCTATCACGCTGCTGCCTTCATTATTATGTGTTTGTGCGGCGCGTGATATAAGATATAAAGTTTCGGTTGTACTCTATATACCATTTAAATTCTGTCCGTTTTAAAATTTATGGGCCAGCTTTGCGTAAAAATGTAAAATTATATTCAATATTCAATCATCTGCTTGTATCATTACGGCTGCCGTGGTTAGACTTAAATAACAAAGTGCGGTTAGGAGTGACCGGTTCTATGAATATTGATCCCATAGCCAGGCTTTTTATTGCCCTCGGTTTAATCATTCTTACAATAGGTCTGACAATGATGGTTAGTTCCAGATTGGGCTGGGGATTATTTCGCTTGCCCGGAGATATTGTCATAAAGCGTGATAACTTCACGTTTTATTTTCCTTGGGTAACTGGGATTGTTTTCAGTATCCTTGTCTCTCTTATTTTAGGCTTGTTTATGCGTCGTTGAAAACCCATGTCAAACTAAATCTTTGGATGGTTCCAAAACCAAAACCACGCATTTCTGCGTGGTTTTTATTTTTTCTATGGAGCCGAACCCAGGACATGAACCCGCAACCATCTATATAGGAAATGGTTGGTGAGTTGTTTTAGGGGTTGGGTAAGTTCTTCCTGTTATGATCAAGCCGACAATATGAAACTTATATGGTGTTGAGTTGCGAGTATATATATAAAAGTTGTCTTTATCTTTCTTTAATTCTTTATTTAGGGTTGTCCTGGATGCCCAATTTGCCTAGGCTGGACTGCTATGAACCCTCGAACTATTGTTCATCCCTACCCATGAACTATTATTCAGTACACCTCTGAACTATAGTTCACTCCTGAACTTTCGGACGGTTCTACTTCTGGTGCGGCCGGACCATAAAAGCATAAGCAATCCCAAAAGCAAAACCACGCATTTCTGCGTGGTTTTTATTTTTTCTATGGAGCCGAGCACAGGACTCGAACCCGCAACCTGCTGATTACAAATCAGCTGCTCTACCGATTGAGCTAGCTCGGCACGGCAAATCAAATTTTATCTCCTGTGCCGTTTAAAGTCAAGGTTTTACTATGAGACCGCTATTATTACCGCGCTTCTTCTCTATCTTCGAGGTATTTCTCTAGTTTGCGTTTTACTCGCTGAAGAGCATTGTCAATAGATTTGACGTGACGTTTTAAATCTACGGATATCTCTTGATAAGACTTACCCTCAAGATAGGACATTAAGACTTTCCATTCCAGAGAGCTGAGTATTTCGCCCATTTTCTTTTCGATGAAAATAAATTCTTCCCTGCTGATTATAATTTCTTCAGGATTGGTTATACCGGTAGTTGTGATTATATCCATTAAGGTGCGATCTGACTCTTCATCATAAATGGGCTTGTTAAGGGATACGTATGAATTAAGAGGAATGTGTTTTTGCCGGGTAGCGGTCTTGATAGCAGTAATAATCTGCCGGGTAATGCATAATTCTGCAAAGGCCCTAAAGGAGGTGAGTTTGTCCACGCGATAATCACGTATGGCTTTAAATAGGCCTATCATGCCTTCCTGGATGATATCTTCCCGATCTGCCCCAATTAAAAAATAGGAGCGGGCTTTAGCTCGTACAAAGTTCTTATACTTATCGATAAGGAACTCAATCGCAAACTGTTCCCCTTGTTGAGCTAACTCGACAGTTTCCTCGTCCGGCATCTCCGCGTAGGTAAGATAATGCTCTTTCGCAGCGACGGAACTGAGCATTCAATCGCCCCCATATTAAGATTTTGGCATGTGATAAAAAAAGACCTGCATTTCGATAAGGAGACCTCTAATATTATAGCCACTGCAGGTCGAATCGTCAAGGCTTGTCTTGCAATCTGCGTTGACGGACCACTTCGTAGATGATCAGTCCAGCAGCAACTGAAGCATTTAGTGAAGAAATTGTTCCCATCATTGGTATACTGACTAGTATATCGCAGTTTTGGCGAACCAATTTTCTTATCCCAGTTCCTTCCCCGCCTATTACCAGAGCGGTAGGGCTCGGTAGGTTGGTACTGCAGTAGGTATGCCCTTCCATATCTGCGCCAACTACCCATAAACCTTGTTTTTTCAGCTCTTTAATGCAATTAACCAGGTTGGTCACCCGTGTTACCAGCATATGTTCTACCGCTCCGGCCGAAGCACGTACCACTGCTGGCGTGATTTCAACTGAATTATGCTGAGGAATAACGATCCCATGTACTCCGGCACATTCAGCTGTTCTAATAATTGAGCCTAGGTTCTGGGGATCTTCTATGCCATCCAATATTAATACGAATGGAAGTTCTCCGTTTAGAGCAGCCAGCTCTAAAATTTCCTCCAAGCTGGAGTATTCATATTGATCAACCAGCGCCACCACCCCTTGGTGGTTGGCAAGGGTATACATGCCATCCAAGCGCTGTTTATCCACGTATTGAAAGAATATCCCCTTTTTACGGGCCAAGTTCAATAAGTCTTCAATTCTTTTCCCGCCTCGTCCTTCCTGGAGAAATATTTTATGAACCCGGCGTTTTCCACGCAGGGCCTCCATGATACTATTGACTCCAGCTAACTTGTCTGGCATAATTTACTTCCTTTCGTTAAGCTGCTGATCCTTTTGGTCTTAGCTGATCACAACGAATCTATACATAGTATAACCCTTATTAAGGTTAAATTTGAGCTACACAATCATGATACAAACTGGGCTCCACAGCCGATTTGGGCATTTATCTGATGAAGGCGCTCGATAATAACGCTTTTAAAAGCCTCCGGGGCACGAACATAATCTTCAAGCTGCTTCAGAGAACTGGGGAAATGTTGCCGGTATAGGGTCTTTAGCTGGCCAAGGACCGTGGGATAAGGATTGAGAAAATCCAGCCAAACCTTTTTAATCCCTGCAGCATGGATTTTCTTCAACAGGTATTGCATATCTTCTTTACGATCAGATATACCAGGTAACAGGGGAGCTATGAATATCCAAACAGGGATACCTGCTTCCTCTACTTGGCAGGCTGCTTGCAGGCGTTCCTGGGGTGACGTGGCTCCCGGTTCCAATACCCTGGCAATATGATGATCGAGAGTGGTGATGGTAAATCCTACCTCACAAACCGGGATGCACCGGAGGATATCTATATCCCTTGTTACAAGGCTTGATTTAGTTAGAATATCTACGCTCAGGAGCTTATAGTCCGCACAAAGCTCCAGACAGGACCGGGTAATCCTGCAGTCTGCCTCGACTGGCTGATAGGTATCAGTAACGGTTCCGAATAGCACCTTGCCCTGCGGACGGCAGCGCCTGCATAGCTGTTTAGCCAGGATTTCAGCCATGTTTATCTTCACATCAACAAATTCACTCCATTTTTCCTTGTGACCAGTGAAGCGGCACATGAAGGAAGCATAGCAGTAGATGCAACCATGGGTGCAACCTACATAGGGATTGAGGCAGTAGTCATAACCCGGAATCCCGGTTTTGTTCAGCGCCGACTTACATAAAATTTCACGAGGTATAATCTTAATTGACATATATCTCTCAATCCGGTTGTTACTTGGATCTCCCCCGCTCTAATGAGCCCAAACCAACAGTTTATCAGTTATGGGACGGAGGTTTAATCGATTAGCGGATTAAATATATCATCGGTAATAATAATCTGGGCATAATGCTCAACGGGGAAATTATGATCATAGGGAATTTCTTCGAATAAAACCGGCATCTTATTCCGGAAATACAAAAGAAGGGGTATGGCTGCCTGCCGCATTTGTGGATGAGCGGCCAGGTCACAGCGGAGGCGGAAAAAATGCCTCCATTCCCGCAGATTGTAAGTTACTACTATCTCTGTTTTGAGAGAATTTGGCAGGACTGATCGGGCCATCTGAGGAGAACAACCATTTTCCAACATTAACATATAGTTTCTTTCCGCTAGTCGGCATGATTCCAACCAAAGTTGGTAGTCCTCCTCGCGTTCCTGGAAAAAATAAGGTTCAATAACGGAGATTTCGTTGCCGAACTTGTCCTTGCTATAGCGGCAGTAACGCGTGCTTTCCTGGCTGTAGGCCGCAATCCTGTGCCTTACTATTTCATGCGAAATACCACGGTCCACGATAAACATAACGGTAGCTTTCTCATGCTCTATAATCGATTCGTGCCCGAGGGTAAGCTTTGATCTCAGAAAATTAGGATCGCCGCTCATCATGTCTTCCGATTTATAGCAGGTCCGGGCATATCTCTCCAGTCGGGAAAAAAGTCTGTTGCCCAGTTCGGATTCCGCTATCAATACTTGTGGTTGCTGAATTATCACGTTTACCACTGTCCTTCCATGATCTCTTAATTGTATGGCGGCCTCAAGATGTAGTTCTCTGATCAGATCAATGATATAAATCCTTCTCATTGTAACCAAAGTAGTAATGCTTATCGACCCTTTTTTAATCTGTTCCCACCTATATTTATAACCAACCTATAACCCTGACTGAGATTCTAGGTCAGACTCGGTTACCAGCTGGAATATCTGCAGCAATCGTTCCTGATCACCCTTCAGATATAGGTAGCCTACCAGGGCCTCAAAGCCGGTGCTCAAGCGGTAATCCTGTAAATCCGCGTTTTTCGGCGGGTTACTCTTAACATTGCGGCCACGCCTGACAATTTCTTGTTCTTGCTTGGTGAGATGATCATATAACCAACGGACAATCCTTGCCTGATGCTCAGCCCGCACCCTTTCAACCGCATCCTGGTGTATATCCTTGATACGGCGTTGTCCCGCCGTGACTATTTGTGTCCGCACCAGCAATTCGTAAACCGCATCCCCGATATATGCTAGCAGAAGTGACGAGTATTCATTTAAGACCTTTTCCTCTAAGGGATTATGCATCAACAAACTTCCAACGGACTCCTTCCCGGGTATCCTCCAAAACGATACCAGCATCCTTTAATTCATCCCGCAATGAATCCGCCTGCTCATACTGTTTATTGGCTTTGAAATCCTGGCGTAGTCTGATCAAGTATTTCATAACCTCATTGATATCAGGAGAAGTTTCATAACGGAATATACTGCCGCTGGCTTTATCTTCAACCTTGATCTCATGCTGGTTGAGGAAGTCACGCAGGGAATCCGCCACAGCATAATCCTTATGGGTCCGTGCCTGGTTTCTGATCCCTAAGAGCACCATCAATAATTCGTCCACCACTTGCGCATCACCTGCAGTTTGCTCCAGGAAAATACCTAAGACCCCACCCAGACTGCGGAAGGTATCAAGGGCTTGCCCCAGCAATATTTTATTTTGTGATTGACCTGGATCGGCCTGGGCAACGAAAGTATTAATTAGATGAGATATCTCAAATAGATAACCCATGGCTTTAGCAGTGTTAAAATCATCATCCATTGCTTCAATGAATCTGCCCTGTAAATCATGCATTCGTTCTAGAAGGTCAGGCTCGGGTCCTGGCGCTGCCGCATCACTAATAATCGGTGCGGCCAGGAATTCTCCAGCCAGAGATAGGGTGGTTTTTAGCCGCCCCAAAGCTTTTCTGGCCTCATCAAGTTTGCCGTCATCGAAATCAAGTGGGCTTCGGTAGTGGGTGGCAATCAGGTAATAACGCACCACGTCGTTTGGATATTTGGCTAAAATGTCGCGGAGAATAAAGAAATTGCCTAGGGATTTGGACATCTTTTCGCTGTTAACAGTAATAAAGCCATTATGCATCCAATAGTTCACGAACGGTTTTCCGGTATAAGCCTCAGCCTGGGCGATTTCGTTTTCATGGTGAGGAAATATAAGATCAGCGCCACCACCATGAATATCCAAGGTTTCTCCTAAATATTTGGTGGACATAACCGAGCACTCAATGTGCCACCCAGGCCGACCCGACCCCCAGGGACTATCCCAAAAGGGTTCACCTGGCTTGGCTTTCTTCCATAACGCAAAATCAACCGGCTCTTCTTTACGCTCATCAACCTCAATCCTGGCCCCAGCCAACATATCGTCCAAAGATCGTCCAGATAGCTTGCCGTAACCATTGAAAGCTTTCACCCGGTAATATACATCACCTTCTATTTCATAGGCAAATCCCTTGTTAATTAAACCTTGTATAGCTGCAATTATCTCGGGAATATGTTCGCTGACGCGGGGATGGATATCCGCCCGGGCTATTCCCAGAGCATCTGCATCAGCGAAGTATTCCTTAATATAAAGCTCTGCCAACCTGATTGGCTCCTCACCTTCCTCACGAGCCCGGTTAATGATTTTGTCATCTACATCGGTGAAATTCTGAACGTATTTCACGGTATAGCCCCTATATGCGAGGTATCGTCTGACCGTATCAAAAACCACCAACGGGCGTGCATTGCCGAGATGAATGAAATTATAGGTGGTCGGTCCGCAAACATACATGTTCACCTGTTGGGGATTAAGAGTTGCTAACTCTTCTTTGCGGCCACTCAGGGTGTTGTAGATCTTCATGGGCAGCTACCTCCTTTTCCAATCTCGTTTTTTTTTCTAATACCTTTTTCGGTAGTTTCACCATACAATCCCACTGCTAGATCCCCATCGAAAACAACATGAATCTCTCCTTTCAATGATGCCAGCATTTGTAGACTCCTTTCGCAATTTGACGGTAAAAAACAAAAAACCTCCGTCTCCATGTTCAGAGACGAAAGGTTAAACATCCGCGGTTCCACTCTGCTTGGGCACCTGGGGTGCCCCTGCTCGATAAGTCATAACGGCTTCAACCGGATATACCTACTCCTCTATTCGGCATATCTGCTCCTGGGCGCACTTCAGACGACTTCTTACTAATGGAGGCTCTCAGCCGGTGACCTCCTTCTCTGGTAGTGATAGACGCTTACTTTTCCCGTTCACGGCATTTATTATTAAGTTCAGATACATAATTATATGCAGGCAGTACGCGTATTGTCAACGGCAGGGCGTACTCAGCATGGCAATTACCGGCAGCCTAGGTTGACTTGTGATCAACATGTTCTTTGGGAATTACCTAAGAGATCACTTATATCATTTACCACCGCTGGGGAACCAAAGACAACCACCTGATCACCAGCCTCTAGTACATCGTCACGACCAGGATTGACGAGGGTCTTCTCCCCACGCTGGATTAATAGTATTGAACCTCCAAATTTATGCCGCATATTTATATCGGCCAAATTTTTACCGACCAGGCAGGAATTTTCTTCGACCACCATATTGGCGATCTCCGCGTCGTGATGATGTAATTTAATATCATGGAAGGTAGGAGACCTTCTCGACATGCTTCGCAACATCTCATAGCCATCGGAGCGTATTTCAGCTATAAAATCTTCAATATCTTTGCGGGGAACCAGGTATTTTTTTAGAACCAGCGTAAAGATCTCCACCGATGTTTCAAATTCCTGGGGAATCACATCGTTAGCTCCAACCGAATATAAAGGTTTGATCTCTTGAACATAGCGGGTGCGGACTATAATATGAACGGTGGGACTGAGACGTCTAACCAAATCCGTAATCCTGACCGTAGCCGCTGGATCGGATATGGCTATAACAACCACCCTTGCTTGCCGAACATTGCAATGCTGTAACACTTCAAACTGAGTAGCATCACCAAAGAATATTGGTTCTCCCTTGCTTTTTTCCTGTCTCACGGTGTCTGGGTTTTGTTCAACAATCATATAGGTTATACCCGCAGCGGCAGCTGCACGAGCCAAATTTCTTCCATTAACGCCGTAACCTATTATGACCAGATGGTCATTGAGAGGGCTATTTTCATCCTTAGTTTCAGGCACCTGCCCCCTTTTCAGTTTCACCGGCAGAGGCAGCCGCAGAAAGGCTTCGGCTATTTTTGGCGCCAGGTTAATCAAAAATGGAGTCAGCGCCATGGTCAGTACTGATACAGCGATAAATATCTGGTAGAAGTAATCATTTAGTAATCCATAGCTCATTCCTACTTCGGAGAGGATAAAGGAAAACTCACCCACTTGCCCCAGGGCGAGACCGGCCAGGACAGCCGTCCGCAAAGGATGTCCCAGAATAATTATGGCCGTTGTCCCCACAGTGATTTTCACCATTATTACTGCCAACGTAATAAATATTATCAAAAGAGGCTGCTGCATAAAAATCGCAACATTTAGCAGCATGCCAATGGATACAAAAAAGATGCTGGTAAATACATCCTTAAAGGGTAGTATGCTGCCAAGAGCCTGATGACTGTATTCGGATTCAGATATTATCAAACCCGCCAGGAATGCCCCCAATGAAAAGGACAAACCCAGGCTGGACGTAAACCAAGCCACTGCCATACATATAGTAACGATACTGATAAGAAATAACTCGCGGCTTCGCTGACGGGCGATATTGTAAAGGATTACAGGTGCGGCCCACTTGGCGCCAATAAATACAACTGCCAGGATAAGAACGACCTTGCCTAAAAGAACCAGCGGGGAATCCCCCAGCCCGCTGCTGCTATCAGCTAGAACAGGTGTGAATAAAACCATGGGAATGATTATTATGTCCTGGAAAATTAAAATTCCCAGGGTACTACGCCCATAAGGTGAGTCTATCTCGGCCCGGTCCTGAACTAATTTGAGGACAATAGCGGTACTGCTCAGCGAAATAAGGAAGCCCATGAAAATGGCTGCACCCGCCGGTTGCCCTAGCTGTCGAATTAAAAGGGCAATTATGAGGGTTGTCAAACCTACCTGTAAAGCTCCCCCTGCTAAAACCGTCTTTTTTATTTCCAGCAGCTGGCCGATGGAGAACTCTAAACCAATGGTAAACAGCAATAGAATCACACCAAGTTCAGCCATAACTTCAACCGAGTGGACTTCTCTGATAATCCCAAAACCATTAGGTCCGGCTAGAATACCGGTGATTAGGAGACCCACAACGCTGGGAATACGCATTTTTTGACATAAGTAGATCACTACAATAGCCAGGGCAAACATAATCACAATGTCGTTTAAGATGGGAATGCCTATAGTTCTCCCCCCCAAGCAGCCGATATCAGAAAGGGATAGCCCGGCCAGACTACCCCTTTGCTACCTAAACAAACATCTTCCCAATTGTACTTCCTTCCATTGCATCAGCACCGGGGCTGATGCACTATAATGTTCACCTGATGATTATAGCCTATCCCGATTTATCCTTGCTGACAACCAACAACATTATCATGTTCAACACATATCGCCAGAGTGAGGATAGCCTATGTTCGGCCGCGCTCATTCTTAATCATATTTATTTGTCTTCTTAACCACTGGTCTTTCGGCCCTAACCTAACCGGGCTAGGGCTTCATCAATCCGACGGATACACTCCTCTTGCCCTAAAACCAGAATCAAAAAAGGTAATTCCGGTCCATGGGTACGTCCGGTTAAAGCGCTGCGCAGAGGCATATATACGTCTTTAGCCTTCAAACCAAGCTTTTTAATAGTGTTTTTGATGAATTCTTTAGCTGCCGCCGGTTGTGAAAATACTGGCATTTGGTCCCTGAACATCTCTAAAACCTTTCGGCTCCCCTCTGCAGACAATGCCTGCCACGCCTCCTCCTCAAACTCAACCGGGGCGAAGAAGATTTCAACCAGACTATTTATATCTGACAAACAAACCAGGTGATCGCGAATCGATTCCACTAACAGTTCATAATTAATTTGATCCAAGCCGGAAATATGCTCGGCCCACTTCGAAGCATTTAAGTACGGCTTCAGCATTGTGGCTAATTCATCTGTGGTCTTCATTTTCAAGTATTGCTGATTCATCCAGTTGAGTTTATCCATATCAAATACTGCCGGGCTTTTGGCTACTCTCTCCAGGGTAAAGGCTTTTACTAGGTCGTTTTTACTGAGGATCTCCTGCTCCCCTTCCGGAGACCAACCCAATAAGGCCAGGAAGTTGAACATGGCTTCGGGGAGATACCCCATATTACGGTATTGGATTAAAGAAGTAGCGCCGTGTCGTTTACTCATTTTTTGGCGGTCACTGCCTAGGATTAATGAAATGTGGGCAAATTCAGGGCGTGCAAAATTCAGAGCCTCATACAGCATCAACTGCCGTGGGGTATTGGATAAATGTTCTTCGGCTCGAATCACATGAGTAATCCCCATTAAGACATCATCGATTACCACCGCAAAGTTATAAACCGGAATTCCATCCGACTTGAGAATGATAAAATCCCCGCTGTTATCACTTTCGAAGCTGATGCTGCCTCTCACCAAGTCATTTACTACGTAAATCTGGTGATATGGTACCCGAAACCGTATACTGGGTTTTAACCCAGACTTCAAACGATCTCTGATTTCCTGTTCGCTTAAGTGACTGCATTTGCCCGAGTAACGCTGCATCTGACCATTTTCCAACTGTTCCTGGCGCTCGCTCTCTAATTCCTCAGGAGTACAGAAACAATAATATGCATCCCCTTGATCGAGGAGCCTTTGGACATACTCTTGATATATATTAAGCCGCTCAGTTTGTCGATAAGGCCCATTCTCACCACCCTGGTTGATCCCTTCGGTCCAGGTAACTCCAAGCCATTGAAGTGACTCTATTATTTCATCCTCGTATTCACGTCGAGATCTATCCAGATCAGTATCCTCTATTCGTACTACCATTTGCCCATCTTGATGGGCCGCAAACAGATAATTAAATAAAGCCGAGCGTGCCCCGCCTATGTGTAAGGGCCCGGTTGGACTGGGGGCGAATCTGACTTTGCATTCCTTCACTAATATGTCCCCTCCCTTGTACTGGGTAATTATAACATTAATCCAAAAACCTCAGCAACCAGACTGCCCCTTTAAAATTCTTACTGAATAATAGTCCGGTAGACCTCCAGGTAATCATCTACCATGCGTTCTTTACTGAACCTTTGCTCCACCCACTGGCGGCAAGCTCTCCGCTCCAAGCTGTATGTATCTCTGACGCTCTCTATTGCCTCCTCTACATTTTCTATTAGAAATCCGGTTTCCCCATCCTTGATTACTTCCGGCATCGAACCGCGGTTGTATGCTACTACAGGTGTTCCACAGGCCATAGCTTCGACTACGCTCAAGCCAAAGGGTTCCGCGAAATATATGGGGTGCAGCAATGCTAATGCCCCCTGTAAAAGAATATTCCTTTGGCTGGGCCCGACCGAACCGGCGTATATTATGTTCTTGCCATCAACATATGGAGCAACGCAGGACCGATAGTAATCACCGTCCTGAATGATACCCGCTATGATCAGCTTGATTCCTGATCGCAGGGCTATCTGAATAGCATCGTGGGTACCTTTATCCGGATGGATACGCCCAAAATAGAGCAGATAATCACCAGGCTGGTCCACAAAGGTAAACAATTTGAGGTCAATACCATGGTATACATTGGCGGCATAATGCAACTGGGGGCTTCGGTCAGCCAGGCTTATAGAAACGTAATAATTGCTCCGGTTATAATGCTGGTAAACCGGTAAAATCTTTGCGCTGGAAAAACCATGAATGGTAGTTACAACAGGAGTCTGCACCAGACCAGTGTAGGAAAGAGGGAGAAAGTCGTAGTTATTATGGATGATATCAAAGCGATCAGCCTGTTCGAATAAATGAGCAATGTGCAGGCACTCCCATACTTTGGGCTCTATATTCCGGTCTTCTTCGTACGGCTTCGAGCATATGGCATCCAACCGGGCCGAGGTAACGGAATCCCCAGTTGCGAAAAGGGTAACATCCATCCCACGGCTTACCATTTCTTCCGCCAGCATGGATACAATTGTTTCCCAGGGTCCGTAATGACGCGGAGGAGTTCGCCAGGCTATGGGTGCCAACAGAGCTATCTTCATATTTATTACCCCCAATGAATAACCAGTAAAGATCCTTTTAGCTGCTGAACCGTACTGACTTATATCTTTGGTAAAGCCTGGTCATATTATTCCTGGGCTGACGGTAAAACCTATCCCATTGTAGGCCCCAAAGACCTCTGTTGCCAGTTTGATATGACAAGTAGTGCGGTTATTTTGAGGGAGGGTCAGTGATTAAGTCCGGTTAATTATCTATAGCAGGTATATATCACCCACTCATGCAGGTAATGAGCCTTCAAGACGATTATGGGCATAAAAATATCTTCTGATTCTAGTAGCCTCCATCAGAAGATGATTAAGAGTACGGCTATTCTGACTTTTCAATTAAGACGACCGCTTGGGCAGCAATCCCTTCCCCCCGGCCTGCAAATCCCAATCCTTCAGTGGTGGTAGCTTTCACACTTACTTGCTCCAAAGCTATGTTGAGCGTTTTGGCGATATTGGTGCGCATATTCATAATATACGGTGATAACTTAGGCTTCTGTGCAATTACGGTACTGTCTATATTGATAACTGCCCAGCCCTGCTGTCGAATAAAATAGCCCACTCGTGATAGTAGCAAGCTGCTGTCGATGTTTCTAAACTCTTCGGAATTGTCGGGAAAGTGGCCCCCGATATCCCCCAGAGCAGCTGCACCCAGCAAAGCGTCACAGATGGCATGCAATAGGACATCAGCATCAGAATGGCCAAGCAATCCTAATTCGTTAGGAATCTCTACCCCACCCAGCACTAACCTGCGGTTTGCTACCAAGCGGTGAACATCATAACCAGTGCCTATCCGCATTGTTCTTCACCTACTCTCGACCAATAGCCTTAAGCTTTACCCTTTAACAAAGCCGCGGCCACAATCATATCTACGGGGGTTGTTATTTTGATATTGTTGTAGTCCCCGGCAACAATTTTTACCCGGCCTATAAAGCGCTCAAAAAGCGAGGCATCATCAGTTCCGGCAAAGCCTTCTTCCCTGGCCTCTTTGTAAGCTGTTTGTAACTCGCTGTAGTTGAAAACCTGGGGTGTCTGGATTGCATATACTGCGTTGCGGTCTAGAGTCTGGCGGACAAATCCATCTCGATCACCCAATTTTACCGTATCCTTACTGGGAATTCCCGGTATTGCGGCTCCCCACTCTTCAGCTTCCGTTAACAACCGGCTTAATAACTCTGCAGATAAAAGTGGCCGTGCCCCATCATGCACAGCCACCAGCTCCGTGTCTGGTGCCAATTGCTGTAATCCCGCCCATACAGAGTCTTGCCTCTCCTGGCCTCCTGGAACTACCGCGGTCACCTTATAATACTTGAACCGTTTGACTATTTCCTGCTGGCAGTATTCGATGTCTTCTGGCGCACAAACCACCACAATATCCTTTACCCGCGGGTGTTTTTCAAAAAAATCCAGGGAATATGATAATACCGGTCGACCGTTGAGCAGCATATATTGTTTATTTGTACTACTCTCCATGCGGCTACCCTTACCGGCTGCAGCTATAACAACCCGGAGGTTGTCAACCATACAAATTCACCTCTTGAATTGTTTCCCCTGGCAAATTGGTCTTAAATATACCCAGGTTACGATCTTCCCTGGTTTTGCGGCTGAAAATCATGCGCCCCGCCGCGGTTTGGAAGACGCTGGTAACGACCACTTCCAAGTTGTTACCTATATCCGTTTGTGCATCCTCTACAACCACCATGGTTCCGTCATCCAGGTAGCCTACCCCTTGCCCGAGTTCCTTGCCTTCTTTTAATATATTAATATACATGGTTTCACCCGGATAGACAACTACCTTTACGGCGTTGGTGAGTTCGTTGATATTAAGAACCTTTATTCCATGCAGTTCCGCCACTTTATTCAGATTATAGTCGTTGGTGATAATACTGGCTTTCATCCTCTTGCATAACCTTACCAGTTTCATATCAACTTCTCTTTCCTCCGACACATCATCATCTATGATCTTGATATTAATAGCGGTATCTTTCTGCATTTTTGAGAGTAAATCAAGTCCCCTGCGACCTTTATTTCGGCGCAGATTATCAGACGAATCTGCAATATGCTGCAATTCCTCTATCACGAAGACCGGCACCATTAATGTTCCTTCTAAAAATTTGCTCTGACAGACATCGTAAATACGCCCATCAATGATGGAACTAGTATCCAGGATTTTGTTGAAATCGTTGCCAGCATCTCCTATAGGCTTAGCCTCGGCCAATCTGGCCGGTAGCAGTTTCCACACATCCATCGCCCGGCGGCTGCCTATTTTCATACCTAGATAACCACACAGAGCAAAACTGATCAAGGTCAAATAGTTACCCGCCCCCCTCATTACCGAAAGAGGATAACTGCATAGCAACCCTAATAGCGCGCCAGCGATCAAACCTGCACTCCCGCACAGCAAAACCTCAATAGAAATACTATCAAGCCATCGATTAAGAATTATAATACCTCTGGACAGAAGGCCCCAGCATAGTCTCCCTGTGGCATAAAAAACCAGACACATGACTATACCAGATCCGATTTGCCAGGTTGCACTTAAGTCCCATCGGATTCTTAATAAATAACTTCCCCATAGACTTACCAATATTCCTACCAATAATATTTGTGATGCAATGAATTTGTTTTTCATATTATCACCTCCTGATAATAGGATTCTAGTAAATAGTCATTATTATACAGAAGGCTAAAAATTTTGGTAACTCGCCCGTATTTTTGGACTTGGCGTAATATGGCAGATTGTGTAAACAAACTTTTGGCGTGTAGAATTGACAAGGTATTCTGGCAACGACTATAATTATTTTTAGCGAAAACGGCGTGGAAACGGGGGGAGTAAGGCTATCTATGAAGGATTTAATATGTGATGAGTTTCAAAACACCGTTGGTGACCTCCTTATAAGACACCACAGTTTGATAGACGTCCTAAGCAAGTTATCCGAATCGTCCAGTCGTGTAAATCGCTCCGTAATTAAGGCGGTCACCGATTGCGGATGTGTATCTATTCAAGCCCAGAAGACTGAAATCCCAGAGCATCTTGAATCGGTAGCTGAGCTTAAGGCCTGCCTGGATAACCACTTGCGGGGGGATTTATGCCCCCATTGCAATGAAGTAGTAATGACCGAATTGGGGAAATTGCTTTTCTATGCTGCGGCTCTGTGTAATATTTTGGACATTAA
>JAXDBN010000259.1:0-23208 GCA_034678805.1 Syntrophomonadaceae bacterium
TTCCTCGCGAGGAATACTGGGAAGGCATGGCCACCCCCAGGACGTTTTCTTTACCCAAAGCGGCTGCTGCCAGGCATGCCGTCAAAGCGGAGTCTATGCCGCCCGATAAACCTATAATAGCCCGGGAAAAACCGCATTTACCCAGGTAATCTTTAACCCCCAGGACCAGAGCCTGGTACAGTTCAGCCATTTCATCCTGGGTTTTGCAGACGTTGGCACCGCCCTCCTGGTCGGTCTCGATCACCCGGATATCTTCTCTGAATGCAGCCAGCACCTCTATGATCTCTCCATCCTTGTCGACCAGCATACTCTGCCCATCAAAGATCAGCTCGTCATTGGCGCCGACTTGATTGAGATAGATTACCGGCACTCCATTATTCCTGGCGTGTTTACTCATAAGACGGCATCTTATCTCTTCCTTATTCAAGAAATAAGGTGATGCCGAGATATTAACCAGCAGATCCATCCCTTCCCGGGCCAGTTCAGCTACCGGATCAAAATCATAGAGAACTGCCCCTTTCCACAGTTCACTTTCATTCCAGATATCCTCACACACGGTCAGACCCAAACGCAGCCCTTTATAGGCCACGATCCTGGCTCGCTTGCCGGCATCGAAATAGCGGCTTTCATCAAACACATCATAGGTAGGCAGCAGGCATTTATGGTGGGCAGCCAGGATTTCTCCCTCGGCAATCAACAGAGCGGAATTGTGCAGACCATGACCCATGCGTTTGCCGGTAGGCAGAGGAGCACCAAATATAATGCCGGTTCCGGGATAATTTTTAGATAATTCAACCAGGCTTTGAATAGCCTGGCCGACCCGTTCCATAAAAGCAGGCCATTCCAGGAGGTCTCGCGGTGGATAGCCAACCAAAAACAACTCGGGGAAAATAACCAGGTCCAACTGCTGAGTATAACAGTCGGCCCACAATTCCTCCATTCGGCCTAAATTACCCTTGATATCCCCAACTACTGGATTCAATTGTGCCATGGCTATTTTCATTCTGCTATCCCTCCAGATTTATGTTGCTTGCCTACCTGTCTCATTAATCCAGCCACCCCTTGTCACGCAGGTTCTGCATAATTTCATCGGCCACCTCAGCCATATTTTTATTGCTGGTTGATACGCGTATGTCAGCACATGCGTAGAAGGGTTCCCTTTGCTTCAGAAACTCTTCTATATCAGTTATGCTTATATCCTTTTTCAACAGGGGCCGGCTTCCCTTTTTACGGCTAACCCGGGCATAAATATCCGCCGGTTGAGCATCCAGGCATACTAACACCCCGTTTTCCTTCAATGCCGAAACATTCTCGGCCAGAAGCACCGTACCCCCGCCGGTGGATATCACCAGATCCGACTTACTGCCCAACTTCCCCGCCATCAGGGCCTCTTCAGAACGAAACCTGATCTCCCCGTAAGTTTTGAATATATCCGGAATAGACATACCGGTTAGAGTCTCTATCTCCCGGTCCATATCGACAAAGGTCCGCTTCAGTTTATCGGCGAGGCGATTGCCTATGGTTGTTTTACCGGTCCCCATAAATCCTATCAGTACTATATTTTTTGCCATTTCCAAACCTTTCGCAA
The DNA here is from genome assembly GCA_034678805.1 of Syntrophomonadaceae bacterium. Classification (GTDB taxonomy): domain Bacteria; phylum Bacillota; class Syntrophomonadia; order Syntrophomonadales; family Syntrophomonadaceae; genus PHAA01. The sequence goes on from JAXDBN010000259.1 coordinate 1,589, forward strand.
GTACTCACCATAGCCGGCATAGTTGTCTTGGATTTGCCCTAGAAAATCACCGCCGACCTTATCCAAAAACGCTTGGGCCAGGCCGTAAGCCATCATAGCTTCTCCGACCACGCTGGCCGCTGGTACCGCACAGATATCGGATCGTTCAATATCCGCCTTCTCTTCCAGCCATTTTTCAGTATTAACGCTTAGCAATGGTTTGTATAGAGTCGGGATAGGCTTCATGTAAGCACGGGCCCAGATTATTTCACCGTTGCTCATGCCCCCTTCAATCCCCCCGGCATGATTACTGAGGCGAAACAGACCTTTATCGGGCTGATAATGGATCTCGTCATGGACCTCCGAACCCGGGGAAGCGGCATTGCGTATCCCGTCGCCAATTTCGACCGCCTTGATGGCGGGAATGGTCATCAATAGCCCGCTTAACCTGGCATCCAGCCTATTCTCCCAACAAGTATAGGTACCGATCCCGGGCGGCACACCCAGGACGCCCACCTCAAAACTGCCCCCCAAAGATTCTCCCGCTTGACGGGCCGCGTCAATGGCTGCAATCATCTGCTCTTCCGCGCTTTTGTCTGCACATCGCACCGGCGACAGCTCGATGGCTGCCTCGAAACCGGTCAGGTTATCAAAATGGACCGCTTGCGGCTGGGCTTTTACGGCCCCGATCGACAGCACCTGGCTATATATCTTCATGTTGAAACATTCCAGCAGCTTGCGGAAAACGGCCCCGGCGGCTACCCGTGATGCGGTCTCGCGGGCGCTGGCCCTTTCCAGGATATCACGCATATCACTATGGTTATATTTCATGGCTCCGGCCAGGTCAGCATGACCCGGGCGCGGTCTTCTTACCGCTTTTTCCCTTGCCCCGGCTGAGAATTCGGCGGCCATGATGTCCTGCCAATTCTCCCAATCCTTGTTCTTTATAATCAGTGCCACCGGACTGCCAGTGGTATAACCGGCCCGGATTCCCGCCAATATCTCCGCCTGGTCGGATTCGATGGCCATGCGTCCCCCGCGCCCGTGCCCTTTCTGCCGGCGCCTTAGCTGCTGGTTTATTTCCTCAGCACTTATGGGCAGACCAGATGGCAGCCCTTCGATAATTACGACCAGTTCCTTGCCATGTGATTCGCCGGCGGTAGAATACTTGAGCATAAAAACCCCCTATTTCTTCAAAATATATCCGCCCCGGAAGTGTTTCGGTTCCATAAATACTGCAAATGCGCCCGGATCCCGCTCGGTAATATAAGCGGTAACCTGGCGGGCCAGCTGTCTTTTCAGGACCATGCTCAAAACCATTTTATGGCCCTGCCTGCCTTCGGCTTCCCATGTGGTCACGGGGTAGCCTTCTTCACGGAGTTCATCCACAATATGGCTGTGCTCCCGGTCGATAATAACCTGGACCCCCCGGTAGCCCAGGGCCAGCCGATCCTCGATAACGCTTCCCACGATTACACCCAGGGAAAATCCCACACAAAATACGGTAAGTTTGATCGGATCATTCAAAGCTCCCACCACCATACCAAGTGCAACCGTATATACCATGATCTCGACAAAACCAATTATGGCCGCGGGCCATTTATCACCCCTGACTATGAGTATCATGCGGATAGTGCCCAGCGACACATCGGTAATGCGGGCCAGGAAAATGAACAACAGCTGCAATAACATCCTAGATCCTCCTTTGCGGTTAGGTTTGCGGCGGAGTATCCGATACCCTGACCCTGCCGGCCACTGGATTTACGATGATGTATATGAGATTATTGCCATTGGTCAAGGTCACCGTTCCGCCCGATCCCGGCGCTCCGGTTGGCGAAAAGGAACAAGCCGGAAGACCATTGAACCGGGTAGTAAAAGAAGTCAGTCCTACAAATCTGATCCCAGATTTCAGGTAAACATAAGATTGTCCGTTAATTTTGTACTTGGCATTGGCCGGGTAAAACACCACCGTAGTGGTTTGCCCGGTGGTAATGGCTTGCTGGCGTGCTATACGCAAAACATCGGCCATCTGCCGGGCATCAGTGTTTAGTTTGGTGTCATCCAGCGTTCCCGCCAGGGATGGATAGGCTATGGCGCTCACTAATACCATTATTGCCATTACCACTGTTATTTCTACCAGGGTAAAACCCCTATTTTTGCAGACTATTGTTGATCACTTCTTTCATAAAGGCCAAAGGCGGCTCAACCCCGGTAAGTATTTTAAGCGTCAGCGCCCCCTGGTGAACCAGCATGGATGCCCCGTTGATGGTTTTAAGATTATCAGCCTCAGCCAGGGACAGGAATCTGGTTTTAGGAGGATTATAGATCAAATCATAGACCACCGTGTCCGGTTTTATGTTTTGGAATGATTGCACCGGTGTCTGGTCAAGGTGCGGGTGCATCCCTACCGGACTGCAGTTGACTATAAGGCTGGCTTCAAAACCAACCCGGTCAAATTCCGCTTCGCTCATGGCATATCCACTGGCCTGACCCAAACCTAACCGGTTGATGAACCTAGCCAGATTTTGAGCCCGCTGCTCAGCAATATCCAATATGTCTAAATGACCAGCCCCGGCCATGATCAGTTCATAGGTCACCGACTGGGCCGCGCCACCGGCTCCGATGACGGCTACCCGCCTTAAATCGTTGACCCCTTCTTCCTGTAAACTGGCCATAAAACCCTTGCCATCGGTATTATATCCCACCAGGCGGCCATCGATATTTTTAATCAAATTAACCGCGTGACAGGCAGCCGCTTCCGGGGATATCTCATCTAAGTACGGAATTACATCCTGTTTGAAGGGGATGGTGACATTCACCCCGGTAAAGTTCAAAGCCCGCAGCCCCATGACAGCTTCCGGCAGACTTTGAGGCTTGACCTCTATCGGCAGATAGATCCCGTTTAATCCCATCTTGTCCAAGGTCAGATTATGCATTACCGGTGATAAACTGTGCCCGAGCGGATTGCCGATAAGGCCCATTATCATGGTAGACTTGTCAATTACCACTACTGCTCACTCCCTTGCCCGGGGACCCGCTTGAATAGCAAATGCAGGACGAAAATTTCCAAAGTCCGGTTGATCTTGGTGCCAATAAATTCCCGGCGGGCCAAAGGCTTGACCAGGATGGTGAAAAGGCCTGTCCGGTTGCCGCCCAGTATGTCCGTGAATATCTGATCTCCCACCACCGCAGTCTGATCAGCCCTGACGCCCATGATTTCCACAGCACGGCGAAAGGCCCCGCGGCGGGGCTTGGCGGCCCGGTGTATGAAAGGTATGTCCAGACGGTCGGCGACCAGCCTGATTCTCTCCGCACCATTGTTGGATAATATGCAGGCCTTGAAACCTTCAGCTTTTATCATCCGGAACCAGTCCTCTACCTCCAGCCTCAGGTCGCTGCTGTTCCACTCGGTTATGGTATTGTCCAGGTCCACTATGAAGGCCGATATATTCTGTTCTTTAAGCTTATCCAACGGGATATCCAGCAATGAATCCACGTAATAACGCGGGTAGAGCAATTCAAACATTAAGAACCCCTTTAAATATAATCTGATATATGCTCTTTAAATAGAGCGGCAGCCAATTCAGGGGCCACCGGATTGGTATATATGCCGGTGGCGATGTCTACCCCGGTAGTAACCAATAAACGCGGGGTTATTTCCAGGTACCAATGAAAGCCTGGTTGGTAAGCAGTGTTAACCGGGGAGGTATTAATAACGAAGTTATAGGCCGGATCCTGTATAACATCGATTATCATCCGCAAATAAGATCCACAAAAAGCAGCCAGCTCATCGATTTCCTCTTCTCTGATATCACCGAAATGCTCAGTATGCCGTTTGGGGATGATCCAGCTCTCATAGGCAAAACGCGAGGCATAGGGACAAACTGCCATAAAATGGCTGGTTTCAAAAACCACCCGCACATCCGTTTCCTTCTCCTGCTCCAGGATGGCGCATATCAGGCATTTGTGGTGTCTCTGAAAATAATCTATCCCGCCGATGTTGCAGCGCGGCACAAAAGGCAAGCCCATCAATTGGCTATGGCTGTGCTCCAGGGAAGCCCCGGCAAAAATCCCGCGGTTTTTATAGATCTGGATATACTTTATCCTTTCATCACTTGATAAATCCAGGTAGCGGGTTTTCAGAACCCGGACTATCTGGGCTATTTTGGCGGAACTGAAATTATGCAGGTCAATCCCGTGCTGGGGGGTTTCAATTATGACCTCCTGCCGGCCTAAACCGTTCAAGTTGCTGTAAATGCCGCTGCGCTTCTTTTCCAGCTCACCCTCGAGTTTAAACACTGCGAATTTATTCTGCACCACCCTGATTGACCATCCCGGTGCATTGGGTGCTGTTCCTTCTTCACGCACGGCCAATATTTCCGGAGGCGTAGTGTCCTCATGGCCTTCACAGAAGGGACAGAAGATCTGATTGCCAATGGTGTCAATGCCTCTCCTTTTAATCGGAAAGTTCTGCGGTTTTAAAGCCGACTCGGGGGCTATTGCCACCCAGTTATTTTTCAGCAGATCCCTTCTTATTTCCGCCATGGGCCAAGCCTCCTAATTCAGCGATGGCATACTTAGAATTAATAATACCCCAAAATCTGTGTCACCTCAAAAATTCTATCTATTAATTATATTCTTTTCCGGTATTTTCTTGATGTATTTTCCTGCGCCGCCCGAAAAAAATCAAACCCGCCTAAGTCTGGCCAGACTGGCGGGACATCGATTACTAATACCCATACGATTTGGATGAAGGCTATTGATCCGCAGTCATTTTTATGACTTACGCTTTACTGGCCTCCAAGCCTATCTCTCTAATCAGCTTGTTAAGTGCCCGTTTTTCAATTCTTGATACATAAGACCGGGAAATACCTAGCTTACGTGCTATATCCCGCTGGGTTTCCTTAAGACCATTACAGAGGCCGTAGCGCATTTCGACTACCTGGCGCTCCCGGCGGGACAAGGAATCCATTTTGTCTTTAACCTGTTCGCCCTGCATCCGGGCTTCGATAACCTCCATAATTTCACATTCGGTGGTAAGCACATCCATCAGGGAGATTTCGTTGCCCTCTTTGTCAAAACCGATGGGATCATAGATTGACATCTCCTGGCGGAGTTTCTTGATATTACGCAGGTGCATAAGAACTTCATTCTCAATACACCGGGCAGAATAGGTGGCCAGTTTGACCCCGCGCTCATGATTGAAGGTTTTAATGGCTTTGATCAAGCCGATAGTTCCAATAGAAATAAGATCCTCCATGTCTTCGCCGCTGCTCTCATACTTTTTGACTACGTGAGCCACCAGGCGCAGATTGTGTTCGATTAGAACATTGCGGGCTTCCATGCTGCCTGCCTGCATTTCATCCAGGCAAGCTCTCTCTTCATCCGCCTCCAATGGCTGGGGAAAGACTTGATTGCTAAGGTATCCGAATAACAACAGGGTGCCGTTGACAACCGCAGTTAATGCCAGCGTCCAGAATAGGATGCTCACAAAATTACCACCTCCACAAAATTTAAGCGCTCTATACTATATGTCGGGGTAACTCGAAACGTGACCAACGGAATTATGTAAATAGTGGAATGTAATCATATTTAAAGTTACATCTGCTGCTTTTTACAGAGGTGTCTCCCAACCAGGCGTATAAATGCTCTCCCTGTGATATGCGGCCGCTTAAGCAGGAAATCGGCTGATCGTGTAGAATTGATGGGGAAAGGAGGGATTAAGATGGAACAGGAACCCTTTCGTATGTATATGCGGGACGTCGCATATAGTGCCTATAGCGAGGCGGCGGCCGGCACCGGGCAGTTTTTGGCCTGGTATCGGGAGTACCGGCAACCGGCTGAGATTGAAAAAGGCTATAGTGAACTAGACTGGGTCTTGACCGAAAAAGCCTTAATGCGTATCCAGGTTTCACCTACCTCCATCGAGATAAGCAATTTTTTACTGAGCAAATTGATCCGGGTCACACGTCATTACATCATCGTTCAGAAACAAGACCGCTACGAACATATCCTCAACCGGGTAGTGGCCAAGTTTAACAACGGGGAGGCATGCGAACTGATGCGTCCTCTGGAAGATGTCATCAATAAGGAACAGACCGGCGCCTTCGGCCATCTGGTAGGATTGCTGGGCTAGAATCCGAACAGCCGTTTTACTCACCATCCACAACCGCAGACATACAACCGGGGCCAGGATAATATAACGGGTCTATTACATACGTATGGGTAAAAAGCTTATTGCAAGGTAATCGGGAGGTATATGGTCCGGCCCCTATCAGGGTGCTGATCATATGACCTCCCAAATGGTCATAGCTGCCTGTTCTGTTAACCTTTTATAAGAGCATCATCCCGGCTGCTAAAATCAGCTGGCGGTGCGAAGATATTCAGCCATCTTGGGCATAAAGTAAGGAATAATTTCCGGCAGCATCTTGGGCATCAGCACATCCATGGTGGGCGGCATCAAATCTGGCATCTGTTCGGACATATAGGCTGGCATTGGTATCGCCTGCCCTACCTTCTCCAGCATTTTGGGCATTACCTTGGGCAGGATATCCGGCAGCAGTTTGGGGAACAAAGCCGGCATTACACCGCTCATCATTGTGATCATCGGCTCTTTGAATACGTCCGGGGATTTGATAATCATATTGATCATATTACGATACATTTCGGGCATGGCCGCGATTAGATCCGGGATCATCTCGGCCATCAGGTCCGCCATTCCCCAGGGTGTCATCATCCTGATCATAGCTTCAAATACGGCCCATTTCTCGTGCATTACGGCATCGGATTTTGGCACCTGGTAACCCATGGCCTCAGCCGCCAGGGTGGCCAGGTCCTGTATCTCAATGGGCAAATTGCCTAAGTCCCGCGACCTGGTCAGCTGGACCCGGCAGCAAGGACATGCGGTCAGCAGGGTGTCAGCACCGGTATCAACTGCCTCCTGGACTCGCATGATGCCTATTTTCTCGGCTACATCCGGATCGGCTACCAGGCTTAGGACGGCTCCGCAGCAATGAGCATCCATTTGATTAAAACGCATTTCCCGGAAATTCGATCCAGGTATGGCATCAATCAAGGTGCGCGGTCCCTCAAAACGAACCCCGGCGCGTCCCATATGGCAGGGATCGTGATAGGTTACCTTGCGTCCGACATCCATAGGCAGCGCGAATTCTCCGGCATCGATTTTATTCGCCAGCACATCAGCATAATGCATGGCATGGAAGGGATAATCAATCCCATGTTCCTCAGCCCAATGGCGGTAATAAATCTCCCACACCAGCCAGCAGGCCGGGCAGGTAGTCACTATCTTGTCAGCCCCGGTTTTCTTCATCAGCTCAATGTTATGAGCGGCTGTTTCATCGAAGACCTCCCAGCGTCCCGCCACTAACATCGGTATGCCGCAGCAATGCTCTTCCTTGCCCATATAGGTATACTCGACCCCGGCATCCTTAAGTATAAGTGCGGCCGATTGAGCTACATCGTGTTCCACATAACTGGAGGTACAACCCGGGAAGAATGCATATTCCGCGGTTTCCTTTATGAAAGGTCTTATTTCGTCTGTTATCCAGATATCCCGGTTCTTTGAGTATTCTCCCCAGATGTTACCCTGCTGGCGCATGGTGTTGGCCATAATCTCAAAGGGAGGAAATGTACGATAACCGCGTCCGTCGATCAGCAGGCCCCTTAATTTGAGCCATGACGATTCGTTGGGCAGGTCCAGCTGGCAGGTGCGGTTGCACATCTCACAGGTGGTGCAGGCCATAAAAGTATCTACCGCCCGCTGGTCGAATTCGGCTTCTCCCTCCATGACCATCTTTAGAAAAGTCCATTTACCTCGTGGTGACTGGGACTCCCAACCACGTCCATAGTACTGGTCGCACTGGTCGATGCAGTATCCGCACTGGGAACAAGCATAAGCATACCAGGCAATATCTCCCGGCAGCCCCTTTTTCTCCTCGAAAACCTCCCCGCTCTCCTTTCCCTTGGCCAAATTGCCGAAGATGCGGATAAGCGGCTCTACTGCGCTGGCCATCTTTAACCCCCCGGCCACCAGGGTGCCATCCATGACTTTGCCCGGATTCATTAAGCCTTCCGGATCCATCGCCCGCTTGTATTCCACCAGGGTTTCCAGGTGCTCGCGGCCCAGTATTTCTTTAGCGAATCCACTAAAATAGAGACCAGTCGCATAAGGCCGGCCGCCATGTTTTTGGGCCACCTTCAAGGCAGTCAGCGAAAGACCGTAGGCCAGGTTAAAATGCAGTTTACGTTCATCATGAGGGATGAAGCCCAGCAGGACCACTTCCCGGCGGTTGGTGGTAAAGCCCTCCAGGATGAAGGGCTGTTTTATTTCCTGGCTGGTCTCATTTATTACCACAGCCAATGATTCAATCGGTACTACTACTTCGCTGGGAATCAGTGACGGAGCGATACGCTTGGCCCGCATCGGTTCGAAACGGGCGGCCCATTCATGCTCGGCTATCTCCGGGCTCAATATCTGGCCTTGATCTTTTAAGGCCAGGGTCATAACATCGTCAATGATCAAGTCGCAGCGATCTGAGGTACAGGCTAAAACCACAATATATTTTTCCGGCAGCAGGACTTTATGAGTCTCAGCCACCGGGTGCCCATGATGTAAATGAGGCGGGTATTTGTTCCGCATTCTGGCTGCTTCGGGATTAATAAAAGTGACTGACCAGATTGGCACCTTGCGGTTATATAGGCCGGTAATGAACGATGTCATCTGCTCCGCCGTATCGAAAGCTATCGAATTCGTATGCATGGGCTTAAGGGGTTTGACCCGGAACTTGATCTGGCTGATCAAACCGGTGGTCCCGTTGGCCTCACTCACCAGATTCAGATCCTTGCCATGCAGTTCTCTGACCTGGCCATCCAGCTGAACCAACCGGGCCGAAAATACGTTGTCCTTAAAATAGCCGTATTCGTAACTGCCGATGCCGGCTCCTCCCTGGGCCAACCACCCTCCAACCGTGGACGACGGTGCGCTGGTTGGATATAAAGCCAGGGTAAGCCCCTTCTGGTTCAAATGATACTCCAGCTCATTCCATACCATTCCCGGCTCGACCGTGGCACTGCGTTCTTCCGGGTTAATATCAACTATTTTATTCATACGGTTAAATTCTATGACCAAACCGCCCTCTACCGGTAAAACCCCTCCATAACCAGAGGTGGCCTTGCCCCGTGGGGTCAGCTTTATTTTTTCCCGCCGGGCCAGGTTGACCAGCTCGACCAGTTCCTGCTCGGATTCGGGTTGGACAATACCGTCAGGCACCGGATTACCAACCAAAGGCTGTACCAAAGATGGCATTACGCCCATGTCGCGGGCATAAATCTTTCTCTCCAATTCGTCGAAACTTACTCTAGGACCCCACTGGTTTATCAGCCATTTTTGTAGATCGTCCTTAATTTTCGGCATTCATTTATACCCCCCATCCGTATTTGAGTCTATTATAGCATAATAATAAAAAGGGGGGACAATATAATTTTGTCTGATAAGGTCTAACCCGCCAGATTTTTCAGGGTGCTACTAAAGCAGCATATTTAAAATTTTTAGCGCAAATAAAATGAGATGGTGAGTTGGCAAGATGGTTAAGATAGCGTCTTCTAATAATACTGGAGAATTCCGCGGCTGATGTCCTGAAATATGGGAGCACAGGTCTGGGCCCCGGATGTTCCCGCTTCGACCATGACCACCACTGCCCAGCGGGGCTGGCCGGCCGGGAAATAACCAGCGAACCAGGTATTGAGCACTTCGTCATTCTCATTCAGCATCCGGCCGGTCTGAGCGGTAGCCGTCTTGCCAGCCACCCTGGCTTCCGGCATCGCAGCCGTTCGCCCGGTTCCTTCATCAACTACATTTTCCAGTAAGGCGCATATCTTGGCAGCCGTGGCTGGTGACATTACCTGCTCGGGTTGACCACCTGGGATGATACTCTTGTTCCCGTTGCTGTCGAGGGTATACCTGACCACCGACGGGGCTGCCCATACCCCTCCATCGGCCACAGTGGCCAGCAGGGAAGCAATCTGTAATGGGCTGACCATAACTCCCTTCTGCCCCAACGAAGCATTGCCCATGGCGGCATCGCCGCCCTCAATCTTTACATAGGTTTCCATGGGACCAGGGTCATAACCGCGGATGGTTTCGTCAGTCAAATGAAATTTTTCAGCATATTGCAGAAGGCGGGTTCTGCCCAGGCGTAATCCTACCTGGATAAAAGTGGGGTTGCATGATTTGGCAAATGCCTGGCTGAAAGTCAGCTGTCCATGCCCTTCCTTTTTCAAGCAGGTCATGGTGACCTGATCATTGAAAACATATTTGCCGGAACAATAAAATGGCTCATTCAAATCCACAATGCCTTCTTCCAGGGCGGCTGAACCAAGCAAGATCTTAAAAAGCGAACCGGGATTATAGGCACTCAGGACGCGGTTGGTCAACGGGCTGCGATCATCGAATTCAATGACATCACTGATTTGATAAGGATCAAAGTTAGGGCGGCTGACCATGGCCAATATCTCCTTGCTGTGGATATCTATGACCACGGCTGCCCCCTTCTCAACCCTTTCGTCCATGGCTTTTTCCGCCACATCCTGAATTCTTTTGTCTATGGTCAGTACCACCGCCGACTTATTGGGGGCGGCGCTTTGTACTTTGCCTAATAAACCGGGAATAGCCTTTCCCCGTGCATCTACCACCGCGATCAATTCTGCAGAACCGGCATTTTCCTGCAAAATATTATTGTATGCTTTTTCAAGGCCGGTTTGTCCAATCCCATTTGACCCCTGTTCGGTGTAACCTAATAAATGAGCACAAAAACCTCTATCACTATAGCGCCTGGTCAGGGGAGCCAGGACCAGGCCTGGTCTGGCAGCGGTCTTAATAAGTTCAGCTTCACTGGAACTGAGGCTGTCTTGAATAAGTACAAATTTGGAGTCGGGGGCAGCCGCCTGGACTGCTGCCTCGATCTGTTGCTCACTCTTTCGGGTCAGTATCCCGGCCAATAATTCACTGATATCCTTAACATACTCTTCCCGGCTGACGACACTGGATTCAGTTTTATCCGGATTCCAGTCGGCAATATCGGTGGAGAGAAACAGCGCGGTAGAGGTATTGGCATTGGTCAGCGGCCATAGATTACGATCCAGTATGTCTCCCCGCCGTTGATCCCGCAATTCAATATTATGGGTTCGCATCGCGGCCGCTTGCCGGCTGATCTCCGCCCCCTTTATGACCTGGAAATAAAAAATCCTGCTTAACAAGACTGCAAACAAAAAAAATAACAGCCCTATCAACAGGAAGAGTCTTTTACAGTTCAATTTTTAACCCCCAGCTACTGTTTAACAATATTTTTCTTCGCCCGGGGTCAGATTATACTTCATTCTTCCATGATTTCTACGGGAAACGGGAGATGCACGAGAATTTCCATCATCTCCGGCCAGGTATCCAGAGTCACCCGGATTACTACCTTGCCGCAAGCCTGGTCGATGGTCGATACTATCCCGAGGTTATCATAGGCTTCGATTAGTTTGGTCAGCATATCAATCCGCTCTGGGGCAACCCGGGCATATATTTCGTTATGCATGCTTCTCACCCCTCCTGCGCAAAATACTGAACTCAGGCAATGACTGCCGGCAGGGAACGAAAATCCTCTGGAGAGGATGGCGGGCCCGATCGATTTCCTGTCCCTCGGCGTCAAATATATTTTCACAATTAAGGTCCATCACTTCACCGCTGGGCAGCAGGAATTGCAGAATATCCCCGGGGCCAAAGTTGCCTCGCTGTTCTACTTCCGCCATTCCCCGCTGACTGTCATAGCCCTTGACTACTCCGCAAAATTCCGCCCGATGGGTAATTTCTTGTTTATCAACATCCATAATCTGCGCTGATTCGCCTTCGACAAAGCCGTTTGTGAAGGGGCGGGTAGCCACGGTGTTCAACTCGTCCAGCCAATCAGATATTTCCGGTTCGGTATAAGACCGCTGGTGTTGCCAATAGTGATCCAGAGCCTGGCGATAAATCCTGGCCACGGTGGCAACATAGAGAGGACTCTTCATACGGCCTTCGATTTTAAATGCATCGATCCCCGCCTCAATCAAGCTAGGCAGGTAACTGATCAAGCATAGGTCCCGGGAATTGAAAACATAACTGCCGCGCTCATCTTCCTCGACCGGGAAGTACTGCCCCGGTCTTTTTTCTTCCATCACACGATAGGAATAGCGGCAGGGATGAGCACAAGCGCCGCGGTTAGCACTGCGCCCCGTCATATAGTGGGAAAGCAGACAGCGACCCGAATATGAAACACACATGGCCCCATGAATGAAGATCTCCAGTTCCACATCAACGCGGTCCTTGATTTCACTTATTTCGTCCAAACTAAGTTCACGGGCCAGCACAATTCGCTGGGCCCCCAAATCACGGTATAAAGCGGCCGATTCATAGTTGGTGATATTGGCCTGGGTGCTGACCGTTAGCGGAAGGGTTGGGGCATGGATACGTGCCAGCCTCAATACACCTGGATCAGCCACTATTAATCCATCTACCCCAATCCTGGCCAGTTCCTCCAGGTAGAACGGTAAATGATGAATATCCCGGTTGTGAGCCAGGATATTTACGGTAATGTATAATTTTTTGCCTTGCTGGCGGGCTTTTTGTAAACCACAGGATATCTCATCCAAGGTCAGGTTGCCGGCGTAGGCGCGAAGACTATAATCCTTCCCGCCTGCATATACTGCATCGGCTCCAAACAGCAGAGCCGCAGTCAGCTTTTCCAAATCCCCGGCTGGCAGCACCAGTTCCGGTCTATTCATTTGAGCCGCTCCATTCATAATCAATAGATATCGATCACAGTCCGTATTTGGCTTTGGCGGCCAGGTGTTCGGCATAAGTCCTGGAGAAATAATGGGAGCCGTCTCCTTTGGCCACGTAGTACAGGTATTCATTGGCTTCCGGGTTCAGGGCTGCTGCAATCGCCGCCTTCCCGGGCGAAGCAATAGGTCCCGCCGGCAGTCCGGGATACTTATAAGTATTATACGGGGATTCTATTTCCAGGTCCTTGTAGGTTAATGTTTCCCGGTGCTGACCCAGGCTGTATTGAATAGTAGCATCGATTTGCAGCGGCATATTGGTTCGCAGCCGGTTATAGATTACCCCCGCAATCCTCTGCCTTTCTTCCGGGACCTGGGCTTCCCTTTCAATCAGAGATGCGATTATAATCGTATCCCTAACACTTATTTGACGTTGCTGGGCCTGGGCTGCAAATTCCTGCTCCCATACCTTGGCGAAGTCAGTCAGCATCATGTTTAGAACATCCTTGGCACTGCTGGCCTCATCTATTTGGTAGGTATCAGGGAAAAGAAAACCTTCCAGGCGCTGGTCGGCCTGTTTGAGACCGGTTGGCAGAAAAGCATAATCTCCCGGTGTCAGCAGCGCCTCCTGCCACTGTTGTTGGCTGCAGATTTGTTCTTTGATCAACAGGTCGCCAATCTGCTTTACCGTATAACCCTCCGGTACAGTTAAAGCCTTGCTTTTTACCTTACCCTGGGCAATCTGAACAGCCACTTGGGGCAATGACATACTGGGGCTCAATTCGTATAAACCAGCCCGCAGCTGCTTGTCCAATCCCTTCTGCCGGCAATAGTATAAGAAGATCTTCTGGTTGCGGATCAGGCCATTCTGAGCTAACAACGCCGCGATTTCAGAAGCAGAACTGCTTTCTGGCAACCGTACTTCAATCATACTATTATCGTTTGGATTTACCGGCTGCAGCTGCAGCGACAGAAACTGCCAGCCTGATAAGGCCAGAACTGCTGCCAACGCTGCTGCCACTAAGAATAATTTCGGCTTTACATTCCTTTTCATTTCGGTCTCAATCATTTCTACACGCCTTTACTGGGACAGCTGTCATCATACTAGAACTATCAGCTTTTATATTATCTATCCTTGATCATCATGGCCGGATATCATTCATATCGAACGGATAATCATTGTCTTCATCCGGTGGTTCGTCTTTTGGAGGTTTAGGTTTGGTCGCACCATTATCGTCATCTTTTGAGGGATCTTGGGGAGGCTCAGTCACCGCTGACGGTCCCATCAAAACCACCCGGTTCAAAGGACGATAGGAATCAGTTGCCAATTTTTCGCTTTTGATTACGGCGCCATCTTCTCCATAGAACGTCCGGAACGACCTCACTACATAGCCAAGCTGTCCGCCGATGTTGACCACCTGTGTTCCCGGCGCCAGGGTGTTATCAACCTCGGTCACCGTGCTGAAATCAAGCGTTTGATCCACAATGCTGGAAATCTCGATCCTCTGTTTATATTGCAGGCTGCCATAAATATTAACCGTCAGCCTGCCGCCTGAGGTGACCGCCCGGATGTATACCGGCTGGTCGGTATTATTTCTGAATCGATAATCCTGGAGTCCATAGGCAACGGTTGCATCACGTCCCAATGATACGTAGGCAACTGCCAGATTATGGTTGTGGCGCTCCACTATCTCCAGCCCGGCCAGCAGGCAGGCATTATATAAAGTGGATGATACCTGACAGATTCCCCCGCCCAGGCCCGGTTCAAATTTGTTGCCCACGATTACCTTGGCATCCAGGTAGCCCTTCTCCAGGGTTCGCTGCCCGACCGTATCATTGAACGAAAATACCGCATGGGAAGGTAGTATTTTTTTATTGATACTGGCTGCAGCCGTCTGCAAGTTGTGGGTGCGGTTAATTTCTCCGGTGTTAAAGTAGGTTGAGAAACTGGCTAATTCACCCATATTCTGCAGCATATCGGCAGTAACCTCAGGTTGAACCGGTTCTACTGTGATTGTAACCTTGAGCGGGGCCGTCTGCCCCATAACCGCCGGGAGGCTCGAATATATCTGCTCAATATTGACCTTATTGCCATTCTGCCCTGGAATCACCAGTAATCCATTCTGGCTGTCGACCTGCAGGGTTGCATCCTGGGGGGCCTTGCCCCATTTAGCTTCCCATTCCTTGTGCAGGGCCGCTCTCTTATCCGGGTCATAATTTATATTAACCGGATAAGGCACAGTTTTTCTCCCTGACATGTTGGCAACCTTTTTACCCCAACTTCTAGCCCTCTCCTGCTGCCAAACCGTATCGACAATATCGTGAGGATTACTGGCCTGGCTAAGTTCGCCGAGGGTACTCTCAAATTTGTAGTCATCTTTGACAAAGCTTACTTTGGTCTTGTTAAACTCAGAAAAACCTTGAGTTAACTGCGCTTCAGCCTGTTGCTGGTCCAAACCGGCCACTGCTATACCGGCAATCTCAACTCCAGGTGCAAAGGTCTGACCATAATTGAGATCATAATAAAATCCCAAGGAAATGAATAAAAGTATTCCGATAGCTATTGGATAAAACCATTTCCGATTGCTTTGTCCCTGTTCTTGTTCTTGTTCCTGTTCCAATCCCCATCCCCCAAAATTCTATCCAAAAATCCATTCTTATCATTATATTATAGTTATGCGGTTAAATGAAGACTCAGAATAGTATGTTCAGCGCTGTTTTTTGCCATATGTTAACATTTAAAATATGTTAAAAGCCCATTCAATCTGCGCAGTTGAAACGCTTCAATCCTGGGCTAAAAGCCTGATTTTTGGTTGTCGGCATACCATATTTTAAAGTCGGCTCTTGTTATGGGATTATGTTATATTTCATCCTCGCTGTCAGCCAGTTCCTGCCAGGCATCAGCAACCTTCTCCCATTCCTCGTCATCCTCTATATCGCCCAGGTATTCATTCCCTTCTTCATCATATACAACCTTCAATATGACTACTTCTACCTCTTCTTCCTCGTCCTCGCCTTCTTCTTCACTATAGGGAATCAATACCCGATAACTCTGGTCTTCCACCTCTAACTCGGCCAGAAGCTCGAATTCGTGTTCCTCTCCATCTTCATCTACTAATACCAGTATTGGAAACTCCTCATCGTCAAAGATTTCTTCGTTATCCATAAATTAACCTCCTAACTAAAAACTAACGTCATTCTAATATTACCAGTATTCTTTGTCAAACTACTTATGGGCCTGGCGGTCGAGATATCCCTGCAGTATATTTACGGCAGCCAATTTGTCGATAACCTTTTTTCGTTTCTGCCGGGTAACATTAGCATCTATTAATATCCTCTGGGCGGCCACGGTGGTCAATCTCTCATCCCAATAGTCCACCGGCAAACCCAGGCTATCCTGTAAATGCTGTCCGAATTCAAGAATCTCCTGACCTTTAGGCCCTACGGTACCGTTCATGTTACGAGGAAATCCAACCACTATTTTGCTTACCCCGTATTCAGAACAGAGTTTGGCCAGCAGCGCAAGATCTTTCTGCAGGTTAGACCGGACCAGGACTGAATGTCCCTGTGCGGTCCATTCCATTTCATCGCTTATAGCTATTCCTATTCTTTTTTCGCCCACATCTAAACCCATTATTCTCATAATAACCAATCCCTATACAAAATATCCCAGATCCATCAGGCGGTTTAGGTACTATCTTTATTTTCGCTTAACCGTGTAATAAATGACAAAAGCCCCCGCGTCACGCACGAGGGCTGGTCTGCCAGTCTATTCGAGGTATTTCTTTAGTATAACCTCCATTATTTCGTCGCGGTCTATTTTGCAAATCAGGTTACGGGCCTGTTTATGACTGGTTATGTAGGCCGGTTCACCCGATATCATGTAACCAACCAGCTGGTTCAAGGGATTATAACCTTTCTCCTCCAGAGCCGCATATACGGTTTTGAGAATACTATAAACCTGATCGGGATCTTCCTTCTCCCACCTGAAGCTGACTGTCTTGCCCCCCTGATCTTGAGACATACGGCCCACCTCCCTTTTAACCTTAGTATATTCTACACTGCTGTGATTAATCCTGCCTTTAGGCTAGTATTTTCTCTATCATTGACTTGCCCTCTGCCAGGGCATTGGTCAATTGATCCACATCCTTGCCCCCGGCTTGAGCCATATCCGGGCGGCCGCCGCCGCCACCGCCGGCTACCCGGGCTGCCGCGCCTACTATCTTGCCAGCATTGATTCCCCGGTCGATAACATCTTTACTGGCAAAACATATCAGGGCCACTCGGTCATCAATAACTGCCCCTAATAAAACTACTGCACTGCCGAGTTTATCTTTAAGGCGTTCCGCCATTTGCCGCAAATTGTCAGTATCAGGACTCTGGACATCCGCCACCAGAACCTTGGCTCCGTTAATCTCAAATGCTTTTTCAATGACATCCTCACCGGCTGACCTGGATAGACGGCTTTTCAAATGTATTATTTCCTTATCTTTTTCCTTCAAGGCCCGGTTGAGAGCATCAATCCTTTTGTTGATATCTGTAGGGTTAGTCTTCAAAGCATTTGCTGCCTCTCTTACTTCCCGTTCAATCTGATTGAAATATTCCATAGCACCACGTCCGGTAAAGGCTTCGATACGGCGTAGACCGGAACCGATACTGCCCTCACTGGTCAGCTTGAATAAACCAATCTCCCCCGTATTCCTGACGTGGGTACCGCCGCAGAGTTCCATGCTGAATCCGTCCACTTCGACTACCCTGACTTCATCCCCGTATTTCTCTCCGAACAGGGCAGTGGCTCCCATTTCCCGGGCTTCATTGATATCGGTGACAGTGGTCCGGACCGTGTAACCGGATAATATGGCTTGGTTCACAATCTCCTCGATTTCTGTCAGCTGTTCCCCGGTTAAGGCGGAGAGCTGGGAAAAGTCAAACCTGAGCCGGGCCGGCTCAACCAGAGATCCTTTTTGCTGGGCGTGTTCCCCCAGTACTGTTCGCAAAGCTTTATGAAGCAGGTGGGTAGCGGTATGATTACGGGCCGTATCCAAGCGGCGCCCGGTTTCCACTTCCAGGCGAATGAGGTCACCGGTACGCAGGCTTCCGGACAGCTGCCCGCGGTGAACAATCCAGCGGGCTACTTTTTGGACGTCGTTGACTGCTACCGTTCCGGTATCAGCATGGATAAATCCAATATCCGCTACCTGCCCGCCGCTTTCGGCATAGAAAGGAGTGCTGGAACTAATTACAATTACCTGCGCATCTGCAGCGAAATCAACCTGCACCCCGTCTTTAATGATTGCCAAAACAACCGACTCTTCCTCATATCTATCGTATCCGGTAAATCCGGTTCCGGGCACATCGGCCAGGATTTGGGCCAGCATTTGTTCCTCGGCAAATACATTGTCACTTTTCTGAGCCTGGCGAGCCCGGTTACGCTGCTCTTCCATCATACGATTGAAGCCGTCTTTATCAACCGTAAAGCGGTTTTCTTCCGCCATATCCTCGGTAAGGTCCAGCGGAAAGCCATAGGTATCATACAAGGTAAAGGCTTCTTCGCCCTTAATTTCCCGGCGGCCTTCGCCCACAGCGGTTTGGATGATTTCATCTACTTTTTTGACCCCTTCTTTAAGGGTAATAAAGAACCGCTCTTCCTCCAATTTTATGACTTCCTGGACAAAGCTTTCCTTTTCCATTAAATAGGGGTAGGCATCCCTCATTATTTCACAGACGACCTCAACCATCTTGTATAAAAACGGTTCTTCCAGACCCAGGAATTGACCGAACCTCACTGCCCGCCGCAGTATCCTGCGCAGCACATATCCGCGCCCGTCATTACTGGGCAGAACTCCGTCAGCTATCAGGAAGCTACAAGCCCGGCTATGGTCGGCGATAACCCGGAAAGGAAAACCTCCCTCGCCCGGATCATAGCTCCGGTTGGTCAGGGTTTCAATCTGCTTGATAATTGGTGTAAACAGGTCAGTCTCAAAATTGCTTTCTACGTTCTGCAGAATTGAACACAACCGTTCCAAGCCCATTCCGGTATCTATGCTGGGCCGGGGCAGGGGTGTCATCTCGCCCTGATCATTACGGTTGAACTGCATGAATACCAGGTTCCATATCTCCAGCCAGCGGTCACAATCACAGACTCCTATACCACATTGGGGATGTCCGCATGAATATTGCTCACCGCGATCATATAGAATCTCGCTGCAAGGTCCGCATGGTCCGGTGTCTCCCATACTCCAGAAATTATCCTTTTCACCCAGGCGAACTATCCTGGCCGCCGGGACGCCGATCATATCGCGCCAGAGCAGATAGGCTTCCTCGTCATCCTGGTAAATCGTGGCCCAGAGTCTCCCCTCAGGCAGACCGGCAACATCGGTTAGGAACTCCCATGCAAACTTAATCGCATCCTCCTTGAAATAATCACCGAAGGAGAAATTGCCCAGCATTTCGAAGAATGTATGATGGCGAGGTGTACGGCCGACGGTATCCAAATCATTGTGTTTGCCCCCCGCCCGTACGCATTTCTGCGAGGTTGTAGCCCGGTTGTAGGGCCGTTTATCTATACCCAGGAAAACATCTTTGAACTGGTTCATCCCGGCATTGGCAAAGAGCAAGGTAGGATCGTTAAACGGAACTAGTGAAGAACTCTCGACCACCATGTGCTGCCGTTCCTCAAAATATTCCAGGAAAGTTTTGCGAATTTTACTGCTGGTCCACACAGGCAGTCCTCCTCAATCCATAAAATGCTTTATTAGACTATTTTCTTTTATAAACGAGTTCGTGTCAATAAATCCCCGCCCAAATTAGGTCCCTACCAATTTCAGATACAGATAGCTGCCTATTATTTTGAGGGTGGCGGCCAAAGGCACGGCAATGAGCATACCCCATATACCCATCAGCTTACCACCGGCCAATAAGGCGAATACCATTAACAACGGGTGTATCCCTACCCGCTCCCCAATTAGACGCGGGGTAATAATATTGCCCTCAAGCTGCTGGATTACGACCAGGGCGGCCAACATATACAGGGCTTCATTCAGGGAATGAGATAAAGCCAGGCCGACCGCGGGTATCCCTCCCAGGAAGGGTCCGAAATACGGTATCAATTCGCCCAGGCCGCCGATTACACCTATCAGGAGGGGATAGGGTACACCGATCAGGGCGGCCGCCGCGCCGATTAATAATCCAACCATAGCGGCGATTATAAGGTAGCCCTTGCATAATTCGATGATTACCCGGTCAATCCTAGCCATTAATGCCCCCATTTCCCGGCGGGTGCCCGGAGGCCAAAAACCGGCCATATTGTGTTTGATCAACTCCCAGTCTTTTATGATATAAAAGGCCATAATGGGGGCGAAGATCACCAGTATCGCTTTATTCAGGAGGTTGTAAAGTGAAGAGACAATACTGTTCAACGCGGCATAGATGCTGTTTTCAAGTTTTCCGGTATATTGTGCAATAATCTCACCTATTCTGCCCTGGACTTGCATGCCGTTAAGCCGGTCGATAAAATTTTGCAGCTGGTTCTCATACTGGGGCAGCAAAGACGCCAGATTGCTGAGTTCGCCGATCAGGTTGGGTATGGTTAACCATAATATGATCCCGGCCGCAATAATAACTACCAGATAGATGGACAGGATTGCCCACACCCTTTTAAATCCCTTACCCTCCAGCCATAATACCGGGCGGTAGAGAAAATAGGCCAGCACCCCGCCGGCCAGGAAACTTAAGACAACATCGCGGACCAGAAATAAAAAATAGAAGGTGGTCCCCACCACCCCCAATAAAATCATGGTCCGCACCAGCTTACTATTCCAAGCCATCATGCTCATCCCGCTTTCAAAGCCCAACCTGGATCACGGCCAATTATGCTTACACCGTGCCAGGAAACTCATCGATGGCGGTTAATACCCCATCTTCGCCCACTTCGTAGAGGTTAAGCCTTCCCCGGGCATAATTAAACTCCAGGAAACAATTCCAGCAATAATACTGCTCGCTTCCCACCCTGCCGACCTGCAGACCACGGCAAACGGGGCACTTCAATGTCATTTTCGATCGCTTCCTTCCTGAGATATAATTGCGTTTTCCTGGCTCACCCAGCGTACTGCCTCTAAGGGCAGTTCCTGGCGGCCATTGAGAATGTCCTTAAAAACCCCGGCTGATACTTCAACCCCTTGAATCTTTTTATCATCCACATTTATGATGAAATCGCTGAGCATGCCGAGTTCTTCCCCGGTGCAGTCAAATACCGTATCTCCGCATTTCTTATCATATATGGATGATTCTTCCCCATGGGCATAGGATTTAATACTATCCTGGCTGAAAATCATTACCGCGGCCGTGCCCAAAATTAGGTCATCCCTATTTATAATCCCTGCTTCTCCTTGATTGGTATCGACCACCAGGTAGGCCAATTCGAAATCGTCACCAACCACCCCTCTGCGCACCTGGCCTATTATTTCGGCCGTGTCTTTTAGCATCACCGGAAGATTTTCCAACCCCCGCAATTTCATGTCAGCTCACCTCGATAGATTAATACATAAAAAAGCAACCTTTCAGGCGATAGTTTATCCCGTTCTGCCCAAAAAATGTGCCTGCTGGCAGCAGCCCTGCAGTTGATCTATAATGAAGGCGTACTATAACTTGTTAAATCGGGAGGTAGTCTTGCGGATGGACTTATTTTCGGCTGGCAGTGAACGGCGCAAAGAAAAAAATGCTCCCCTGGCCTGGAGAATGCGGCCCCAAACCCTCGATCAGGTGGTGGGGCAAAATCATATTGTCAGAAAAGGAGCCCCCTTGCGTAATGCCATCGAAAGAGA
>JAXDBN010000260.1:0-3118 GCA_034678805.1 Syntrophomonadaceae bacterium
CTTCGTCACGCATAGACGGGTAATGGCCAACCAACAACTGATTACTGAAATCGGCCTGGACGCGTTCCTCGAACAGCAGAGCAGACGGCTGGCTTTCCTGAAAACGGCGTTGGAACGATACAATAACTGCAAAAGCAAGGGCTTTTACTGCCTTGCGGCTGCGCTTCTCTCAATTAACAGCTTGAACCAGGCGTTGTCACAGGCCGCAAATGGAGAAAACCTGAGAAATGTATTGACTGGATTTGCCGAGAGCGAAAGGCAGGAGTTAAAACTAAGGAAATAGAGGAAATGACCCACAAAAAAGTTGATTGGCACCGTATTCGAATTTTAGAGTATGGCATCGAGGTTGAAAAAATAAGGTCGGAATGGCTGCAAGACCTGCTGGACGAAACTGGCCTGAACAAGAAAACGGAGTAAGGAGTGATTCACATGGATAATATGCAGGTGATGAAAAATAACATGCTGCAGGCCGGATATATCTGTGACGACAAGGTCGCCACCGTGCTCTTCCTGGCCGAAGCCATGCAGAAGCCAGTCCTGATCGAAGGGCCGGCCGGGGTAGGGAAAACCGCCATTGCCCAAGCTTTCAGCCTGGTGAAAGAATTGCCCCTGATCCGTCTCCAGTGTTACGAGGGTCTGGATGAGGCCAAGGCTCTCTACGAATGGAACTATAAGCGGCAGTTGCTGCATATCCAGGCCGTGTCCAACCAAAACATGAGCATACAAGAGATTGAAGAGGATATCTTTTCCGATGCCTTTCTTCTGACCAGGCCATTGCTTAAGAGTATCAGCTCTGATTCCCCGGCGGTATTGCTGATAGATGAGATAGACAAAGTGGATTTCGAATTTGAAGCAATGCTGCTTGAACTGCTTTCCGAGTTCCAGATTACCATTCCCGAGATCGGGACGGTTAAGGCCAAACATCATCCCTTTGTCTTTTTGACTTCCAATGCTACCCGGGAGCTGTCCGAAGCGCTGAAAAGACGCTGTCTATACCTGTACCTCGATTTTCCCTCCAGAGAAATGGAACAGCAGATTTTGATGCTTAAAATACCTAACCTTCCCGAACAATTAGCCGAAAAGGTCGCACAGGTAGTACGGCGTTTGCGGGGGCTGGAATTGAAAAAACCGCCCAGCATTGCGGAGAGTATAGATTGGGCTGCCTCGCTGCTGTGGTTGGGCAAAGAAGATCTGGATGTGGAAACTACCCTGCAAACACTCACTACGGTAGTAAAATACCGCGAGGACCAGGAGAAGCTGGAACGGATAATATATCGCGACCGGGACCTCAATTTCAAAGCCTAACCGTCTCCAGGGGAGGAGGGATAGCGTGCCGATTTTAACATATCTACAAGCTTTCTTTGCCGATCTGCGCGAGCAGGGCATCCCGGTAACCACCAGCCAGGTAAGGGATTGCTGCCAGGCAGTGCTCTTAATCGATTGGATGCGGCGGGACTACTTTTATTCAACCCTGTTTGCTACCCTGGTAAAGGATTATGGTTATCAAGCAGTCTTTGACCAGGTTTTTAACCGCTTTTTCGAAGAATACCTTTCCCCGGAAAATCGTAAACATTTCAAGAGCGTAAAAGAAGAGCCATACTCTCGCCCCAAAGAAGAAAATGCGATTAGTGATTTCGACCTGGGCACGGGTACACCCATGGGCAAGAGCGGTTCATCTCAAGCCCCCGGCGGCAAAAAAAATCCCCTGGAGCAGGATTTTGGCCGGATCAGCGCCGAAGAGCTGGCCGCCATCGAGGCCATGGTACCTCTGCTGGCTCGCCGGTTGGCAGCTAAATTTGTCAAGAAAAGAATGCGCAATGACCACAACAAGTTGGATTTCAGACGTACCATCCGCAGCAGCTTATCCACCGGGGGGATTCCTTTAAACCTCTTCACTATCCGGAAATACCGTGAGAAACCGGTTATCCTGATTCTTTGTGATGTATCTGGCTCAGTGATGAACTTCAGCTGCATTTCGCTGGCCTTGATTGCCTCGTTGGAGAGATTTTTTCAGCATATCGAATCATATGCATTTATTGATGAAGTATCAGATATTACCAGGCTTCTGCTGGACGGCAATCCGCTTAATTTTCGGGCCCATGTGCTGCGCAATGCCAGGGTGGTGGGGGTAAGCGGATATACTAATTACGGCCGTACCCTAGAGGAATTCCACAAACGTTTCCGCCACCGCATCAACCGCAAAACCAGCGTTTTGATATTCGGGGATGCGCGTAATAATTCGCAGGAACATGGAAAATGGGTGCTGAAAGAAATCAAGGACCAGGCCAGAAAGGTGTACTGGTTCAATCCGGAAGACGTGTCTTTGTGGAACTCAGGGGATAGCATCATAAACGATTATGCACCCTATTGTGATAGAGTCTTCGCCTGTCCGAACCTGCTGGAGCTGGAAAAATCGCTGGCCAAGATTTAGGAGGGATGCAAATGGCTAAGTATTTTGGGGATCGCCTTCCGCTTGTACTGTACCAATTCTTTGCTGCCGATACCATGGTTGGAGTGGTAGGCACTGTAGATGAAGACGGATATCCGCGGGGGGCGCCCATGTCGCAGTTTTATGCGCCCGGAGATCAGGTGATGCTGATGGCTGCCCAGAACCAATCGCGCACTTATACCAATGCGGTGCGTTCCGGCAAGATTGCGCTGACTTTTATGGGTGCCAACAATCTGGTTTTCACCGTTCAGGGCACAGTACGGGTGTTCAGGGAGTTCATGCAATCCAACCCTAAACTTGGGATTTTGGCGGTTAACATAAAAGAGGTTAACAGTAATGAGGCTTGTGACGTAGTGGTTACCGGGGGCATCAGCACCGAGTTTGTCAGCGGGCACTGGCAGCGGTTGATGGAGACCTGGCTGGCTGAACTGCGCAGTTACACCATGGCAGACATCACGGCATGAACCTGCCGCATGGTTAAACTGGTTGAATAGCTTATTTAATCAGTCATAAGGCGATTTTTACTAGGGTCAGTCCGGGTCAAAGTTTCAGTTTCTAAGGAGGTTTTTGAATGAGGGTTGACATATTTTATGTCGCTGCGTATAATGACATAAAATAAGTCAAAGGAGAACGCTATGAATATTAGCAGTGGATTAAACACCAAGACCG
>JAXDBN010000261.1:0-5886 GCA_034678805.1 Syntrophomonadaceae bacterium
CCCTTCCCGGAATTCATGCAGGAAATCATGGCCCGGGGCGGTTTGATAAACTATGTTAAAGACACCAAACAATAGCAGAGTCCGAAAGGAGAGAACCAATGTATAAAATTGCAGTGCTCCCCGGAGATGGAATCGGAGTAGAAATTGTTCCCGAGGCGGTTAAAGCCTTGCAGGCTATCGGGGAGAAATGCGGTCATGAGTTCCAGTTTACCGAAGCCCTGATTGGAGGGGCAGCCTATGATGAAGTAGGGCATCCCCTGCCAGAGGCTACCCTGGATATATGCCGCCGATCGGATGCAGTATTACTGGGTGCGATTGGCGGTCCCAAGTGGGATGAATTGCCGGTTAATTTACGGCCTGAGGTGGGAGCCTTGCTGCCGTTACGCAAGGAACTAGGGCTCTATGCCAACTTGCGTCCCTGTATTTTATTCCCTGGTTTGCTTAAAGCATCCACTCTAAAAGAAGAGGTCATTAGCGGAGTGGATTTGATCGTTATCCGCGAATTGACCGGCGGATTATACTTTGGTGAAAAGAGCCGGGTGCAGACTCCGGACGGCGGACAAAAGGCCGTTGATATCCTCAGTTATTCCACCTATGAGATCGAGAGAATTGTACGTTTTGCCTATGAAGTGGCCCGTAAAAGGAAACATAAACTGTGTTCGGTCGACAAGGCCAATGTGCTGGAGAGCTCCCGCTTATGGAGAGAAACGGTTACCAGATTAGGGGGAGACTATCCTGATGTCGAAACCAGTCACATGTATGTAGACAACTGCTCCATGCAGCTTATCCGCAATCCCCGCCAATTTGATGTAATTGTTACGGAGAATATGTTTGGGGACATTCTGACTGATGAAGCCTCCATGCTAACCGGATCCATCGGTATGCTGCCCAGTGCTTCTATTGGTGGTGAGGTGGGTCTGTATGAACCATCCCACGGCAGCGCTCCGGATATTGCCGGCCAGAAGAAAGCTAATCCCCTGGCCACGATTTTATCGGCCGCCATGATGCTGCGCTACTCGTTTAATTTGGAAAAGGAAGCCTGCCTGATCGAGCAGGCAGTAACCAAAGTGATGGAAGATGGTTACCGCACCCCGGACTTGATGGAGGAAGGCAAAATATTAGTCGATACTGTCCAGATGGGTGATCTGGTCAAGGCAGTAATACTTAATAGTTGAGGAGGACCAAAATTGGGGATTTAAAGTTGGATGTTAAGATTTACGATGTTACGCTGCGGGACGGCGCTCAAGGGGAAGGCATTTCCTTCTCGGTTGATGACAAGCTGAAAATAGCCCGCAAGCTTGATCTGCTCGGGGTCTCCTATATAGAAGGGGGCTGGCCGGGAAGCAACCCTAAGGACCTGGATTTCTTTCGCCAGATGAAAAGTTATGAGCTGCGCAATGCCAAGCTGAGCGCGTTCAGTTCGACCCGCAAACCTGGAATCAGCGTAACTCATGATAATAATATTACTTCGCTGCTGGCAGCAGAGGTCCCGGTAGTAGCTATTTTTGGCAAAGCATGGGATTTTCATGTGGTGCGGGCTTTGGAAACCTCCCTGGAGGAAAATCTGGCTATGGTGGAGGATACCATTGTTTATCTGAAGGATAAAGGCCTCGAGGTTATCTTTGATGCCGAGCACTTCTTCGACGGTTTCAAACACAATCCCGATTACGCATTGCAGGTATTGACCACCGCAGCCAAGGCCGGGGCTGATTGTTTGGCCTTATGCGACACCAATGGCGGGACCTTGCCCTGGGAATTAGAGAACATTATAAAGAAGGTCCAGGCGGAATTAACAACGCCGCTGGGCATTCATGCTCATAACGATACCGGGTGTGGGGTAAGCAATTCCCTAACCGCATTGAATCTTGGTTTTACCCAGGTCCAGGGTACTATTAATAATTTGGGCGAGCGCTGCGGCAACGCTGACCTTTGCTCTATCATACCCAACCTGGAATTAAAGATGAATAAACGGTGCCTGCCCGCCGGCAACCTTAAACGGCTCACTGAGGTATCCCATTTCGTTAATGAGATCGCCAACATGCCCAGTCCCAATAATCAGCCCTTTGTCGGCTACGGCGCTTTTGCCCATAAAGGCGGGATACATGTAAGCGCTCTGCTAAAGGATTCCATGACCTATGAACACATCAATCCAGAAGAGGTTGGCAACCATCGCCGGGTGCTGGTGTCGGAGCTGGCTGGCATCTCCAACCTGCTTTATAAAGCCAAGGAATTGAAGCTGGATGTAAATAGTTATGATGCCCAGACCCGGGCAGTAATCAAACAGATAAAGGAACTTGAGAACCAGGGCTTCCAATTTGAAGGTGCGGATGCATCGTTGGAGTTGCTGCTGCGCAAGGCCTTTGGCCAGCTGGAGGATTTCTTCCAGCTGAAAAACCTTAAGATTATCCTGGAAAAGCAGGAAGACAGCGATTTTGTAGCGGAAGCATTCATAAAAGTGACCATTGGGGACCAGACGGTTCATACCGCCGCCGAAGGTGACGGGCCGGTAAATGCCCTGGATAACTCGCTGCGTAAGGCCTTAACGGAGGTCTATCCAGAGATCAGTGAGATGCACCTGGCCGACTACAAGGTACGTGTGCTGGATGGCAGCCTGGGTACGGCAGCCCGGGTCAGGGTGCTTATTGAGTCGGCTAACGAAACGGAAAAATGGAGCACGGTCGGGGTTTCGGAGAATATCATTGAAGCCTCCTGGCAGGCCCTGGTTGACAGTATAAACTACCTGCTGATGAAAAAGAGGCTGCCCCAGGAAGACCAGTAATAGCAGAGCAAAAGCCAATGAGACAAATGACAAAATACCCCGGTCGTAAAAACATGACCGGGGTAACTTTTTGCAATTCAGCCTGTTAGTCAACCATTCTTAATCCAACTGCCAGGGCGCTGGAAGAGATATTGCTGATAGAGACAAAGTCAATATTGAAAGCTTGCTGCTCTACTTCCACCACGTAGGTGCAACATTCAGCGCAGCCGGCACAGGAGCACCAGCTGAAACTGAAGGGCTCGGAGACATTCTGAGAAGCCTCGGACGGAATAGGGGGCGGCTGTGGGAAGTTCTGTGACCTTTCGAATGCCCAGGTCCCGAGGGTGATGGTCGACCCTTCACATACCTTCTTAAGTTTGAATACCAGGCGCAGGAAATAATTGGCCAGGTCGTTGATTCGATAGGAGATCAAGGCTGAGAAGTCGAATTTGACCACCGCATCGATGAGGTCACTGGTATCCAGGGCCAGGGTGGACTGCACCGCCGAGTTGTCATAACCACCATTGATGACAACACCGTTGGCTTCCCTTAAACCTAGAAGATTGGTAGGCAAGGGGGCCGAACCAGTGTTGGTTCCGCATTTAAGGATAGTGGCGCTTTCATAGCGGGGCTCAGGTTTGGGCCAGGGCTTGGGTGGGCAGAATTCTTCATATCTGGGTTCGGGATCAGGATATTTTTGGCCGTCACGATCTGCGTACTTGTAGGAATCACGGTAGATTCTGTTACACTTCATTATTAGAAACCTCCTATAAAAATTTTCACCGGGCATAGAGCCGAGTCTTCGCCGGTTCTACTGTAGGGTATTCATCAGCCTATAATTTGGTTACATTGGGAAAGATAAAGATCTTAGGTAAATAAGCGGTATATCATCCTATGTAATCATCCATAATAAAAAAGTTGCCATTATTCACAATATTTTGCTAAAGTAGTTTTCGAGGTGATAGGAATTGAAGGCAATGATAATGGCAGCTGGAGTAGGATCCAGACTGATGCCTATGACTACCGATATACCCAAGCCCATGATTCCCCTGGCCAATCGTCCTCTCATGGCCAATACGGTGCGTCTTTTGCAGGAACATGGATTTATTGACCTGATCGCCAACCTTCACTACCACGGAGACTGCATAAGCAGCTATTTTGGCAGCGGACAGGCATTTGGAGTCAACTTGAACTACTCCCGGGAAGAAGAATTAATGGGTACAGCGGGAGGAGTTAAACGCTGCGCCTGGTTCCTTGACCAAACCTTTGTGATTGTCAGCGGGGATGCCCTGACCGATATCAACCTGACCAAACTGGTTCAAGCCCATCGCCGGCACGGTGCCCTGGCAACCATAGCCTTAAAGGAGGTCCCTGATGTAGAACACTTCGGCATCGTAATCACTGATGATAATCAACGGATCCAGAGCTTCCAGGAAAAACCGCGGCCCGAGGAGGCCCTGAGCCGGGTTGCCAACACCGGCATATATGTATTTGAACCGGAGATTTTCGAACATATTCCCGCCGGGCAATTCTATGATTTCGGCAAACAGCTATTCCCGCAGTTGGTCAAGATGGGCAGTCCTTTTTATGGGGTTCCTATAAATGAATACTGGTGTGATGTAGGGAACCTGGATACATATCGTCAAGCCCATGCTGATGTATTATCAGGTAAAGTACAGGCCGGGATGGCCGGTGAATTGCGGCGAAATCGTGATAGCCTGGTATTGTTGGGAGAAGGTGTTCATGTGGGTGCTAATGTCAAATTCAGCGGCAGTGTAGTAATTGGACCTGGCAGCCAGATTGGCGATAATGTTGTTTTAAGCGATTCAGTTATATGGAACCATACTATTGTAGGGGAACAGGTTACCATTCGAGGCGCGGTAGTGGGCTCCAACTGCAGGATTCCAAACGGGACAACAATTGAGCCGGGTGCAGCTTTAGCCAGCGGTACTTCGTATTGATTGAATGATATATAATGCCCCACTATCGAGATAGAAATGGTCATAAGCTTAAGTATGAAATTGTGGGCAATTATTTGTCATTGAGGCTATGCTTGCAGACTTAATGAACATTGGGTGTCATTGAAGAAGGGATGTATAACTTGACTCTTCGCAAAGCAATTTTAACAACGTTAAAAGAAAGGAAAGGCGAATGGGTTTCGGGGGAACTATTGAGTAGTTGCCATGATGTATCCCGGACGGCAGTCTGGAAGCAGGTTAAACGTTTACTGGAAGAGGGCTATATAATTGAGTCTGCTCCTAAAAAGGGTTATCGCCTGAAAACTGATCCAGACATACTTTTACCTGAGGAAATTTGTTCAAGTTTGGTCACAAAGAGGTTTGGGCGTGAAAACTATGTTTATTATCCGGAAACTGATTCTACTAACGATAGAGCCAAGCTGTTAGCAACTCAAGGGTATCCCGAGGGCACCGTGGTGGTAGCTGAAATGCAGCGAGCCGGACGGGGGCGCAGGGGCCGAACGTGGTATTCACCGGCCAACCGTGGTATATATGTATCAATAATCTTACGGCCGGCTCTGCCCTCGCATCAGATATCCAGGATTCCTCTGGTTACTGCGGTAGCGGTAGCCGAGACCCTGAATTCGGAACTTGATCTGCAAGCCCTCATTAAATGGCCCAATGACATATTGATTGGCGGCAAAAAGATTGCTGGAATTCTCGCCGAAGCTGCTACTGATATGGATAGCATTGAATATGTTGTAGTAGGAATCGGTTTGAACATTAGCAATGATATCAATGAATTTCCTGCCGATCTCCGCATGCCGGCTACTTCAGTTCAGGCTGAGCAAGGCCGTCTTGCTTCCCGAACCGACATTCTGAGAGCTCTTTTGTACAATATGGAGATCCGTTACGAGCAACTCCTTAGGGGAGACTTTAAGGAAACCTTAGCCAAGGCTCGAACTCTGTCCATGCTTCTGGGGCAGGAGGTACGACTGGAATCCAAAGGTGATTATATTATCGGGGAGGCTATTGAAATCAATAGCGATGGTTTTCTGCTGGTGCGTGATAAGCAGGGGACAATACGGACGGTAATGTCTGGAGAGGTAGATTTATTATCGTCTATTCCATAAAATTGTTAACCAAGAATTTTTGTTTGGGTTGACAATA
>JAXDBN010000262.1:0-3438 GCA_034678805.1 Syntrophomonadaceae bacterium
ATGGTTCCGGGACCACGCCCCTGAGGTCTTGCGCGGACAGCTGGCCGGCAGTTTCATCGTTACCGACTACGAGGTCGAATACCAGGGCACCACGCGCCTTCCCTGGTACAAATCCCTTCTGCTCTCCAACCTTCTCATGAATTTCGCCAGCCAGCCCAACTTTATAGCCTACGAGACCGAGAATGTTGATAGTAATACCCTAAAGGGACTGCGGAAGCTTGATGTACCGGTCCTGGGTTGGACCATTGATGACCAGGCTGAATATGACAGCGTTAAGCCTTACTTCGACAATTTCATCTCCAACACCACCACAATCGAGAGGTGAGCGCCGATGCACCTAGGTTCTGGTTGGTCTGAGCTCTTTTTTAGGTCGCACCAGCTGGGTGTATTCCTGGTCAAGGGGCATATAGTCTGAGGTGTCTGGTTTGATTCGGTTAAGTTCACCCAAAACCCAGGCGATTTTGGTCTCCAGTAATAATAGTTCCTCCTCATTGGCAAGATCAGCGGGTGTTTGGGATTCAAGAGAATCTATAGCGAATGGCTTTTTGGTCAGGTAGGATTCTAGTCTGCCTTCTATGCGGCTAACCTTCTGCTGATCGAAAACCAGCAAGTGCTGGCAAACCTCCTGCAAGAGGTAACGATCGTGGGAGATGATCATTATGGTACCAGGAAATCGGATCAGGCTTTCTTCCAGGGCTTCATGGCTGTAAATATCAAGATGGTTGGTGGGCTCATCCAGGATTATCAGATCAGGCCGGGACGCCCAGACCCGGGCCAAAGCCAGCTTGGTTTTTTCCCCGCCGCTAAGATTCTGCCATCGCTCCTGGGACCAGTCTTGCACTTTGGGAATACCCATGTGACTTACCAGGCGCTGGAATTCACCCAGCGATTCCTTCTGACCATCTAATCTATTAATAATAGAGGGCTCTGGTTCTAATTCGGTCTGGCGCAGGTAACCTATGTGTATAGGATCGCGCGCGGTAAGCAAACTGCCTTCATCATACTCCAGACAACCAGCCAGAATATTGGCCAGGGTCGTTTTACCGGACCCGTTACGGCCAACCAGGCCGATCCGATCGCCCCGGCCAACATCCAGATCTGCGCCATCCAAAATGACGGTATCTCCAAAGCTCTTTTTTACCTGGCGGCAACTAATCAGCACCAATACACCTCCATAAAGTGCGAAAGTTGTAAGCAACATCTGTTACTCACAACCTGTTGAGGCATAAATACCACCGGCAGTCACCAAACCATGGCGATTTCATTACTGCATCAGAATCTGAGATTGGTAGTAACAAGCATTCCGGACATAACAGGACGGCAAGAAATTAATCTCCCTGCAGACCTGTATGGCGTTTATTTAGGCCAGAAGCTGCTTGCGCACTGCCTTTCTCCAATTCCTTATAATCTACGAATATATGTTAGCATAAGTCTATGATTTGCAGCAAGAACATCAGGCTTTGATAATATAAACCGTCGCGAGGAAGCAAGGGGGAAGCGCTATGAGGAGAATAATTTCTATATGGTTCTTGGTTATGATCACCATGATAACAGGCTGTTGGAGCGAGCCTGAATCAAACCTTGATACCACCAGACCAACCCTTACCGAAGCGCAGATAAATGACATCATTAGAACCGCCACCGATTCGGTTATAGCGGAGGTGGATTTTTCCCAAATCTCAAAACCGACACCGGCTCAACAAGCTGCCATCAATGAAAGAATGCGCCGCTTGGGAGAGAGTCTACAGGGACTGGTTACCATGGAAAATAAGAGTGTGGTGGTGGCCCGGATCAACGGAGAGTCCGTTACGGCTTCGGAATGGTATTGGGAAAAGACCAATAAAATCGTACAGGCAGAATATCACCACCAGAGCGTTCCCTCCAATGAAGAAGTATTTAATGATTTAGTCGAAACCAAGATTATCAGCAGTACAGCCAGAGACCTGGGAATTTACCCTCCGGAAGAGCAGGTTGCGGCATATATTGCTGATCAACGAAAGTATATGGAGAATTTACAACCCGAAGAAATGACTATTCTGATACAGGCCTGGAATATCTCTGCGGAAGAATACTTTTTATTAGTGGAGGATCGCTACGCCGACAGCCTGGCCAAAATCAATTGGGGCGTCTATCTGAGGCAATATGGAGATGAGGCCCAGGATAAAGAGGAGGGATATACGGCGCAGAGCCCCTCCTGGATTGATGCTGATAAAATAGCACCACTTATAGACAAAGCGAATGTTGAGATTACTCCCGAAGGTCGCCAATTGAGGCTATCTTATTGAGGAAGCGGGGGACATTCGAGACCACTGAAAATTTAAAGAATGGCTCTAGGATATGCATAAGATACTGCGGAAGTTAAGCGCTAGCGTGGGAGCCAGTATTTCTCATAGGGGTAAAATAAAATTTTTCAGTGGTTATGGATGACCATTTCTCTTTCTTGCGGGGTTACCCAGGGAAGCCAAAGGACCGTCACCTGCGTAGAGGTGCAAGAATTTTCCTGGAAAGCGTATGATTAATTAGAAAGGGGGTTTGATCTATGCGGGAGATCATATCCACAGCCGACTGGGGCCGGCAGCACCGATCAGCACCATTGTTAGGACTGCTCCTGATATTACTTGTTCTGGCCGCGGGCTGCGGCGTCAGGTCATCTGGGGAGTTATCCCAAAATAGTCGAGGTCCCGAAGTCGCTTATGACTCAGCTCCCGCGGAAAGCCCTGGGTCCGGTACACTGGGGTATTCCAGCGGGGTGGACCGCAAGACGTCTCAAAATGCGGACCTGCAGATGAAGGTTCAGGACGTGCCCGCGGCGGTGGAACAGATCATCGCCCTCAGCAATCAGCAGGGTGGTTATACCGTCAACAGCCATGTTTACCGGGATGATGAACGGGTATCCGCCCAATTGGTGATCAAAGTACCCCAGGCCAATCTGCAACCGGTCCTGGAATCGATAGCCAACCTGGGGGAAGTAACCGACAAGGTCATCACCACCCAGGATGTCACCGAAGAGTACTATGATTCCCAGGCGCGTCTGAAAGTGCTGCAAGCCAAGGAACAACGCCTGCTGGGCCTGATGGACAAGGCGGCCGACATCACCGAGATCATCAGCGTGGAAAATGAGTTGACCAAGACCCGCAGTGAAATAGAAGTATTGACCGGACGGCTACAGTATTTGAGCAATATAACCGATTTTAGCCAGATCAACATAAGGCTCCAGCAAGGCATCCCGGGAACGGTCAAGGCGCCGCAGGGGACCTGGGGCAAGGCCTGGCAAGGTTTTATCGGCAGCATCAATGGGGTCATTAATTTCACCAGTCAATTGCTGGTGTCTGTCTTCGTCATATTGCCATGGGCGGCTATCCTGGCAGTTCTGACCGCGATAGCTATATTTATCGGAAGAAGGTCCAAGGGCAAAAAATCCGGGGATTGACCCGGCGA
>JAXDBN010000263.1:0-17905 GCA_034678805.1 Syntrophomonadaceae bacterium
ATAAACAGGATCGCAAAGATTTTCCCCTTATAGCGGGAATTTTCCATAGCCTTGGTCAGATAACGCAAAAACAACCTGCGGTTAGGCAGGTCGGTAAGAGCATCATAATAGCCAAGATGATGTATATCCTCCATGAACGTTTTTAATTGAGCATTCTTTTCCTGCAGCTGTTCAGAACGTTGCTCTATTTCCTGCTCCAGCTGGCTGGTGCGCAGCAACCAAGCCTGTCTCTCCTTACGGATAGCCAGAGCGTTATAAGCATATAATCCCAATAAGCATAAGAGGGAGCTTACCAGTAAAATCGTGGTTAATTTCTGGCTGATTGGCCAGGCTGGCGTCCAAAGTAAAAGGGCCGCAACGCTGGCGAGGCTGTATATTAGAATAAGACCGGATAAGACTTTATTCCATGCCATCCTGTCCAATACTCTCAACCTCCATAATTTAACACTAACTTTGAATTATTCTACACATTACTGGAATAACCTTTTTTCTTTAGGAATTTTTTCCGTTTTATGTCAGTATAAGAAACGGACCTCATATTAGTCCAATTATAAACAATTTTCAACAAAAAGTTGACTATTATTTCGTCTCAGGGCTTGATTTTATGGGAATATAAGCCCATCATTGTTCCGGAACAATACCCCTGTCCTTAAAGGACAGGGGTGTAAAAAGCTTGAGTTTACTTACCTATTTCGATTGGTTATTTTTCGACTGTTACCATCCGGGTATAATCGTTCCATCCTACCGTAAAGCCTAATTTCTCAAAATCACGCATTTTTATATAGGTGCGGCTGTTGACAATTATGCCGGTCATATTTATCCTCTGCCCATTCTGAAGTACATAGGCCTGATGAGCAGACGCATCCCAGCCCACTGTTTCACCTAACGACTCGCCTACCATACGCAAGGGCAGATATGTGCGGCCTTCCACCATCTGTACACTGAGCCGTCCGCTGTTGCTGAACAGACCATTACTGCTGGTATAATATCCGGAGTCGACATATACAGTCATCTGTCGCGGCATCTTTCCCTGCAGAACGGTTATGGAAGTAGCGGTAGCTGGTGCGGTAACCTGTACGTTTCCGCCGGTTTTTATGGTCTGAGTGGAACTAAAGGTACAATTTAGGCGGTCGGCTGAACTGGTACCGGTAATATTCAAGTGAATCCGGCTGGCCACATTATAGCTATTGGCACCGGCTTTTTCGATGCTGGAGACTATTGCGGAATCATTCAGGACTCTCTGCATTTCGGCCTCAGAGGCAGCACTGAGGCTCTCTATTTCCCATATGGCACTCTGGCTGTCCTGCTTGACCTCGGCAACCATTACATCCAGGCTCTGGAGAGCCTGCAATTTGGCTTGATAAGTGATTCCTAACTGGGCCGCTTCGGCTGGGCTCAAACCATTTAAGAAATTCTTCAGGGACAAGCTCAGTTTATCGATATTGTTGATCGTATATATCGCCCCGGATTTAAAGACATCCATCAGGTCAGCTCCGCGTAAGGTCAGGGTATATTTATTCCCGCTTTGGGTAACCAGGTCAGCAGAATAATCCCCATAAACGTCGTTGATCAGCCCATCAAATAGTTTTTTAAACACCAGATTCTGACGGGATGACTTCTGCAGGAGTTGACTGGTTACCCCGGGCTGACTCCCTTCCGGCATCAGTGCAGACATCTCTTGGTCGCTGATGCTTATCCATTGAACGCCGGTAAAGATCCGGTCCAGATTTTGCTTTTCGGCAGGAGTACAGAATTGGCCGATAAAACTCAAAAGCTGATCAATCTTTATGTACATGATGTTATTTTTATATACTACCGAAAATGATCCTTTTTCAGCTTTAGTACGGTTATCAAAGATGGTGTAATCATATTGGAAAGCATCCTGATTCATATCTACTTTGCCGCTGAATTCGATTAATAACTGCCCCAAAGCACTGTTCAAAGTCTGGGCGCTCATGGCATCCTGACCGGTAAACATACTGGACGGCAGGGTAGAAAGGTCAATTACATAGCTGCCGGTGTCCTCGAAAACCTCCTGGCTGCTTACTTCGCTCATCAGGCTGTAATAAGTCTTTTCCGCCGGGCTGCAGCCTGAAATAATGCTCATTCCCATCATCAGGACGAGCAGTAAAGCCAGCCATCTTTTCTTAAACATATTTCACCCTCCTTTTATTAAATATACGGATAATATAACAAAGAATGGCTGCTCTGCCCATATAAATCCAAAAAAGCCTGCTGAAATTGATCAGCAGGCTTTATATAAACTAAAATGTCAGACTGTTAGCGGCTTTCGCCCCCGGCTACGGTAACATGCGGACGGCTTTCCTGGTTTATAGTAGCCTTGACTACTTCCACCGGCTTTAAAATAGGAGACTGCCGATTCACTACCAGGGTCGGATATACCGGTTTGGCCTGGCGGCGGGAGGCAGCTTCAGCTTCCCCTGCTTGGTTTTCTTTAGAAACCAGGGCTACAGACGCTAGACTGCGGCGCACACCGGCAACCTTTACCTTGTCCGCTTTTGGTACGACCGCTAAAGCCGGCGCTGGCTGGCCAGTCGCAGCCAACTCGGAGTCAACCGCCTTGCCAGTTTCCAAAGAGTTAATGGAAATACCGCGAACATGGCGGGTATGAGCCCAATTATCTTGATTCTTATGCTGGAATAGGCCCCAGATCGTTACCGGGAACCAGGTCAGTCCATAGAACGGATAAGTAATATAATAGAAATAAGCCCGGCGGGGTGCCCCTTCCAACACCAAACCCAGCATGGGGTAACAGTATCCCACCAGACCAAATACCCACCACCACCATTTAGGTGCTACACCGGTCAGCATTGAATCATACAGCGGTACGGGAGATAAATAAGCCGCGGCTGCAAACAGGAAGGTAGTAAACATGATTGTAATCAGGAATGGTTGAAACAGGTATATGGCCCCATCAATAGGATACCATTTTCTCTCCTTGATACCTTTCTTAACCAAAGGTATCATGTAACGGAAAGCAACATCCCAATGCCCCTGCAGCCAGCGGGTCCGCTGTCTCCAGGTCTGGGAGAAATATACCGGTTTTTCATCGAAAACCTTGGCTTCGTGAGCCCAAGAGGTTTTAATACCGTTCATTATCAGCTTCATGGTAAATTCCAGGTCCTCGGTCAGGCAGGTCGCCCCCCAACCATATTCCTTAAGCAGATTGTATTCCAGGCATACGCCGGTACCGCCCAGAGCATTGGACAAGCCCTTCTGGTAACGGGCCAGCTGCCACATGCGATTCATAGACCAGTAAGCGGTAGCATAGCAAGCTGTAACCCATGAATCGTTTGGGTTCTTGGTGTCCAGGTAACCTTGGATGGAACGATGTCCCTGCTTAAGTTTGGAGTTCATCTCCAACAGGAAATTGGCTGATACAACATTATCAGCATCGAAAAGACAGATAGCATCATACTTCTGGTCTTTCATAGCAAACAGTTTTTCAAACATCCATTCCAGCGCAAAACCCTTGCCTCTTTGAGGCGAAAACCGTTCGTATACCAGAGCCCCTTCTTCACGTGCTATTGCTGCTGTTTTATCTTCGCAGTTGTCAGCAATAACGTATATGTCAAAGAGCTCAACCGGGTAATTCAATCTTCTTAGGCTTTCCAAATGGTAACGGATTACCGCTTCCTCGTTATGAGCTGCAGTTATCAGAGCAAATCTCTTTTCAGGGGTAAAGTCTTTTTCTTCCTCGCGTTTGCGCCATCCCCAGACAGACACATAATAATAGTACAATAAGAACAGGATAACTATCGCTTCCGCCACGGTTACAATGCCTGACAAGGCATCATACAACAAGCCGTCCATCACACGACCTCTTTCTCTAGTTTAGTTGGTTTACTTCTAATAGGATTGCCACTGGAATATTATGTTTTAAGATTCAACCTTATATACTCTACCAAAAATACTGAACTCTTTCAATATATTTCGCATTTACCAACCCGAAGTAAATGGTTCTGCCTGCCTATGCGGTCCTTTTTTGCGATATTTCATCTATAAGTTTAAACATATCCTCAAGGCTTCCACGCCAATCGGGGGTATATATATTATTACCCCGGTCAATGAGGCGGTCTTCTACCAGGTAGGTCTTCATACCGATCAAACCGGCGACAAGATCCTCATCGCGGTCGTTGCCAACCATGAGACAGGCTGATGGTTCGACACCGATTTGGTCAGCGATCTCCTGGTAGTACTCAGGACTGGGTTTACAGTAATGCATTACTTCGTAAGAAGTGACCAGATCAAAGGGGAAATCACCCACACCCGCCCAATCAAGACGCAATTGAATAGCCCGCCGCGGAAAAACTGAATTGGTGGCTATTACTACTTTGGCTCCACTGGTGAATACCTGCTCCATCATCTGCCTGGTCCCTTGAAAGGTAGCGCAATACTTCTGCAAGCGGGGAAAACCAGTCCTATAAAACTCATCGAAAAAAGCCTTGGTTTGCACTTCATCAACCGACAGGGAGCTGAAAAAGTGCTTCATAAAAACCTCTTCATTGCAAATATACGGATTTTTGTCCTTAATCATGACATCGGTGGATAATAGTATCTGTTTTATAAAGATTTCCGGGTCTTCAAATCCATTTTGGGCAGCCATTTTGCCCATTTCCTGAAAATATTTGGTAAGAAAGAAATCCATATCTATGTCAAGCAAAGTGCCGTCAAGATCAAATAAAACCGCTCTAAACATCAATTAACCTCTGTTTTTTCGTAGTAAAAAATTCATTAAATATTTATACTACCCAGCCTGCAAAATCTTTCATGATTAATTTAACCGAAGCAGGGGCAACTCATCCCTCGCCTTGGCAATTTCATTCGCTTTACACAAATTGGTATTGCCATTCATAATACCCATAAACCCGGAGAAAATCAATACTAAATAGGATTTTGGGCTATTGACTAAACCTTTCATATAATTTAGACTGAATTGCACAAAATTATATATTTTTCAGCTTGCGCAAGCAGCTTTTTTATTTGCCTACGCTTCTGTCTTTGCCAGGAAAGGACAAGATCCATGGATTCTACCTTAGCTTTTACATTCATAGATATATTTGTAAATTTGGATGAATATTTGGTTAACATAATCAGCCAATATGGCAGCTGGGCCTACCTCATAATTTTTTTGGTTATATTCTGTGAAACCGGTCTGGTTATTACCCCATTTCTCCCGGGGGATTCCCTTATTTTTATACTGGGGGCGCTGGCCGCGGGCGGTGAAATTAACCTGGCAGTCATCGGGGCGACCCTAATGACCGCTGCGGTATTAGGTAATGTAATAAATTATCGTATCGGGAGCTATATAGGTCCCAAGGTTTTTAGCGGTACCAAAATTCGGTTTCTTAATGAAAACCACCTCCACCGCACCCAGGATTTTTACAAAAAACATGGCGGCAAAACCATTGTTATGGCTCGCTTTCTTCCTATTATCCGTACTTTCGCTCCCTTTGTAGCTGGCATCGGGGGTATGCATAAGGGAAAATTTTTGATCTATAATTTGGTTGGCAGCGTAAGTTGGGTAGCCTTGTTTTTGTGGGGTGGTTGGGCATTCGGCAACATTCCAGTTGTGGAACGCAATTTAAGCCTGGTTGTTTTAGGTATTATTATTGTGACCTGCCTGCCTGCTCTAATCGGTTTCCTGAAAGAAAGATTGAAGAAGCGGCCCCAACCGGAGTGCAGTAAAGCCGAAGGTTAGTTATTTATACCTTCCCATTGTCGAAAGGTTCGACACTAAGACTTTCTTTTAGATTTGACAACGGTATACATTTGAATTAGAATTTAATTTGCCTTGTTCTTTTAATCGTCTCCTTTGTGGGGGATTCAGTCCAAGAGTACTTCAGAAGGGAGATGGACGCATGTTACAGGACAAATACATCGTTTGTAAGGATTGTGGCAACGAATTTCTGTTCTCAGTATCGGAACAGGAATTTTACGCGGAAAAAGGTTTTGAAAATGAACCGGGACGCTGCCCAGAGTGCAGAAGAGCTCGCAAAATGCAGCGTAATAGCAATTCCGGTTTCAGAGAGCAGCGCCAAATGTTTTCAACCATTTGTGCCAACTGTGGTCAGGAGACAACTGTTCCATTCGAGCCTACTGGCGAGAGACCGGTATACTGCCGGGACTGCTTCCAAGCCAGACGCCGCTAGATTATTCTAACGACCTTAAGGGGTTTAGCTTTTATGCTAAACCCCTTTTTTGCGTCTAGTTTTCTATCAGACGGAAATTCATACCTTTTTTTCTTTTCTGTATTAAATTCATTTTAATACGGTCGAAATATTTGGTTGACAAATAGTTAGTGTGCAAAATATAGTTGGGGTATATGGAAACAACTTAAGCTGAGGGGCAGTCTATCTCGTCTTGGTTACCGCCATGTTAGAAATTGCTGTTGATTCAACCGCTTCGAATCGGTAGTACTTCAAAATGTTTAATACCAGGAAGGAGGGATCTTTACTATCGGAGATTGTACCCCCTAACCCAGGAAGCAACCCGATGTTATCAAGGTAAAAAGGAGGAGTATGTATGGATTTTACTTTTACCGATGAGCAAGAACTGGTGCGCGCCAATATGAGGGAGTTTGCCCTCACATATGTGGAACCAGTTGCTGTAGAATTAGACGAGACTGCCCGTTATCCTAAAGAAATAATAGAAAAGCTGGCTGAAGGTGGCTGGATGGGGATGCCCTTCCCGCAAGAATATGGGGGACAGGGCTCTGATTACCTCTCATATACCATCGCAGTCGAGGAACTTTCGCGCTCTTGTGCGGCTACAGGTTTTACCATGTCAGTTCATACCGGCTTGGCTTTAACACCAATATTACTCTTCGGCAGCGAAGAGCAAAAGAAAACCTATCTTACTCCACTGGCTCAGGGTAAACACCTAGGGGCATTTGCTCTTACCGAGCCCGGGGCCGGCACTGATGTAGGAGCTGCAGTTACCACGGCTGTGCTGGACGGGGATGAGTATGTTTTGAACGGAACCAAAACATTCTGCTCCAATGGTCCGGTAGCCGATACTTACGTAACCTTTGCCTGGACAGATAAGTCCGCGGGGGCAAAGGGAATGAGTGCTTTTATAGTGCCTAAAGGCACGCCCGGACTAAAAGTCGGCAGCCACTTTATGAAAATGGGAATCAGGGCTTCCCAGACTTCGGAAATAATCTTCCAGGACTGTCGCATCCCCAAAGCCAATTTGCTGGGCGGTGAAGGCAATGGCATGAAGATCGCCATGAACTGCTTCGACCATGGCCGCATCGGGATAGCCGCTCAGTCTGTCGGTATAATCCAGGCAGCGCTGGATGAATGTATCAGTTACTCGAAACAGCGGATCCAATTCGGCAAGCCCATATCTAAAAACCAGGCTGTGCAATGGTGGCTGGTGGATATGGCTACTGATCTGCAAGCCTGCCGTTTCCTGACCTATCATGCCGCCTGGCTCAAGGATCAGGGCAAGCCTTTCACCAAGGAGGCTTCCATGGCCAAGCTGTTCTGTGCCGAAGCAGCTATGAAACATACCGTTAAAGCTGTCCAGGTACACGGCGGCTATGGTTACGTAAAAGGAGTTAAGGTAGAACGTTTAATGCGTGATGCCAAGATTACCGAAATCTATGAGGGAAGTTCTGAAGCTCAGAGAATGGTAATCGGCGGCAGCATCCTGCGGTAATAATATACGTTAAACTGGACAGG
This sequence comes from Syntrophomonadaceae bacterium, assembly GCA_034678805.1. GTDB lineage: Bacteria > Bacillota > Syntrophomonadia > Syntrophomonadales > Syntrophomonadaceae > PHAA01. The sequence continues at coordinate 7,710 of JAXDBN010000263.1, forward strand.
GGCTGGGACTCCTGTCCAGAGTTGAAAAAGGCTGATAGCGGCGTTAATACGGTAATCCCATGCAAGCGACGTACTTATGTACGCCTCAATCACGGGCTTACCGTCGCCTTGCTCTAAGCCTTTTTTGGCCGGTTTGTACTTATACAGACTTTTTAACATGCTGATCCTTTTACAGTTAAAGCGTTTTTCTTGTATTTTCAACCAGTGATGATCAGGCAGGTCTATACTGCCGTTGTTGCCAGACTAGTCAAGAAAGGAAGATATCAGTGAGGATCGGCATCGATATTGATAATACCATAACCGATACCCGGGAATTAATGATTGAATGGTCTCGTGCGTATGCCGTGGCTAAAGGTCTATCCACCCATTTTGACCTCGGTAAATACACCCTGGAAGAAGCCCTGCTCTGGAAGGCGGAGGAATTACAATCTTTCCGTAATGACCTGCCTGATATCTACCGCCAGGTTGCACCCAAACCCCATGCCTTGGAGGTCATCCAGGCACTGTATCAGAACCATTATATAATCTTGATTACCTCCCGCAACCAACGCAATCTATTAATCAAAGACATAACCCTGGAATGGCTGAACCGTCATCAGGTAGCTTACCACGAGTTAGTGATGAACAATACCGAGAATATGCACCACTTCAATAAACTGGCCACTTGCCTTGACCACCGGGTTGAATTGATGATTGAGGACCATGATGGCCAGGCGCTTGAACTTAGCCGGTTCTTCCCGGTCATATTGTTTGACTACCCTTATAACGTCTACCTTGAAGCCAACAATATCATACGGGTTCACGATTGGCTTGAGGTTAAGCCGGTCGTTAACCATCTCGCCGTCAAAGCTGCCCCCAAAAACTAAATTCCTCTCTTGAGCCTCAACATTTACCATTCTTTATGTTTACCAGCGATTGTCACAATTTACCACCCCGACTGTTCCACACCCTGTTAAGTCAGGTGTATCCGCCCTCTGCGCCCTTCAATCACCTAATCCGCCATCAATTGTCCATATTTACCAAAAGGTAGTAAGTAATTTAAGTTGAATGTTGATGTGGGGAGACGTTAATGAAATGTTTGAAGGTTGCAAAATTGAATATTTATAGTTTTCTCATACCTGACTTTAGAAAGGAGGAACTGATGTTAACATTACGTAGCAAACATTTGGTTTTATTGTGTGTATTAGCATTACTCGTGGTTGCTGTAATGCCTTGGCCGGCTCAGGCCAGTGATTACGGTACAACCGATCTGACCTTTGATAGCCGGGGATCCGCCGTCAGTCAGCTGCAGCAGGATCTTACCACGTTAGGATTCTATAATTGCAGTATTGACGGATGGTTTGGCCCCAAAACTAATGATGCAGCAGTGAATTTTCAAGAATCCCAGGGACTGAAAACGGACGGCATTGTTGGCCCAGTAACCAAGACAGCCCTGAATGCTGCATTAATAGGAAGCGGAAGTACTTATACATCAAGTGACAGCGATTATAATAGTCACGAGAAACCCATAGTGGATTCTCTCCGTGCCAGTTATAATGGCAGTTTGGGTGAGGCCCTGGTAGGTCGCGCTATATGGTATATGGAATACGGTTTTATGAAATACGGGCACACAAAATACGCCACTACCGGATATATTGACTGCTCTAATTTTGTATCGTTGGTATATAAAGATTTCGGATATTCGATAACTTCAGCAGCCCGCAATTATGGGACAGTAGGTACTACAGTCCAAGGGGTCTACTCCACGCGGATTAGTGGCACCTCAAAGTATACACTGGTTGGAGTGGATAAGCTGAAACCAGGGGACATTTTTACGTTTTGGAATGCAGATCGGACCGGGATAGGTCATGTGGCTATCTACATGGGGAAAGTAGATGGAAAGCCATGCATTATTAATACCTGCAAAGGCCGCCCCACCGCTATAGGAATAATCAACAGCTTTTCCTACTGGTATGGCTCCAGCTTGAAAGAGGTACGCAGGGTATTACCTTCCAGCGCTTACGCATCTAACGCCGCTATAAATGCCGGAGGGCCGGTTATACCTGAAGTATATAAAATTACTCCTGACCGCAAGATTGTGCTGCCTCAATATCTGAAAACTGGTTTCTAAAAAGTCCAGCTTCTCTTTATCAATGCGTCTCCTAAACATAAGACCCTTCACCGTTTTTTCGGGAAGGGTCCTCTATTTAATGAATGCTTTGATTTATTGCTCTACACAAAAAAGGCCAGGCTAACCAAAACCAGCAAGGAATGGGTAAAGAATAATACCGCGCTGATTCTCTCGAGCGGCCAGGAGAAAACCTGGCTGAGCAGGAAATTACCATTGAAAAAACGCCTCAATCCCAATCCTACAAGGGTCAAGTGAAAGACCTCAACCGGAATAAATAAAAGGGTCAGCATATATATAACCGGATTGGGTATTAACGTCAAGGTGAGATAAAAGTACAAAGCCTCCAATCCCACTGATGACAATAACATTATCCATAAATAAGTCTTGCTGGGGGCTCCGGTTGCTATAATCCAATTAGCCAAAGACCTGATTAGCTCCAGCTCGAAAGCCCGGGGCACTTCTCTTATGATTTTCAAAAAATAGAAAGAGTACAGCAGGAAGATCAGCCCTGCCATCGTCCCCAGGATAAGAGTCATAATTCACCACCTGACCAATTTAAAAACGGCTAGCGGGCTGCCGCTTTTTCCTTAGAAGTAATCTGTATTGCCCGCGTAATCTCCTGCATCATAAAATCACGGTCTTGGGATCTATGCACATAATCCAGGTGGTCTACATTAAGTACCAGTAATTTTCCTAATTTATAGTCCTGGTAGTTTTTTTCATAGAACTGGTTCAACATATCCCAGTATTCGCGCTCTACTTCCATCTCGTCCGTGCGGCCCCGCCGATGGATTCGTCTAATCGCTTCATCGGTGTTCACCCTGAGGTAAACCATGAGTTTAGGTACCTTAACCTGGTCCAAAAAGGTATGCAGCAAGTTGTTATAAACTGCATATTCTTCCGGGCTAAGATATTTATGATTAAGGTACATCATGGCAAATATTATGTCGGAATAGATGGAACGGTCCATAACCGCCCGGCCTACCTTCATTGCATATTTATATTGCTTAAAACGATTGGTCAGGAAGTTGACCTGCATGGCGAAAGCCCATTTTTCGCGGTCGTGAAAAAATTTGTGCAGCAGGCGATATTCATCATCGAACATCTCATCAAACGGTTTTAATCCCATTTCTTCACTGATAATTCTTACCAGACTGGATTTCCCAACCCCGGTAACCCCATCTACCACTATTTCAACCTGATTTTCAGTACGCAACCTTATTCTCCTTTCCCACCCGCGACCGGCTCTTCAATTTACCTATCGAGCGCTCCAATCCTTCTACGGTCAGTTCTTCCATGGGGAAGACCTTCCTTATAGCAGCAATGGTGAACGCACCTTCCATTCGATCCCAGAATCTTGAGGCAATCGGATTTAGCCAGACCGAATACTCGAAATGCTGACGCAAGCGCCGCAGCCACTCTATACCGGCCAGCTCATTATCCAGATCCCAATCGATAATGCCGCCGGGACGCATTAATTCAGCGTAACCCATACTGGCGTCACCAACAATTATTACCCGGTAATTGGAATCATAAGTGTGCAGGATATGTTCGGTATGGACATAGTCGCGCCGGCTGCAGCCGGGGTCATTGTATAGCCAATCATAAATGCAGTTGTGGAAATAAAATATCTTTAAATCCTTAAAATGATTGGATTTATTAACAGCGGTGAACAACTGATTGCATAAGCGGGTATAGGGCCACATAGAACCGCCCGCATCCATGAGCAGCATTACTTTCATACTGTTAACCCGGGGACGGGCCCACATCAATTCCAGCCGGCCGGCATTCTGACAGGTCTTGTCAATGGTACCATCCAGGTCCAGTTCTTCCCGGGCCGCGTCCATTCGGGTGGTAAACTGCCGCAGCTTGCGCAGGGCTATCTGGAACTGCCTGATACCTAAGGTCTCATCCGTCCTGAATTCCTGAAAACGCCTCATCCCTGCTACCTTAACCGCAGAGAGGTTGCGGGTATCGCCGCCAATGCGGATACCTCCCGGATGATACCCGGAATGTCCAAAGGGAGAGGTGCCACCTGTTCCCACCCAGCGGTTACCACCATGATGCTGCTCGTTTTGCTCAGCCAATCGTTCCGCCAGCATCCGCTTCATTTCCTCAATATCCAGCTGACGATGATTTTGCCGCATGGCTTCGGTTATTTCCAGAGGCGGTACTTCCCGGTTGAGCCAATCCCATATTTTTTCAGGCAATCCTTCTACAGATTCCAGGTCTTTAAAATAACTGGCAAAAGCAAGGTCGAACCGGTCATAATGAGCTTCCGTTTTAACCAGCAAGGCGCGGCACAGATAATAGAATCCGGTGAGGCTGGAACCTGCCATACCCTGATCCAGGGCCTCCATCAAGTCTTGCCATTCGTTCAGGGAAACCGGGACACCAACATCTTTTAAATAATAATAAAAGCCGGTAAACAATTTATTCTCCTAACGCCAAACAGTGGAACGCTGATTAGGTCTATTCTGGGTTTTAGTATGGAGCCCATTTAACAAAAGATCGAGGTCCTCATTCTTTTTCAATAGCACACCTAAGAAAGGTATGTCCTGTTTTATCTTGGCAGGACTGATCCCGCCGACTACCAGTGCCTGCAGCCAGTCGATCAATTCGCTGGTACTGGGCTTCTTTTGAACATTGGTCAGGTTACGCAGCATATAGAAGGTCTCCATGGCCTGCTCCAGCAAACGCTTGTCTAGCTGGGGGTGATGCACCATTATAATACGTTCCATCTCCTCGGGGTCGGGGAAAGCGATGTAATGGAAGATACACCGGCGCAAGAAAGCATCAGGCAACTCCTTTTCAGCATTACTGGTGATAATTACAATCGGCCGGGTTATAGCGGAAATGGTCTCCTTGGTCTCCGGTATATAATAGCTCATCTGGTCCAGTTCCCACAGCAAGTCATTGGGAAACTCCAGATCGGCTTTATCAATTTCATCAATCAGGAGCACCACCTGATCATAGCTCTGAAAGGCCTCGCCCAATTTACCGGTCTTGATATACTGCTTGATATTAGCTACGTCATGGTCCTTGAACTGGCTGTCATATAACCTTTGCACGGTGTCGTAAACGTATAGCCCCTCTTGAGCTTTAGTGGTGGACTTTATGTTCCAAATAATCAGATTTTTATCCAGGGCTTCGGCTATACTCTGAGCCAGCATGGTCTTGCCGGTGCCTGGTTCTCCTTTTATCAGCAGCGGCTTACCCAGGGCAATAGCAATGTTGACACTATTCCTCAACTCATCGCTGACAATGTATTGGGCTGACCCTTTATATTGGGCCAATTTCGACGTCATACTAATGTTTCCTCCTGTTCTCTCTGTCATTTTACCAACTTGAATCATAGCAGATATTGGGATGACCGTCAACGCAACCGGTCCGCGGCACATCTTGTATAAACACCGGTTTGACCGGGTCTTTGTTCACCCTTGCTACAACAACGATGCCCACTTGCCGGCCACATAACCGGTAGAAAAACACGCCTGCAGGTTGTAGCCGCCGGTATAACCATCTACATCCAGGACCTCCCCGGCAAAAAACAGCCCCGGGATCAGTTTGGACTGCATGGTTTTAGGATCGATCTCCTTTACACTTACCCCGCCAGCCGTCACAATAGCTTCTGCTATTGGCCTGGTTGCGCAAATGGTTATGGGCAGGTGTTTAAGTAATTGTACTAAACCCAGTCGTTCCAGCCGGGTAATCTGATGGCAGGGTTTATCAGGATCTATACCGCTTAATTTCACCATTACCGGGATCATTTTACCGGGCAGCAGGTCCTCCAGTGAGTTTTTGAATAACTTGCGCGACTGCCGGGCCAGGTCCCTTTGCAGCCTTTCATCCAGTTTCTCCTCGCTTAAGGCGGGTTTAAGGTCCAGCTCTATTTTGACCGGTCTTTTCTCCCGGTAGATATATTGCGCTATGTCGCGGCTCATGGACAATATTATGGGTCCCGACAGGCCAAAATGGGTAAACAGAAGTTCACCAAAATCCTCGTTTATTTTGCCGCCCGCAGCTTTGTACGCCACAGCCCGGGTATTTTTCAGGCTCAATCCCTGTAACTCCCTGACCCAATCCTCTTGAGCTACCAGGGGGACCAACCCGGGACGGGTTTCGATGATCTTATGACCTGCGGCGCTGGCCCAGCGATAGCCATCACCGGTTGAACCGGTAACAGGATAGGACAGGCCTCCGGTACAGATGATCACTGCTTCAGCACTGTATTTCTCCAGTCGGCTCTCTACCCCGGAGATTTGACCAGAAACCAGGAGCAGGTTCTGCACTTCACAATGGGTAATAATCCTTACCCCATTGTCCCGCATAGCTTGCTGCAGAACTGCGACTACATCCCCGGCTTTATCAGATACTGGAAAAACCCGGTGACCTCTTTCTACCTTTACCTGTAGTCCTTTACTGGTAAAGAAATCGATCAAATCATGGTTGGAAAATTCGCTGAAAGAGCTGTAGAGAAAACGGCCGTTGCCCGGCATCCCTTTTATCAAACCATCTATATCTACATCAGCGGTGATGTTGCAGCGACCCTTACCGGTGATAGCCAGTTTTCGGCCTAACCGGTCCTTCTTCTCCAAAACGGTGACCCGGCTCCCCCCCGCGGCAGCAGTAATTGCCGCCATCATACCCGCCGGTCCAGCCCCGATCACCACTACTTCTTTCATAGCAATTTCCTCCAGCTTAAAACTCTTATTCCCTTGGTTTGTTTCCGTTATAGTGCCATATTATAGTAATAAGGGCAGTTGAACATTTGTTAATTACCGGCAAATGAATTACAATAAAGTTCGTACCTATTATATAGCAAAAGGAACGGGGGTATTTGCAAATTGTCTAGTTCATCTCATGGAAGTGAATCCCATTCAGCCAAGGTTAACTCGGGGCCACCCCGCGTACCCAGGTCGTTGTTTGTCCTTATTATTCTACTTATGGCCGGGCTATACTCTTATGCGGCTTTCCTGGATAAACCAGCACCCGAAAAAACAGTGGTGAATTTCTATAACGCTTATTTTACCAAGGATTATAATACCGTAGCAGCTAATCTGAGCGTCTTCTGGTCAGTCCGTTTCCTCCCTGATTTCCAGGAGAAAACTCCGGCTGAACTGCTTGCTGAACGCAGCCAGGTAGAAAAAGAGATTGCAGCCGTGATCACTGAGATAGAGGCCGATAATACTTTGCCCGAGGGTCTTTCCGTTAAAATATTGAAGGAATACACCAAAATCGGTGAGAATAGCGCCCTGGTGGTTTATGATTTCCTGGAGAAGGGACAGCCAACCAGTCGCGAGGCTGCCCTGCTTATAAAAGAAGGCGGAAAATTCAGAATATTTAATATGAGCCCGGTGGACGACAGCATTATGGATGAGGTAAAGAATTTTGCCATAGAAGATTTAGATGAAGGTTTTGCTTCTCTGCTGAATTCCAAGGAAAGCACCGGCAGCAACGAAGCAGAATAGCAGATTACCCCATGATATAAGTAATTCCCTGAAGAGCAATCAATCCAAGGATCCATTCATGGCCGACAAGATGTCGAGCTCATGGATAAACCCATGAAATATTGTTTTAAAAATTTTCGCGAGCAGAAGGTGACTGGCTGTCTGCTCGTTTTCTTTTTCTGCATATAAGGCCGATCAGGTTTTATACCCATAAACATTCCATAAAATACACAATGGCTGCCAGGGAGATTATAAAGCAGTAATCACCCCGGCATAAACACAACTCCCGCAGGTACGTCCGCTCACCGGGGCAATACCCCCGGGCCTCCATGGCGTCAACCAATTCATCACAGCGGCGTAATATATTGACCGCCACGGTAAATGCCAAATAACCTACAGCCTTGATTTTCCTGGCTGTCCGGTTGCTGCCGAAGCCTCCCCCCCTGGCGATTTGAGCCTGGCGGATGGTATTCAACTCTCCTGCAAGCTCAGGAAAAAACCGTAAAGCCAGGGATATCATCATAGCTAGGTTATGAGAGGAGATGCCAATAATCTTCACCGGGCGCAACAGTCTTTCCAGACCAACTGCAATCTCAGTGGGGTTGGTTGTCATAGTAAACAGCGAAGCATTAAGGATTAGCAGCGAAAACCTGGCAACCTGATAAGTTCCGATATTCAAGCCTTCATAAGTAATTCGAATTGGCCCATTTGGTACAATCGGCAATGGATTTCCAGGTGTCAGCAGAACATATAGTGTAAACAATACTAAAAAAAAAGGAACCACGGGATAAAGGCTTTTTAGCAATGACCGTATAGGTATGCGGCTTAGTACAGTTAAAGCTGTCAATATACATGCGGATACGGCCAGACCCTGCATGTTCAATCTCAAGATCAAAATGCTGAAGATGAGCACCGCGATTATCTTTACACGGGGGTCTCTCCTGTGCAGCGGAGAATCCTGCGGAAGATAGTGACCAAAGTAATCCATTTTGTCTTATGTCTCCTTAAGATATATCAGTAGGCAAGGGCTGATGTACATGAAATAGCGAGGAAATCTCACGGCAGGCATCATTAATATCTATTATCCGGGTATCAACTCCGAGCCCCGATGCATTCAAACGGAACATAAGCTCAGTAATCTTGGGCGCAACCAGGCCCAGGCTTTTTAGCCATTCGATCCGGCTCAAAACATCCCCGGGACACCCGTCGGCCACCAGGTTACCCCTGTTGAGTACCAGTATTCTTTCCGCTTTGGCAGCCTCTTCCATGTCCTGGGTTACGTGAATTATGGTAATTCCCTGCCGGTGCAGTTTCTGCACTACATCATGCACCAATTTTTTTCCGGATGCATCTAAAGAGGCGGTCGGTTCATCAAGCACGATCACTTTTGGGGCCATAGCCAGCAAACCGGCCAGGGCAAGAAGTTGCTTCTGCCCCCCTGACAGAGTATATGGGGGTCGAGCTTCAAATCCGGTTAATCCCACCGCAGCCAGGGCTTGTCCCACTCTTTTCTTTTGCTCAGCCGGGGGCAGGCCCAGGTTGCCCGGACCGAAGGCTACGTCTTCTTCCACGCTCATGCCCACGATCTGGTTGTCTGGATTCTGGAATATCATGCCTACAAGACGCCGGATTTCCCTGACATTATTGGACTTGTTGGTACATAGACCATCTACAAATACCTCTCCGCCGGAAGGGAGAAGCAATGCATTTAAATGCCGGATCAAGGTTGTCTTCCCACAGCCATTAGGTCCGATAACCGTCACATATTCACCCGGTTTTATAGTCAGATTTATATCATTAATAACCGGGTTCTGGTTCAGACTGTATTTGTAGGTTAAGTGAGCGATTTCAATCATCTTAGGTTACCTCTGTAAATTCACATAGCGCCTGAGCTTAATGCCAAGCCAGGCAGATATAGCTATCTTCAGTCCATCACCGGGTAAAAACGGGACTACTCCCACCATTAGAGACTTCACAATAGAGAAGTTGGTGACATTCGCAAGTTGAATGGTTCCCAGAATGTATATAACCAGGGTTCCGCTAACCAGGGCCACTAATATCCTGATTAGCCCAGGATTATTGTTGGACTCGACAATCCTGCCGATTATATAAGACCCGGCAATAAACCCAATCAGGTAACCGCCGCTGGGACCTAAAAGAGTACCCAGACCGGCTTTTCCGCCGGCAAAGACAGGCAAACCTATTACGCCCAGCAGAACATAAATTATTTGGCTCAATGCAGCTGTGTATCCGCCGAAAAGAATCCCTGCCAAACCCGTGAATAGGGTTTGCAGTGTGATCGGCAAAGGCTGCAGGGGTATTACCACCAGTGAGCCTATAGCCGTAAGAGCACCAAACATAGCAGCATAAACCATCTGCCTCAGATGATTTTGGTCATTATTTATTCCCGTGTAAATCACCCTCTTATGTAAAAAGAAATAAGCCAGCCAAATTCCCAATTTGGCTAGCTTAAATTATCTTTCCTGAAAACCGTATTGTCAACCCAAACAAAAATTCTTGGTTAACAATTTTATGGAATAGACGATAATAAATCCACCTCTCCAGACATTACCGTCCGTATTGTCCCCTGCTTATCACGCACCAGCAGAAAACCATCGCTATTGATTTCAATAGCC
>JAXDBN010000264.1:0-13754 GCA_034678805.1 Syntrophomonadaceae bacterium
GGTTCAGCCAATAAAAAAAGAGCCGCATCTAACTGCGCTCTCATGGCCTCCAGCTGAGCTATCAAAATTTCTTTGTTCATGCTGCCTCCTAGTTGTACCAGATTATGAAGTCTAAGGTTTCCTGGTATTCCTCAGTATTCGGATCATAATTACTAAATGAACCCTCATAGAATACACGAAGCACATTCTCGCCGCCGACTCCGCCGAAAGCGCTAGATGAAATATCCCTCAATGCTGCTTTTACCTGGGCGGCTACGGCTTGAACCCCAGAATAGGTAGTGGCCCAGCATGATACTTGATACCGGGGATGGTAGGTTGTAACATCAGCCCCCATAGCATGATCAACCGGATCAGATATTCTCTGGTAGGTAACAGCTGGCAACGCACAATCCTGAGGCAACAATAATGGATATATCCTGGTGCTGGTCAGAGCTATCAATCCCGCGTAAGTGCTTAAATATGCGTACAATCCCTCATCGACATTCAAAGCCACTACCTCACCCCCTTGATCGCTGCTGTTACTATCTTCTTAATCTCGTTTCTGGCTGCATTCTTTTTGGAATCAAAAGCCGGTCTCATGAATGAGTTGGCCGGCATATTCTTGGTTCCATATTCCTGAGCTGACGGATAATAATACCTTTTTGGAGTCGGGGCTTTTACCAACTGTTTTAATGTTTTAGCCTCCGAGAGTTTTGCTCTTTTTTGAGGCTGCCCGAACTTAACAAAAGTCTCGTTCATGCTTTTATCCATGCCAGCTCCGGCAAAGGCCGCTGACTTGCCTTTATCCCAGGTGATCTGACTTATTATGCCTCGCCTGAGATTACCCGTCATAATTGGGGCTCTGCGCCTGGCTTCGTCACGAATTATATCAGCTCCAGCTTTTGCGGCCGGAGCTAATACCGCGGATATCTTGTCCTGTATATTGTTAAGGTTCTTTTCCAATCCTTCTATTCCGTCAACTTTTATGGTGCGCCTGGTAGTTGCCACCCTAAACCACTTCCTTGCACATCAAGTGGGTCTCGCGATCCCGTTCTTCCAGGTTCAGTATGGATAGAATGTCAAAATACCTGGTGCCCAACTTGACTCTCATGGTGGTTGTCACTCCGGAGTAATACCTGATCCGGATCCGGTGGTTTACATCAGCCTGCAACTGCTGGGCCGAAAAGTATTCCCTGCCTGCAATCGGTTCGACGGCTGCCCAAACGGTTGTGACGTCTGCCCAGGTAACTGTCTCACCGCCGTAAGTGTCCCGGGCAACTGATTTCTGCTGGATGGTCACTCTTTGCCTTAATTGGCCGCTTCTCATATCGGCACCACCCGATTCATATCCAGAAGGGCTTTTACTCCAAACGGGATCTCGCTAAGGGCTTTATCAATACTGGCCTCTCTGTTCTCATACAGATGGCCGACAAGCAATAAAATAGCCGCCCGAATGCCCTCCGGAACATCGTCAGTATAGAATAATGATCCTGCCTGGTTCCCGGCTGTGGTTGCTAGTACTATAGCCGCATCACTGGCCACACTGGAAAGCCTGTAAATCACGCCGGCAATAGTCAGCAATTTATTCTCCGACCAGGCAGTGACGAACTTGTCACCGCTCACCCAACTTACTGCTGTTGCCACGGTATTGACATAGGCGCTATATGTCGCATACCCACAGACAAACTCGATACAGACACCCTTGGCTGGTCTCAGGGTAGTAGTCGGCCATGACTCTCTATAAGCGAGAACAACCCGCCCAAGAAATCCAGTAACATCAACGATATAGTCACCGGAATCCATAGTCGCCTCGGTACCATCGGTATCATAGTATTTTATACTGGTGATGGACTGCAACGGTGGCAGCGGGATCTCGATGTAGTCCTCACTCGGAAAATCATCCAACCACAAATACCAGGTTTGTTCCAGGTAGGCCCTATTTTGATACCCTTCAGCCCAATTCCTGGCTGCCGATATTAGCCCTGAGATCAGGCTGTCATCATCAGCGCCGTCCACTCTCAGATGGCTCTTGGCCAGGGCCAGACTGACCGGCTCTCTACTAGGCGGAGTCTTAATTTGTATTGCCATTAAATCACCCCATTAAAAAGACCACCCCCCGAAGGAGTGGCCTTATTCCATATTCGCTATCTCAGATAGTTTAGTTAATATATCCTAAATCACGGGCAATTTTCTCCAAGATAGCCCACTTTTCTGCTGTAGATAACGAGTTAAAGTCTTTAGTCGGTTTTTCCTTTTTGGTATCTTTCAAAGGTAATTTCTGTTGTTTGGCGAACTGTTCAATATTCATTACGGCAACAACCCCTTTTCATTGAGTTTTGCAGTTAATTCTGCTACTAGGGAGGTTAAATCTTCAATAGTCGGTTGAGATATAACTTCATCTGGAACTTCTATATCCTCGATTAGTTTGCCGTTCATATCCCATACTTGATTTCTCGCCATATTTAGGCCCTCCTCAAATTAATAAAAGGTAATAAAGCCGTTGACGGGGCAGGTGTAGGATGTGTTGCTGGTAATTCACCGTATTCCTGAGTAGTTAAATAGGCATAACCAGCAGCACTTAACCCTAACAGGTTTATTGAACTACTATGAGCTGAAATACCTGGAGTGCCACTAAATAAGGCTACCAACCAATACAATCCGGGTGAAAGTGCTTGATTAATACTTATTGCTTTCGACCCAGAGTCCGTGGTATCCACTGCTCCAGCATCTAGGATTAAGTTGCTAGGGTAACCGTCAGTATTAGCATATATGCCTAAGCGGGCATTTCCCGCGGCTCCATTATTGCAGTATATTGCTATACGATCGAATGTTTCGTCTTCCAAAACTAAGAAGGGTGTTGCATATATTTTGTTGATCACCGCAGTAGACACAGACACGTTGCCGCTTACTCCTAATGCCCCGTAAATTTGTCCCGCTACTCTTTTCTGGGACATAATACCTGGAATTACAGGACTATACGGTATTACTAAGGGCGGTATCCTTTTAATATCCATATTCCTTGCCCCCTACGCCGAATAGGTGCATTGCAGTATTCCGCTGGTTGCACCTGTCCGTATCGCCTTAAACGCCGCAATGTCATTAGCACTATCCAAGGTTATTATGTCGCCGGGGTTAGCAATATGCCCCTCGGTCGTGGTAGGAGTAGAACCGTTTGCCCAAAACCGTATTTGGGCAGTTTCAACCGTCAGCTTTGCCATCTTGCACCCTGCATATTTAGCCGCAGTCAGCGCAACGCCCCCAACCGTATTGTCAATAGTCAACTTCTCTTTTTCTTGCGCTTTACTGCCCGATAGTGCAACAGTCTCACCTGGTGCCTGGACTAATGCCCCGGCTTCATTGAGCACCTTCAGGATCCCGGTATCAGATTCGAAGAACGTGCTTCCGGCCGGGATACCGGTTAAATCAAAAGCGGCAATTTCAGCCGCGGTACCAACATATCTCTTTATTGCAGTGATTAATTTAACTGCCATCTATATCACACCTTTCTCTTTTCGGGGCTCTAGTTTTCATAGTTAAGGGGCCGCCCCGGAGGACGGCCCCAAGGAAGGAGAGAATCTTGATTAAGCCTGGTTCAACTGGATCGCTACTATTGAATCAACTGTCATAGTTATGGCTGCAGCTGCGCCAGTCAGGAAATGGATGGACGGGGTCAACTCTTCATCCTGGCACAGGTTGGTTATGGCCAGGCGGGTCTGAAGCACTCCGTCAACCCAGCAGTCTACATAGGTCCCATCAAACAGGAACTCAAGCTGGACATAGGTGTTATCAGCCATGGTATGAATGGCTGCACTCTCGGTTTCTGTGCTATTCTTTTCCAGAACAAATTTAACATCGGCCGAACCATCAACCTTGCGGAAATAGATTCCGTCAGTCATCCCGCCCAGTAGGGTTGTGTCAGTGATACATAATCCAACAATAAAATCACTCTCGGTGGCTTCCGAAATTTTTAATCTTGCCCCAAAATAGCAGGGATTTCCGGCAACCATCTTAAAAGCTTCTTTGGTAACTTGCATGTTTACGCCATCATTCTCAGCTGCGTCAGTGGTAATCAACAAGAGCCCCCCGGCTCCATCGGCCAGGGCTACCGTAGACTCACCGCCACCACCCTCGACCAGGGTTACTGTCCACTGGGCTGGGGTATCAGCACTGGCAAAAGGTGTTGCAACAAAATCTTCGATGAATTTGCAAACATAAGGTCCGATTGCGTCGACCCAGCGCTGTCCATCATAAAAAACAAGGGCATTGTTTAACCATTTTGAATGCAGTCCCATTTATTATCCTCCTTCGCTCAATTAAGAGCGCCCGGGTGTTACCCCGGGCGAATTTGATTTACTAAGCAATGGCAGTGACTGATCCGGCAGGCTGATAACGAGCACCGGAGAGAATTGCCACAGCGGATGCTATAACACTGTTAACACCATTGGTGATCTCCAGGCGCAATTTATCATAACCATCCGTGAGCTCGCTGGCATCGATCTCAATTACATAGAAAATATTGTCATTGGCACTTGGAGTGGTCCCGGCCGCGGCAACCGCGGTTCTCGCTCCTAAAGTATCACCGCTGGCGGTTTCCTCTTTGTAAATATAGTGAGCGATGTCCGTATGAGTGGTCGGAGTGAAATCATCACATTCCTCTACAATTAACTTAGTAAAGGCTGCGGCAGATACACCCACCTGAACAATAATGGTGGCATGAGCATAATCGCCCATGGAAAAAACATCAGAGGTAGCTCCACCGGTTATGTCAACGGGTGGTAAGATGTTGATTATATGAGCTTCTTCAGCAAGTACAAGTCCTTTAGCTCCCATGAGTAAATACCTCCTTTTCTAAAATTAAGCCCGGGCAGCCAGGGTGACAAATGGGGACAGAGTATTAGCGGACTTAAACGGCGTAATGGCTGATCCCCAAGAAGGCTGGCCGTCTACCCGATAGGTCATCTTAAAAGTGGTCTCATCATAGATAAACCGTACATGAATACTGGATGCAGCCTTGGGTCCACCTTTGTCGGCCAGGTAATACTGTTTCATGTCGGCCAGGATAATGTCTCCGAGATCGCCAACAGTATCACACTGCTCAATCGGGATTACCGGACGCCCAAACAGACTTCCATAAGGAGAACCTGCCAAACCGTTGGCGGGGAGATACACGGGAACTCCGCCGGTGCCCACAGCCAGGCTCATACCAAACAACTGAGGCTCAACATCTTGGTTAATAAACCATGCTGCATTAGGCCGGCTGGAAGCAATCAAACGGCTCCACATCTTTGTAACATTTTCAAAAACTACAGTATCGGCCGGTTGAGCAGCTTCCTTGGCTACAGTTACCAAACACGGGGCACTGAGAATCCCCAAGGGTTTGCCTGCACCATCACCGTTGATAATAGCATCCTGCAGCTTGAAGCCGATTTCCTCAGCGAACAATTCGGTCAGGATAAACTCAAGAGCGCCTGCATCCTGTAGCAATTCCTCAGTCATATAGCCAAGGCAGAACAATTTGTTCAGAGTCAATTCAACCTGGGCGAAACTAGGATCGCTTGCAGTTACGGTTGCGGCCTCATTAGCCCAGTAACCTCTTACTCCGCCGCGACGGCTGCCATCAGCCCGGGATGATTCCTGGATACCCGGGATTTTGATGCCATTTGCTTGACTGGTTATCGGGAATTTTGTACACATATTGGCCACTTGGCTGGCATCCCACACAGCTTTGATAAGCTGGCTGGAGAAGTCCTTCTGTACGAAGAAGCCCCCATCAGCAGGAACACCTTCAGACAAACCGGATGCACGGAACTCAATCAACCGGGGATCATCAGCGCGAGTGGCTACAGTCTGGCAAAACTCGCCAAAGGTTTCAAACCCTTTACGCTCTTCTTTTTTAGGATCCAGGGTGGGTTCCTGTTTGAATAATAGGGATTGTCTTAACTCTTCGGCTTTTTCAAGCTCATCGACTTGTTTTGTCAGGTCACGCATCTCGTCAGTCATCTTGACATACGACGCATGCTCCTCAGCAGAGAATCCACGATCTTCTTTGATAACCGATGCATACAGTTCGCCGGATTGTTTCAGCAATGCGGCTCTTTTTTGTTTAAGAGTATTTATCACTGTTAGTTACCTCCTTCAATTATTTGGTTCCAATATGACAACTCTGCTTTGACGGCATCCATTCTCTCCTGATCACTTCTGCCATCGGGTTCCGGGGGAACTGGGGGATCTATCTCACGACGCTCCGGGTCCTCCTGGGCCTTTCCCGCCATATGTGATTCAAATATCTCTTTAAATGACCTAACACCTACCGAAGTCTGAGGATATGCAGGGAATGGAGTGGGTGAAATCTCTATCAGGTCCACATCGACCAGGGTTCTCACTATGTTTTTGGGGTCTGATTCGTCCCATTGGTCCACCTTTGTTCTAAAACCGAAGGAAACACCGTCGGTATCCCCGCGGCGGATGCTCTCCATGGCGTCCTTACCCCAGCTGGTATCAGGTAAAACCAGGTCAAATCTGAGCCCTTTTGCATCCTCTTCCAGGGTTAATGTACTGTTTTTGGTACTTCCCAGCGGGTAATCCGGGTTGTGATTCCATAAAGCCTTGATATTTCTATTGCTTTTCAGACTGTTAGCAAAGGCACCCGGCGCGATCTGTTCACGAAATCCCCACATTTCTTTGGATTTCCTGTTAAATACCGCAGCATAACCCTTAATGGCCGTCCCGTTATCATCAGCCCTAATCTCCAGATCTTCCAATGCTATAAATCGGCGCTCTATGCTCAAATTAGTCATCTCCTTTCGGTTGGTTATCGTCCGACGGATCCGGCTCACTCTTCAGCGCAGCTACACCGCCCTTCATGGCCATGGCTACCGAAATCATATTGCCATTAACCAGATAGGCGTCCCCTTCTTCCCCATCGATGGGGTTAAGGTTCTCCATAGCCCGCCATTCGTTGGCGGATATCACTCCATCGTTGCGCTGGATGTGTAATCCTTCCTGACGGGACTTGTAATCACCCCTCATTAAGGCTTCGAGGCTGAACTGGGCAAAATAAAAACGCCGCTCCCCGGCGCTCAATAGCTGTTTACTTATTCGTTGTTCTATCAAAGTGGCCCAGGGTTGAATGCAATAGGTGGTAAATTCAATGCCCTGGTGCTCAATATTACTGAAGGTGGCTCGTTCCAGGTCACCTATCATGTGGGGAGGCACCCCGAATATTCGTGACACCTCAAGAGTTTGGAACTTCCTCGACTCCAGCGCCTGTGCTTCCTCGGGAGACGCGCCCATTTTGGCGAATTTCATACCCTCTTCAAGAATTGCCACCTTGTGGGACTTACTTATCCCCTGATATGTCTTGGTCCAGCTGGTCCTTAACCTCTCCGCGGCTTCCTTACTCAGGTTGCCCGGATGCTCCAGCACTCCCCCAATATTTGCCCCATTACCAAAGAATCTGGCCGCAAATTCCTGCAAAGCTAAGGCTAACCCTAATGGTTCTCGGGCTTTTTCGATCAAATTCAGCCCTAAAAGCCCGTTTGTACTTAGTCCCTTGATATGCAGGACGTCGTTTTGGCCTAATGTAACGGGCTCACCGTTCTCCAGCTGGTACCGGTAGCGGACTTCATTCACAAAAAGCTGCGATTCCATCCGGGATGGATAAGCAAACGGGAGTAATGCCTGCACTTCTCCGCTGAAATTATCCCTTATAATCAAGCTGTAATGGTTACCATGGAGCAAAAGATTGGTCATCATCTGCTGCCGGTACTCGAAAGCGGTCTGATAATTATTTGGCGAATCATGAATCAAATAATAAAGCGGATGGTTCGTCGCCTTCCGCTTTCCGCCGTTATTCTGTTTTTCGTAAAGGGGCAATGGAAGCATCGCCATCGTGAATGACAGGACCCGGATACAGGCCAGCACTGACGATAGTGTCAGTACCTCTGATTCTCCAACATAGGCTCCGCTGGAGGCGGGTGTTGCGCCTAACAAATCCAGCCATTGTTCCCACTTTGCAAGATTTCTTTTCTCCTGCCATTTAGACAGGATTGGTATCTTCAATCGTTCCACCTCCTACAAGGTTACCAGTTCATGTTCGGGATCTTCATAGACTGATGCTTTGTTCTCCGCAAACATAGCCCTAAAAAGGGCATTTATCACGGCGGCAGCCAGATCTATTCGTTGGGTATCGTCTTTATGTCGCTTGGACAACATGATATTTTCTTTGGTATCAGACAAAGCATAGGCGTTAGAGAGGCACCAAACCAGCAATGGATTGCCGTCATGCACTACTCTGCCCTGCAAGATTAACTCCCTTAACTTTTTGGTTGGCTCAGACAAATATCTCATTAACTGCGGCATTTCTATCGGTTCATATCCAGACTGAGCCATGCTGATTGCTAATTGCCGTGCTCCCCAGGGGTCGTGGCAAACCTCTTTTATGTGCCATTTGTTGTTTGTACATTCATCATCAATATGCTGGTGGATATAATTATCATCGATAACTGCACCAGGGATTAATGTACACCAACCCTCTTTAGCAAAATGCCTATATCGGATATTGTCTGAATGTTCATGTTTGTTTGCGGCCTCTTCCGGGATAAACCCATGAGCCGATATTGCCAGGCGCCCATCCTCTAGCCAAAAAACAAATCCATCTCCGGTTAGGTCGATACGCTTTGAAACGTCTATCCCTGACCATCCGGATAGCCCTTTGGTAAGTTCCAAGAACTCTGCCTGGGGAACGGCTAAGGACTTAAATTTTGCAACCTGTTCAGATGTTAAATACTTTTCTTCCGAATCGGCTTGCCACAGGTTACATCTTTTGGTTAAGAACTCCCTGATCTTATCTGGATCATTGGAGTTATATGCTTCACTGTGCTGATTTTTAATTTCCTGCAGCAGGATCAATGAGTATTCATTGTCACTTTGCAGGACCGGATTAGCTTTTACCCAGGCTTTTTCATCATGGACCTCGTTTTCATTGTCCAGCTCCCGGATCATCGCGAAATAATGATCTACCCAGGGTAGCTCACCCTTGAGCATCTTTTTGCAGATGTCGTACTCTTTTTTACATGGGTTATTCTCTGCATCCTTGCCCGCCGTTGTGATAATGCACATCAATGACTGCCAGCGTTTACCGAAACCGGAATATAAAACGTCATGTATCTCTGAGCTATGGTGGGCATGGTACTCATCAATGATTACAATGCACGGTGCACCGGAGTCTTTATTCTTTGTGTCCTTTGACAATGGACGCATCCAGCCCGCGCGCTCTTTGTGTTCAACATATGTCCGCTTAATAGACAGGCGTTTCATTATGTCCGGGCTTTTTTGGCCCATTAGTTTTGCGTCACCCCAGACCCTTTTTGCTTGGTCTCGGTCAACAGCAGCGCATTCAACCTCGGGGCTATCTTCATACATTCTTAGCTCGGGCCGATCTGGCGGATAGACACAATCGCTGCACATTCCGTAGAGCGCTATTCCAGACATCTCGGTGGACTTAACATTGCCCCGGGCCCGCTGGTTATATGACTTTTTAAATCTCCGCCGGCCGGTCTGTTTATGAACCCATCCAAATAAGCACCCCAGATCAAACATCTGGAATGGTTCTAATACAATCGGGCTTCCCGAAAATGGCCCGCGAACATGCCGGCAGCATTTTTCAAACCAATCAAATATCCTGTCTGCCCGGCTTTCATCAAAAATAAAAGGGAACCCTTCGGTCCCCTGCCTTTCCAGATCGGACAAATGCCGTGCACAAGACATTTTTTCGGCTTCGCAACATGTTCTTAACCCCTCCACTATATCTAATGCATACTGAGTGGTCGGGTGTATATACTCATCAATCGAAGAGGTCTCCATTGGGATCTGCCTCCTCGTCGGCTATCTTCTTCGCCAGTCGGGCCCGACTATTGGGATTCAGTCCGAGCTTGTCCGCATACTGCATCATGATCCGAGCGTAACTCTGGGCGGCCTGGACGTATGGGCTCACTGCTTCATTACCCCGACTATTGATTGTGACGTATCCCTCTTCCCGGACCTTTGCTGTGGCCTCCCGGTGTCTCGCCACCGCGTCACAATATGTGGCCAGTATATCTTCATCGATTTTATCCAGGATATCTAATCCAGATAAGTCCCTCATGGTTTTCTTCCAAACAGATGCCGCGTCAGGATCTAACCAACTGGGCATTCTCAATTTTTTTAGTTTAGGTCGTTGAACTTTTTGAGCAGCTGCCTGGCGTTTGGCAATTTCATCTTTGGTCCAATGCTTACCGCCGCCACGACGACCAACATTCATTTTGTCAAAATTGACTACCTGGGCCATAACTGCTCACCTCCTAATTGCTGGATTTTTCTCAGGGACTATTTCTTAAAGACGACTGCCAGCCCGGTCTCTAGGCGAATCGCGGTAGGGATTGTTATACCCCCTGGGTGCCCCACAAGTATCTCCATGTTCTCCCCAGTTTTATGTCACTAACATGCCTTTGCGTTATCCCATATTGTTTGGCTATATCTATCTGCTTTGCCCCGCTAAGGACAGCCGCCCTAATAGCCAACACGTCATCTTCTCTTAATTTACTACATGAATGTAATTCACCATATCTTAAGCAAGCTGCTGTTCCATGCCTTAATGAATCTTGTACGTTTTCTTTGACTGTTCCCCACTTTAAGTTATTAACGTGATTATCAAAGCAATTTCCATTAAGGTGTCTGGTAACAGCTTCAGTAAACGGCTTAGGTCCTATGTATGCCATTAAAACTAACTGATGTACTGGCATTTTAACTTTCGTCTTTCGACCAATGCCGTGTTTAACAAACACATGATAATAACCTCTATGATTCTGTTTTGCCAATGTCCTACATGCGCCGCCGCGTACAGATATAATTTCCCCATCTTTGGTTGCATAGTACCCTGGATATCCTGGTATTTCTCTCATTACACGCCCTCCTCGCGTTCTCCATATTTACGCATAGAAAAAGAGGGGATGGAGTTTCCCCTCTTATCAGGCTGCAGACCCTATTTTCTATGAAATTTAATTACTTCCGGCCAAAAGCCTGTTCTCGGGCTGTGTGCTCATCATGATGTCTCTTGCATAACGGTTCTAAATTACTACGACTATTGTCATACTGGTTACCATTGATGTGATGGACAACCTCAGCCGCTTTAATGACAGTCTCTTGATAACAACGTCTGCACAGTGGCTCCTCTCTTAGCACTGCTAATCGAACCTTCTGCCAGGTTGACCCATAACCTCTTGCTGCAGCTGATCCACGTCTGTCATCCTGCTGTCTCTGCTTCTCTTTCTTGTGCTTGTCGCAGTAACGGCCATCTCTAATTAACTCAGCACAACCGAAATAGTTACACGGCCTCAATGCTTTAACAGGCAATAGAACCATCTCCCCAGATCATCACGAATCGCCCCCACCCCAGCTACAATCATACGCATTGGCTGTCCAGTCTCCTGTAAGCCCCGCAATGCACGTAGCGGACTTTCCCGTATAACCTAAATATAGTCAAACGCCATAAAGCTGTCTGCTATCTGTGTTCTTTATGCAAACAGACTCTGTTGTGCCTGTGCCTGTTCTAACCTCTTTCGTGCTATCTCCACATATTGCGGTTCCTTTTCTATGCCAATAAAAAACCGCCCTGTGTTTAGGGCGGCTATTGCGGTTGTTCCTGAGCCTATGCAATTATCTAAGACTATCTCTCCCGGTTGAGTGTAGGTTGCTATCAGGTATTCAAATAGAGCTACGGGCTTTTGGGTTGGGTGTGGCGGGTTATGCTCACTACTAATTTTTATAATGCTTGACGGATAGCTCTCAATATTGATTTTCCTTTTTAATTGGTGAGATGGTCTTTTATAATTATGTTCGCCCTCATATTTTTGTGGTCTTTCCCGTATTTTATTAACTGATCTAACCCCTTGTGGATTATATGTCATTCTTTGACTACTACCGTTAGCACAAGTGCCTAAGCTAAACACACATATATCCTCATGTAGTTTTAATGGCATATTGGGAGCGTTCGGGAAATTTGCCGCTTTTGTTTTCTCCCATACCCAACAATACTTAAACATCGTCATATTACTTGCTATTAGGCTTGTGGTGAATGGTTGGCTTGCCATTAATACTATTGCACCATTATCCTTAATTAAACGCCTGTAATGCGCCCACAATGGCTCAAAAGGTATAACCGTGTCCCACTTACAAGCGGTTGTACCGTAGGGCAAATCACAGAGTATCATATCAACCGACTTATCCGGTATCCCCCGCATCACTTCCAGGCAGTCGCCCTGTATTATTTGGTTAATATATTTATTCAGCATCTTTAATTCTCCACTGATACAAACCCCAGACAGCAAGTAAAAAATAAATCAAAAACAAAAAGGCCTGAGCATATAGCCCGGCTCTAAAGTCAATCATCATCCAAGTAAAGTTTGTAAACAGCCAAATAATAAAGCACCATGACTTTTTATATAAATTAGCCACGGTGCCTATAATCGAAACCAGTGTAATTCCCCATGTCCAATCCATACAGCACCTCCCCGTTTCCGTGCAACAAAAAGCCCCCGGCACTCCGGAGGCTTCTCTGCATACTTCTACGTGTACAGTATATCATGTCAAGCCTATGCTGTCCAGGGCCAAAATAGGCTCATTTTAAAATTTGGTACTTATCATTAATAATTCTAATGTCGATCTCAAGTATATCCAAGATGTGCATACCCCAATCAGACCTAAAGAAGCGTCTAATCTCATTTTTCATGCTTCGATTGTCTTTCCTGCAGGCGTATTTCCAGTCGTCCAGCGCTTGCCTAATAATAGCAGCGTATAGCATCTTTACATCCGCTTTATCCTTGTTCAATTACCACAACCCCCATCCTGTTGCTACCCGCTTGACTAACTCATGTTTAACCCGCTTGACTGACGCTGCGCTGGTCTTAGCCCGCACCGCTATCATAGTGTTATCTCTCCAGCCCTCTGTCCATATCGCATCCAGTATCTCCTGGTCCTGCCCCATCTTGGCCACCTCCATGATGCCCACTGATCGCACTAAGTATCTGTAATATGGGTTGTTCAGCGCCCGCTCTTTAGTGATGTACTTACCCTCTTGCGGGCCCTGGCCGGAGTGTACGTGTACCCCGGTCGGATCAGGCGGACCGCTCATGCCACTGTCTATGTAGCATGCCTGGATATCGGCCTTGGCATTCTTATAGGCGACCTCAGTCAATGGATAATATTTGATCTGGTCAACGCAGAAGCGCCATATCTCGCGCGGTATCTTGGCCATTACGCCAGTCCCCTGCTGACGATGTGCGTGGGCTTTTAGCTTAGCCCGCTTCTCCGCCCACAGCGCATCCAGCATGACGTCGATCTGTGCGTCCAGCGGATTAGGCGTGGCCACATAGGGTATCGGTATCTTATCCTCGGGGACAAAGTCATTGTCCGATGGCTCGTACTGTGGCACCTCGACGCCGATCGGCGCCGTGACAACCTCAGTTGCTTTATCTGACAACTCCGGCTCGATGCACCCCATGGAGCGGACCGGCTTGCCCGCATCGACTGACTCCAATACAGCCTGCACTTTCTCCACCCGCTTTTTCTCTTTGGCCAGCCAGCCGTATAACGTGCCCATCGGCACACCCAACTTTTCGGATACCTCTTTTACTGTCGTACTGCCTTCCCGCATCATTTCCTTGGCCTTGGCCATTATCTCATCTTTATCTTTACGGGCTTCCGGTCTGCCGCTCTCTTTGGTTATCAGTGCCATCTGC
>JAXDBN010000265.1:0-4028 GCA_034678805.1 Syntrophomonadaceae bacterium
AGTTTTTGCTTATCAACCAAGGCAGCTACCTCTGCCTCATTCAGCAGCATTTCGATCTGGGTATCCACGTTAAGCTCGGATAAACGAGCCTGATTCGAAGATGCTGTGGCCAAATCAACTTTGATTCCAGCACAAGCTTGCTGCAGTGAACCTTTAACAGTATCCAATTCTCTCACTAAGGCGGCAGGCTCGGCCGCATAGTCTGAAGTGGCGGCCTTTATTGCTCCACATTCACTGTGACCTGCGATTAGCAGCAACGGGGTATGGAGGTGGAGAAGGCCGTATAATACAGAACCTTCGTTACTGCGGAACTGGTTGCCGATATTTTCTACACAAAACACCCGGTTAAATGTATCTCCCAGCATGTCAGGCGATACTCTTGCATCGCAACAGGTCAGGAGTGTCACAAAAGGGTGCTGCTGATAATTGCCCCGGGCAAAATCATCCAATGGAAAACTTTTTTCGAAATCAGCCAGGCAGTCCTCCAACTCTTTAAAAATATTCCCCAGATCAAATTTAACAGGTTCATGAGACATGTCGATTCCTCCTATATAGATTTTGGCTAGATGTCTACCTGGGAATGCCTATATGCCTCCGAATATGGTGGCATTTAATAGAATGCGTTCCTACAGGTAGGATAACCATATTTTAGCATCAGTCTTCTCCCACCACAACTTCATAGGTATTTACTTTCTAATCATGGGACGTAGCAAGATTTACACTTCTACAAAAAAGGGGCTGTCAAGCATACGGCATTGAGTTAGTTTGATTGGTGTTATCTTAAGATTGGCGCTGAAATGCTGCTGTCAACTTGCTTTAAGTAGCACTTTCTAAAATAAACGGTCAGTTTGTGGTGAAATAAATAGATATTATACCAACAAAAAAACACCCGCCGGTCTTTTTCGTGACAAAATTTACCACCCCTAGCCTGCTATAATTGTAAAACGCAATTAACAGGGCAAGGAGGATTTTGGGGGTGAACAAGACCGAAATTTACCCGTTTCAAAGAATTGAAAAGTATGCACGGAAAGAGAATAAGTCCAGGAAGTTGCCAAAATTAAGTATACCTGAATTGCATCTGACGGCATTAGGGGCCAAAACGTATAAGAACCTGGGCGTGTTGGTAACACCCTCAAATCTGCTGGTAGCTCTCGGGGCGGTAATAATGGCCCGGGCCTTTATTCTTGGTGAATTGCTTCCTTATATATATGCGCTTATTACTGCCTTCGGATGGAAAAATCGACAAAGGTGTGCTGTTGCCGCTTTCTTTACTGCGATAGGCTTGGCCACCGTATTGAACGGGACTACTTTTTGGAGCAATGTCATTACTGTGCTGGTTTTAGTAGGCGTAATGAGCTATATCAGTATACCCGCGGAAAAAACCTGGTGGGGGCTGCCGGTATTGACCTTGGCTGTGATTTTTATAACTAAAAGTACTTTAATGATTTTTACGGGAATTAGTTTTTACCAGGAAATGATCATTACCTTTGAAGCTCTTATAGCAGGAATATTAACATTTGTGTTAATGGTTTGCAGCGAGGTACTTAGAAGCAGGAAATCGATGACCTCATATAATTTTGAGGAAATGGCTTCGCTCTTGATCCTTGGGATTGGGGTGGTCATGGGTTTGAATAACGTTCATATATTGGGACTTAGTGTCAGCAGTGTTATATGCCGTTTGGGAATATTAATCGCTGCATACTTGTGGGGCAGTGGCGCAGGTACTATGGTGGGAGTCATGTCTGGGATTATTCCCTCTATCACCTCGAGTGTTTTCGCTCAGAGTTTCAGTATGTATGCTCTTTCAGGATTGTTGGCTGGTTTATTTAGAAATTTCGGCCGCATGGGAATTATTATTGGCTTTATGATGGGCAATTTGGCTGTTTCGATGTTTATCACCGAGAACCAAGTGGCATTGATTGGAATCTGGGAAACAGGGATTGCAAGTCTTCTTTTCTTCTTGCTTCCGGAGACCATCAAAGAAAAAACAACTCGCCCCACGCTGGATATGCATGATCCTACCGGGCGAAATACTGATACTGTTGATGAGCGCATTAAGGTTAATGTGGGAAATCGAATACATCATCTGGCCATTGTTTTTGATGAACTAAGTTCCACTTTTACCGCTGCAGCACAAGCGGAACCTCATCCCCGCCCCATAGCTTATCTGAATTATCTTTATGATGAGCTTGCTCACGGTTTTTGTGAAGGCTGTAACCGTTATCAGAAATGCTGGGAATATGATGGCATAGCAACTTCGCAGCAGCTACTAGAGATATTTACTATAGCTGAGGCAGAAGGACAGGTTAATTATGAAAAATGTCCGACTGCCTTCAAACATAGATGTATCCATGGCCGTGAGTTGATAAGTACGGTAAATTACCTGTTTGATAATTTGCGGGTGAATGAATATTGGTCAGGAAAAATAGGTGAGTCCCGCGACTTGGTTGCCCGGCAATTAAAAGGGGTTAGCCAGGTGGTTAAAAGTCTGGCCGAAGAAATTGAGGTAGAAACAAAGATTGATTATGAATTGCGTATCGCTCTGCTGCAGGCGTGCCGGCGCCAAGGCCTAAACCTTAAGGACCTCACCCCGATTAGAAACCGGGGTGAACAGGTTATACTGGAGATATCCGCAACGGCCTGCCCTGACAACTCGGGGTGTGTAAGCAGGGTGGCTCCTGCGTTATCCGCTCTGATGGGGGAGAAAATGGAGGTGTGTTCCAAAAGGTGCCCGCTTCTGAAGGGACAAGGAACCTGTGAGTTTACCCTCAGGAGGACATTTAATTATAGTGTACAGAGCGCAGTGGCCCAGGTAGCTCGCCAAGAAGTCTCCGGCGACAGTTATGTGATCACTACTTTGAAGGAAGGCAAGGAATTGCTAGTATTAAGCGATGGTATGGGCGTGGGGGAACCAGCATCAGTGCAGAGTCAGACCGCAGTAAGACTCCTTGAAAACATGCTGAATAGCGGTTTTGACAAAGAGGTAGCGCTCGATACCATAAATTCAGTGTTGCTTTTACGTTCAACTACTGAGACTTTTACTACCCTAGACATGGTATTAATAGATCTATATACGGCTGAGGTTGATTTTATAAAAACCGCTAGCGCACCGAGTTTCATTAAGCGTGGTTTTAGGGTAATGGTAATCAGTTCTAGCTCCTTGCCCATGGGTATTCTGCAGGAAGTAGAAGTGGTAAGCGAGAAAAAATGTCTCCATGGCGGCGACATATTATTAATGATCAGCGATGGTGTATTGGAAGCCTCTCTAAAGCTAAGCGGGGAGGAATGGATAATGAAGCTCCTTTCAGAACTCCATGAAACAGATCCTCAGGTCATAGCAGAATTGGTTATCGGTGAGGCATTACGGCTAGCTAATGGTAAACCCCGTGACGACATGTCTGCTATTTGTATTAGGATAGACAGAGCTTAAGCATAGATGAAATGAGACTGGAAATGGTAATCTGATTTTACTCCCCGAGCCCAGGCTCGGGGTTTACTATTACCAGTAACTTGGGTAGCATAAGCATAGGACGGTAGTGGGGGATGAGAATGCTTAATAAGATCCATAGATTCATCGAAAATAATAATCTTATTCAATCTGGTGAGAAAATCATACTGGCTGTATCTGGCGGTCCGGATTCGATAGCGCTCCTGCATTTAATGCATGAACTGACAACCCGGCTTGATTTTTCGATTGTTGCAGCTCATCTAAATCATGGGCTCCGGCCCGAGGCTGCCGGAGAAGAGTTATTTGTTATAAATACATGCCAGGCACTAAAGGTCGAGTGTTATACTACCACAGTGATGGTGGAAGAATTGGCTCAGCGGCGCAAGGCCAGTCTTGAAGAAACTGGCCGTAATGCCCGGTATGATTATTTTGAAAGGCTTCGCCAGCAAATCAACGCTAATCGTATAGCTACAGCCCACCATCGTGATGATGTGGCGGAAAGCGTTTTGCTCCATCTGCTGAGAGGAACAGGCGTTAAAGGATTACGAGGGATCCTGCCCATTAATGGTTATGTTGTTCG
>JAXDBN010000266.1:0-3190 GCA_034678805.1 Syntrophomonadaceae bacterium
TGCTATACCAGAACGCCTCAGGGCTTCCTCATTTCCGCCCAGAGCCAAGGTATAATAGCCCAGTTTGGTCCTATTGAGAACTAAGGCGCCCAGCAGAGCCAGCGATAAAGCCAATAGTATAGGCGGATTGACCGGGCCGATATGACCGCTGCCCCACCAGGTAAAACTCCTGGGAAATCCGTAAATCGGGATGCCTTTGGTGAGGATTAAGGCAATGCCCCTGGTTACTGACATGGCTGCCAGGGTTACGATAAAGGGACTGATATTCAACTGGGAAATAAGCAAGCCATTGAACAACCCTACCGCAGCTCCAGCAGCAAGGCCTACGAGTATGGATGCTTCGACAGATAATCCGGAATGCATGGCCAAAGCCATGCAGACTCCGCTCAGTGCCGTGATAGCGCCGACCGATAAATCAATCCCGCTGGTCCAGATGACAAACGTCATTCCCACAGAAATTATAACGAGTAACGCACTCTGGTCTAAAATGTTACGCCAATTATCCCAGGTCATAAAAAACGGTGATGCTCGATCTAACAGAACAGCTAAGACAATTATGGTCAGCCCAAGTAAAATTTGTGAAAATTGCTCGTTCCACGACAATAACAAACTTCTAATTTGCTGCATCTCTTTGCACTCCATTGACATCCTTGGTTATCTGCAGAGCCCCCATGATGAGCTCAACAATCTGGCTGGGCTGACTGTCGCTCGTGCTGCATACTGCTGCTATCTGTCCATGGCGCAACACACAGATGCGCTTGGCTATCTCAAACACATGATGGAGATTGTGGCTTATGACTACAACCGCCATCCCTGCCCGGGCTAATTCCTGCATCAGTTTGATCACTTTAGCAGACTCCTGAACGCCCAAAGCCGCAGTAGGCTCGTCAAAAATAATGACGTTTCCTCCTTGGATGATGGCCCTGGCCACTGCTACTCCTTGTCTTTGCCCGCCGGACAACAGGCCCACCGGGGTTTTTAAGGAAGGAATACTGACCTGTAGAATATCCAGGACCCGGCGGGCCTCCTTCTCCATTTTGCCCCTATCAATCAGTAAGCCAGCCTTTACTATTTCACGACCCAGAAACATGTTGGTAACTGCGTCTCGGCAGTCAACTAAGGCGAGATCCTGGTATACTGTGGAAATGCCCAGCCGGATGGCCTTAGTAGGCGATAAGGACTGATAGGAATGCTCTCCTACTTTTATGTATCCTGAATCTGGTTTAACCGCTCCGGACAGGATTTTGATCAGGGTGCTTTTTCCGGCACCGTTATCACCCACAATGGCTAATATTTCGCCTGGGTAAATATCCAGGCTGACATCGCGCAGGGCAGTAATGTTTCCATAGGATTTGCTCAGGTGCGAAATCCTTATGACAGAACCATTGGGTTTAGTGGTCATAATTATCTCTTTTCAGCATAATCGGGTTAATGTATAATAACATTTAGGAATACATCATATGTTAGTTTAGAATACCGCAATTATAGCCTAAAATCATTTTTGTCGTCAATGCCTATAGCTACCCATCGGGTTCAATGAATTTTTTGGCATTATTTTCATGGAGGAGAAAATATTATGGCTGCACAGAACGCTGCAAATTTTATCGTTGAAACAGCCTTGTTGGGCCAAGGTCTGGTTTCGGTCAACAGCAACCAGATAAAAAAGCTATGGCCAAACTACGCCCCCGTAACCTGGCTACAAAAAGGACGCATTGTTTTAGGCTCAATTGAAGAATTTCTTCATTACAAGAATCAAACCGAATCCTGGCAAAGACTCGACGGCCTAACCCTTTACGAAGGAATTAAAGACGGGGTTGATGGGTTTCTCACTGCCTCAGCAACCATAGCTGTTGCACGCGATTTGGGACACCCAATAGTTGTAAGCGCAGGTCTGGGGGGAATTGGAGATATTATTGAGGAACGACTTTGCTTTGACCTCCCGGCTTTGGCAGAGACCGAAATAACTCTGGTGGCGACCTCACCCAAAGATATGCTGGATATCCCCGGAACTATAGACTGGCTGCACAAAAACAGTGTAAAAACATTTGGTGTCGGGACTGAATATTGTGATGGTTACGTGTTTTCAGGTGCAAAAACGCAACTTATGCAGAGACTAAGCCATGATGAGTTAGGCTTGATAGTTCGGGGGCATAATCTGATTTTTAATCCGATTCCCCATGAAAAAAGACTCCAAAATTATGACTATTTGCGCGAAGCCATTACCGCGGGGAAGCTTGCGGAGCAAAATGGTGAACCTTACCATCCAGCTGCTAATCGACGCCTAGATGAACTAAGTCAGGGGTGGTCTTCGATCATCCAATTGGAATCGCTTATCGCCAATACAGCCGTTGCACGAAATATTAGAGTGTATCCGAATGAATGACTGATTGATGAGTTTTAGACTGTAGGATTAATGAATGTTATTTCCGAAAAACTGCGTGGGAAAATCCAATCTGCTCTCGCGTACATATTTGAGCAGCAGGGTATTCCGTCAAATCCGGAGATGGATTTCGTTATGATCAGATCAAGATGCCCATTCCGGGCTTTCCCCTTTGCAAAGCTGCTAAGAAAATGATTCAAAATGAAGCCGTTATTTCGAAATGGGCCATGCTTCCTACTAGGAAAACAACCTTAATTTTGCCATCTAAATCAATATCAATATAGTCAAGTGTCCTTTGCATCAACTCATAAAGCATAGTTTCAATTCTTCCGCTCTCGCTAACCAAGCGAATTAGCTCTTTACACCGGTAAGCTTTTAGCACATCGTTACCTGCTATAGTCCTATCCCATTCCCGCGCATAATTTTCAAACTCATCAACCAGCCGGTTCCATGCCCTGATGAAAGCCAACTCCGGCTCATCGGCTGGAATCAGGATATCAGTGCATAGCATCGGCCGTTCCTTGGGTTTCTTTCTGCGCCTTATGTTATATGGTTTGGTTGAGCCTCTGTCTGGCCTGAAAATGGTGAAGGTACGTCCTTCAATCTCCGCCCCCTGTTTCCCGACATAACTGCTGCAGCGCCAGTACTTTTGACCCTCTTCGCCTTTCCTTTTTGAGCCTATCAGCATATAAGTACACCCGCAGGTCGAGCAGGTTATCCTGGCTGACAGCGGGTGTTTTTCGTTGCTCCTATGGTAGGTTGATATATGATGGTCTTGGCAGTATCGCTTCTGTCTTACCAGTTCCAATT
>JAXDBN010000267.1:0-3092 GCA_034678805.1 Syntrophomonadaceae bacterium
CATCAGTACCAGTAATGAACCAATAATCTTCCTCACAATTCTCACTCTCCTTTGCTTTTCGATACCTATGCTGCAGCAGAAAAACAAAAACCTTCCGGACCGGAGTTCAGAAGGATCAACAAATTCAATCTGGCTACCGTCCTGCACCTGAACATTTTTATCTTTCTAATACAGCCTTCCGTACCACTATATAGAATATTACTCCCCTGTCCAGGCACCGTCAATATTCTTATTCTTGTCTCACTAAAACCCTTCATTCAACACGGGAAGACGTTCATATACAACCTGGCATCGGGGCACCTGCAGTACATCAAATCCAACCACCACTAATTTCTCATTCTCCTTCATTATTTCATTCAGGCTTTCTATGGCCATGTTATTTGCATAAATCGGCACTGCCTCAATTTCTATTGGAGCCAGCGCTTGCACGATTTCCTCCTTGGAAACCCAATTACCCATGTTCTGATCAGTTGAATCAATCCAGCGCTTTACCCGGGGGATTAGGTCGGCAATATCCAAAACCGCTGTTTCGCGTGGATAGACAATCGCCGCCACACCGGAGGTTAAGTCCCGATAATCGGGATCTGATTTATATATGCGCAGGGAATTAACCGATTCGAAATCCGCCATTCTTCTCAAATCAGATTCGCCCAGGCTAGAGACTCTATATAGGCCCAAATCAGTAATATTGGCTTCTGGTGCTCCCCATAAACGGGCCTGAGTTTCTCCGGATAGGGCTCCGATTTTATCGAAAACCAAGAACTCGTTGGTTCCGTCGATAGTTGCATGCTCTCCGTGGGGATAATAACTGAAGGCTCCTTCTTCAGGGATATAGAATTTTTCGAATTTCAGCCTTATATAGTATTCTATAAAATCCTTAACTCTCTCCCTATTGCCTTCCGAAATGTCACTCCATAAATACTTGGTAAGTGCTTTGATGGACTTTGATGTTTTTAGATTCCATTCATGCCATGCATCCAGCTCATCGTCCGGCGGTACAGGATTAAACAGCTCTTCCAGAATGGATTGAGTCAGCTCATCCTTATAGCGCAGCGGAAACTCTGCATAGACATTGTTGCCCTCGTCATCGACGAATGCCTTCATAATTGAGATGGTATTGCTGGTGTCCTTGGTAATCAGCTGGCCGCTTTTCGATTTGGGACCCCAAAGCCCGGTGGCCGGATCTTGATGTTCATAAAACCATTGCAGTAGAAATTCCTGGGTTTCCGGAGAGATATCGTACAATCCATTTTTGGCGACCGTGTTATCTTCGTAAAATAAACTAAAGATATCCCTGGCAAAATGGAACGAGGTCTGGGGAAATTTCGAAGCAATCCAGCCTACTGTTGATACATCATCCAAATATGCTTTCATTCTCTCCGGGGTATTTATTTGATCCAGGTATTTTAGGGGGTACTTAAGCTGCAATGGCCGCCCGGTTTCTTCCGCCAATTTATCCAGGTGCAGCAAAACATTCCCGGTGGGACCGGTATAAGTGCAGTAAGGGTAAGCGTCATCCATAAACGCACCGGTGTTGGGATTTTGAAGGGCCAAGTAGAATTCCAATTCTTCTGCCTTATTATTGAACTCAGGGACTTTGATTAAACCTTCGGTGGTCTTTAATTGGTGATGCAGCTGATTGATGAGCTTCAATGAGGAATAATAATGCCCTCTATCCAGATCATAAGCCATTCCCAGCATCTTAAACTCGAATTCCGCCATATAATAACCCTGTTCCTGGCGTTCCTTGTTTAATTTGAAAAGCTCCTTGATCTGGTTTTTGGTGCGATCAGCTATATATAATCCAGAAATAATCACCAAAATCAACAAAATTACGATGGTTACCGTGATTTTACGCTTCACCCTGCTTGCCCCCCCACCTTAACTCAGGATTTTTCTACTTGTTTCTAAACACTTGAGCGTTTTTCCTTTCTTTGTCCGAAACTTAGATATATATTATTTTATAATGAGAACTTTGATGGGGGTATATTAGCAATGGGGCACCTGGTCAATTCTAAAGATGAGGTTTATCGGGTATTAGCCGAACGTTTAAATAGAGAGCCGGTCGGAGTGATCTTAAACGATACCCTGATTACAATTCTGCAGCGGCTTTACACTGAAAGTGAAGCTGTTATTGGCAGCAAATTTCCCATGGTGCCAATGAAGCTCGATAAGATCGCCCAAATTACCGGAATTGATCCCCAGCAATTAAAACCTATATTGGATGGTATGGCCGACAAGGGATTGATAATGGACTTTCCCCGCCGGGAAACGGCTTTCTATATGCTGGCGCCCATGGTTATTGGTTTTTTCGAGTATACCTTCATGCGGGTGCGGCAAGATGCAGACATGAAAGAGCTGGCCGAGCTTTTTAATAGTTATTTCCAAAATGAAGAGGCCCGAAGAGAGTTCTCCGGGGTAGATACCCGGATGATGCGGACCCTGGTATATGAACACCTAATACCGCTGGCCGTAGAAACGGAGGTTTTGCCCTATGAAAAAGCCAGTGAGATTATCCGCAAAGCCGGCGGCGGGGCGCTTTCCATGTGTGCCTGCCGCCATAAAGCCAGTCACCTGGGGAAAGCCTGCGATGCCCCGCTGGAGGTGTGTATGTCTTTTGGCAACGCCGCCGAGTGGATCATAAGAAGAGGTATGGGCCGAGCTGCCACGGCGGAAGAATTGCTGGCGGTACTGGATAAAACCGAGGAACTGGGGCTGGTACACAACTGCGATAATATCTTGAATAATCCCACCTATATATGCCACTGCTGTGGCTGCTGCTGCGTGGTTATGACCAGCATCAGCCAGTACGGACAATATTCCACCCATCCCAGTAATTTTATTCCGGTATTGGATCAAGAGATATGTATCGGCTGCGGCATCTGCGCGGATAGCTGCCTCATTAACGCAATTGCCATGCAGGAGGATGATGAAATTGAAACTCCTGCCATTAATAAAGACACCTGCCTGGGCTGCGGGGTATGTGTATCAGCCTGTCCCAATGGCTCTTTAACCCTGGCCCGCCGACCGGTCTTGCACACTCCCCCAACCAGTTCCAATGACAAGTTTCGGCAAATTGCCCGCGAGAAGGG
>JAXDBN010000268.1:0-9389 GCA_034678805.1 Syntrophomonadaceae bacterium
CTCTTCGATTTGGGAATTGGCCCGGGCTACTTCCTTGACAACATCCATCACACTGGCAGCCTGGGCCAGACCTGGCAGGTATGCAGCCAGCAGCATCAGCACCAGCATTCCCAGGGCTCCCAGACCACAAAAAGGTCTATTCATCCGCTTCCTTTTGCTAATCATGGTCAGGATCGACATATCCACCCTCCCCCTGTCCTTTACGGCAGGATCCCCACCAGCATCATCCAGCCGGTGGAGAGCACCAAAGCCACTAACGACGGAATTATTACGTTCTTAATACCTTGCGCCCCTTTTTTCATGGCTTCAGTTCCTGCTGAAGCCGCCGCCGTGGTGATTGCCGCCGAAGCAAAAGGCATGACCGCATCCCAGCCCAGCCCAAACCGGGCCAGCACGGCCAGCACCGTGAATGGGATCATAAACAGCATACCGGTTGCCACCGCTTCCCGGGCAAACCCCTGGAGGGCTTGTTGCAAGGGACGATTGGCGGCATTGAGCAGCATTATCAACAGTTTTACCGCCAGTACTCCCATTACCAGTGCCATCAAAACCGATAGCAGGGCAGTGGTTATCTTAACCTCGGCCCGGGTAAAAGGGACTATTCCTCCAAATATAATGAAGCACAGGTAAACCGGCCAGAAGCTCATTCCTTTATTGCCCTGGCCGGGACCGGCGCTGTCCTTGTAACCAATTTTCATTTCCATCTTCCTACGCCTCCCGTCTCGTATAAACAAGCTATAGCCGAACTAGCCTGCGAACCGGCCCAACAGCGACCACCCGACCAGCAGGATCGCCCCGCACAGCGTGGTCATGGCTATACTGAAGGCCACCCGCTCCCCCGACATCTGTCTGATGGTAAACAGGTTGGGCCGCAGGGCCCATAACACCCCGGTGACTCCAAAAGCTACCGCGGTCTTCCATCCGAAGGCCAGGGAAAACACCAGGCCGGTCAGGGCATATACTAAGGTCGCCGAATAACCCAGGGCGAAGGACGATATGGCCCAACTCATGGCAATATCCCGCTCTCCGGCCTGTGCCATGGCCCAGACCATGATGGCTATTAGGGCTACCCCGGCAGTACCGTAAAAAAGTCCCAGCATGGTCATCAGAACCACTCCCGAAATTTCTATCTGTCCCGACCGAAGCATGTCAAGTCCAGTCTGCAGGAAAAAGAGGGTGAAGGATAACCCGGACACCACCAGGGAATAAGGCCAGGGAACCTTACCCATCTGGGTCTTGACCACCTCGCCCGGGTTGATGATCATGTTGAGCGCGGTTTTCCAAGCTGGTACCGCTGCAGTTGCGGCCGTTTCCATAACAATTCCTCCCTTAATTAAGATTGTCGTGTAATTGCCATTCCCCTGCTCCATCTTTTTCGGTCTGTATGATAGGTGCACACGGTCTGGGTTGGTTGGTTCATCCAGCCCCACGCCTGTTTTAAAAACCTTTCAATTGCAAACTAAACCGGGAGCGAAACATCCGGGCCAGGATGCGAGCCGCCTCTTCCATATCGCCCGGAACAGTGAAACTGCCAAGATAGGTCGCATCTTGGCTGACGATTTCCAGATCCCCTACCCTTGAGTTGTGCTGGATAATGCATATGGACTGCACTTCTTCCTGGCTGATCACCCGGCGGCGGCTCAGATCACCGTCCTGGGGGGTCATGGTCAGCTGCCCCGGTCTTAAATTAAGGTACCAGGTTTCGGTTTTAAAAAAGCCTGACCTAACTTTGATTTCAAACGTCATATGGCATCTCCTCTGTTGGACAGTAACCTGGTTTGCTGGTCAAGCCAATGGTGATAGCTGGTTCCGGCATGCCTGTTTGCCCTGAGGCGGGCATATCTTCTATTTAATAGATCCTGGTTTCTATCTAGTTAACCCAAAAACCTACTGGCCTGGGCCATCTGGCAATGCCAAAATGCTGGCACGATTCGTGTCAAAATATTGGAGAGTTTGTCAAATGATATGCTATCATAGTGAATGAGGTGAGATTAGTGAACTTCGCAGATAAGCTGGACCTTCTCATGAACCTTACCAAAACTCCCAACAGCCGTCTTTCCCGCCATATATCGCTGGACGCTTCTTTTATCAGCCGGCTGCGCCGGGGCGAACGCACCCCGGCCCGCAATGTCAGTTACATCCATTCGATGAGCGTCTATTTCGCCCGCTGCTGCCAGGCCGATTACCAGAAGGCGGCGTTGTGGGAAGCTATCAAAGATAGCAGCTCGGCTGTGAATCTAAATGATACCGAGCCCATGGAAAACCTGATTGAGCGGTGGCTGCGTGAAAACGAGGAAGACGGCAGCGCTGCCGTCGGAAAATTTTTGGAGGGACTGGCCCGCTTCCCTTTCAAGAAAACCAACCCTGTGTCGGCAGGACCAGCCCTGGAGGCGGTTCCCCGCGCAGCCGTGGAGATGTTTCATGGCTTGGATGGCAAGCGCCAGGCGGTGCTGACTTTTCTATCTCTGGTAATGCAATGCAGCCGACCCCAGACCCTGCTGCTATACAGCGAGGAAGACCTGGATTGGCTGACGGGGGATCCTGCATTTAGTGCCCGCTGGGCGACCCTGATGTTGGAGATCCTAAAGCGGGGCAACCGTATCAGGATAGTCCATACCATCAACCGCGGCCTGGATGAGATGCTGGCGGCTATAAAAGGGTGGGTGCCCATCTATATGACCGGCGCAGTGGAGCCCTATTACTATCCCAAGATCAGGGACGGCCTGTTCCGGCGCACTCTGTTCATCGCCCCCGACTGTGCAGCGGTGACTTCTTCATCGGTACGGGGAGGCTCTGCCCCCACCTCCGACCTGCTGGTAACCAGCCCTGAAATGGTGCAGGCACTTACCCGGGAATATCTTGATTACCTGGCCTTATGCCGCCCCCTGATGCGCATCTTCACTGCCCGCGACCAGGCCGACTACCTGTTGACCCTGGCCGAATTCGAAACGGAGGGCGGTGACAGCATCGTCAAGACCGATATGCCAGCCAATCTCACCATGCCCCATGAGGTGGTGGAAAGCCTGGCAACCCGCAGCCACGATCCGGCCATGGAACAACTGCTGGCTCATCAGCGGAACCGCATCGATGAATTCGGCCGCCGCCTGCAGGAGTACCGTTTTACCGAGATGTTTCACCTGCCCGCCTTTGACGATATAATGGCCGGCCAGGCCGGGGTCAACTTTAACGACATACCGGGGAACACCCCTATTTACTATACCCCCGGTGAATTCCGCCTCCACCTGGGCAATATCATCCTTCTCCTCAAGAACTGCGAGAATTACCAGGTCCATCTCACCGGTGCCGGTCATCTGCCCGGCAGTATGGTGTACGTCAAGGAAGATGTAGGAGTACTGGTGGGCAGGACCAATCCCCCACCTATCGTGTTTGCCATTAATGAACCCAGTATGACTGGCTCCTTCTGGGATTATATGCAGACCCTGCTGCCGGAGCAGCGCAGCCGGGCAGCAGAGCGCGCCCGTACCATCGCGGAACTGGAAACGTTGGCTTCCCGGTTACCGGAGTAAGAGATATATCGACTAATCCCGCAAAAAGAAAACAATGTCGCGACAAAAAGAAGGCTTCCGCTTGTGAAGTCTTATTTTTTGGCGGGAAACCAGGGAGAGAGGTGGATTCAACAGGCAACAGAACCATCCCCTTGCCTGCGCCACTGAAATGGCGGAATGCATCGAAATTTTTCGCATAGGATATATCAATTTATGAAGAAGGGACTGTGAACAAATGAATGCTGGGTCAAAACGCATTTACACGGTTAATCGTTTTTCCAACAATGTTTCGGTTATTGACGGCACTGCCAATACTGTCATCGAAACCATTCCGGTAGGTACCGAGCCACGATCTTCTGCAGCCAACGACGTGACTGACCGGCTCTATGTCACTAATTTCAGTTCCAACAATGTCACCGTGATTGACGGAATCACCAATACCGTGGTCACTACCGTGTTGGTAGGCGTCAATCCCCAATTTGCAGCGGTTGACGAAGAGCTGAACCGGATATATGTGGCTAATTTTGGCTCAGCTACGGTTTCGGTCATTGACGGAACCACCAACACCGTCATTGCCACTGTTCCGGTCGGCAATGGGCCGACATTTGGCGGCATCAACCAGCTGACCAACCTAATTTATATTGCCAATGTCCTCTCCAGAACGGTTTCCGTCATAGATCAAACCGACAACACCGTCATCGATACCGTTCCGGTAGGAGCCAGTCCGCGATTTCTATCCATCAACCCGGCGACCAACCGGATCTATGTCTCTAATTTTGACTCTCGAAATGTTTCGGTTATTGAAGGAGCCACCAACACCGTAACGACCACCATCCCGGTAGGCATCAGTCCGCGGTGGGCGGGAGTCAATGAAGAAACCAACCGGATCTATGTTCCCAATGGCGGCTCGAATAATGTCTCGGTCATAAATGGTGCCACCAATACCGTTATCGCCACTGTTCCCGTGAATAACCGGCCCGAAATAGCCCGGGTCAATCAGGCAACCAACCGGATTTATGTCAACAACTTTTTCTCCAATAACGTTTCGGTCATCAATGGGAGTACCAATGCAGTACTAACAACCGTTCCGGTGGGTACCAACCCGGTAGCTTTAGAGGTTGATGAAGCGGCCAACCGGGTTTATGTGGCCAATACCGGCTCAAATAATGTGACGGTGATCGATGGAAGCACCAATACAGTAATTACCACTATTCCGGTGGGCACCAGGCCGGTGGAATTCGCATTATTGGAGCTGTAAAGGCGCCCTGTGATAGGCTTCCGATTGGGCAGGCAGGGGGACGGTTCTGTTGCCTGCCGCCCTTTATTAGTCTGAATTGCGAATGTAGGCCGTATTTTTACCAGCCCCGGTCTTGATTATGTACCCTTCCTTCAACAGCGTAGCCAGGGTCATCTCCACCGTCGAGGCACTTATATCCGGGCATTTTTCCAAAATAGTCCGCTTCGATAGCTTTTGCAGGGTGTTGTCAAACAGCTGGCGAATCCGGGCTGGCTTGGAAAGACTACGATTTTGCATTAATTCTACCCGGGCCGAAAACTCCTTATAAGCACTCAATATGACCTCCAGGTAATAGCTGACAAACGGCAGATAGGCGTTCTTGCCTTCCCGCCAATCCTCCGAACTATCCTGCAATACGTCATAGTAGATTTCCTTGGTTTTTTCAATTATCGTCTCAATACTGATGTACTTGCCCACAATATATCCTGAACGGTACAGGAGAAGCAGTGTCAATAGACGGCTCATACGTCCATTACCATCGTTAAAGGGATGAATGCATAGAAAATCCAAAACGAACATGGGAATCAACAGCAATGGATCGTATTTTTCAGCGTTGATGGCCTCAATAAAGGTATTGGTCAGGCGGTCAACAGCCTCAGGAGTTTCAAAGGCGGTCAAGGGTTTAAATCGAATTTTGCGCTGGCCCAAGGCATCGGTTTCAGTGATCAGATTATCCGAATTTTTGAATTTACCGCCGATAGATGACGGACTGAACTGGTACAGGTCTCTATGCAGCTGCAGTATTACGTTGGTACGAGGCGCCATATAATCGTAGTTTTCATGGATCAGCCGCAGCACCTCCCGATAACCGGCTATTTCGCGCTCGGAACGGTTGCGCGGCTCCGCCTGCAGCTTTACCAAAGCATCCAGGCGCTCATCCGATGTAAAGATTCCTTCAATTCTATTGGAAGCCCCGGTACTCTGAATCAGAGCAATTTCGAGCATTGCCTCCAAAACGTCAGCCTTGGCCGCAATAAACAGTTCTTGTTTCCCTTTATATTCATGAATTGCTGAGACCAGGTTCATTACTTCGTGGTTCATTATTTCATCAGGAACGATTGTATAGTCAAACTGCCTCACCTTGGACACATCCTTTCTGCCCAAAAACATTATGTTCTGCACAATATTATCGCCATAATGTGCAGAAGTCAATCGTAACGTGG
This sequence comes from Syntrophomonadaceae bacterium, assembly GCA_034678805.1. Lineage (GTDB taxonomy): Bacteria > Bacillota > Syntrophomonadia > Syntrophomonadales > Syntrophomonadaceae > PHAA01. The sequence goes on from JAXDBN010000268.1 coordinate 5,967, forward strand.
CAGAAGAAAAGTTTTTCTTTCGACAAAAACCAAGGTCCTACATCTTGCTTAAGAGTTCCCGTTTCTTGGCTTCAAATTCAGATTCGGACAGAATTTTGGCGTCCTTCAATTCCGACAGCTTCTTGATCTGGCCGGGAATATCATCTGCAGCCGGGTTCGTTCCAATATATTGATTCCCTGGAGACGGGTAATCAGCCTGGTAACTGCCTATTCCCTTGGGGTTTGGACCATATTGGTTATCCCCGGGCACGCTGTCGGTTACCAGGACCACAAAGAACCAGATCCATCCGATAATTGGAATCAGATTGATCCAGAAGAACCAACCGCTTTTGCCGGCATCATGAAGTCGCCTGATCATTACGCCGATGCTGGGCAGCAGCACCCCCAGGCTGTACAAACTGGAGAGGAGACCATAGCCCGGATCGCCGCCAACGTCGGTGCCCAAAAAACTATCAATGATGCCAAGTCCCCAGGTTATGATCATATTGATCAGGAAGAACATCCAGTATTCCGTGCGCCGGGCTCTTCCCGTAAACACGGTGTACTTTTGGAGTACGCCAATATACCAATCCATCTCCCCACACCCCTTTGCAATCGTCTTGAGTTTTATTGATTTTCCTTGAGGGCAAGACTCATTTTCCAATCTCTGCTATTTCTACAATTCTCAACAATGGATCAATTTCCTGCTGTTCGAATTAAGTTTACGACAAAAAGCAGGCAACAGCACCGTCCCCGTGCCTGCTTAAAATGTTTAGTGGTATAATTCGATAGATAATAATCTTCAAGTGCAAAGGAAATTGCCTGTTTATGGAGAAAATAACGCAACGCCAAATGGTCACATACGCTATGATGGCGTCGATATTGCTGGTTGCCTTAGATACAACCATAATGACTACCGCCATGCCCCGCATTGTACAGCAATTTGGCGGCTTGCATCTCATCAGCTGGGTTTTCGCAATTTATCTGCTCACTTCAACGGTAACGACACCGATTTACGGCAAGCTGGCCGATTTATTCGGGAGGAAATCCATTTTCATCTTCGGCGTGGTGCTTTTCACTTTTGGTTCGGCGGTATCCGGAATGGCTCAGACCATGCACCAGCTGATTTTGTTCCGTGGATTGCAAGGGCTGGGCGCCGGTGCTGTACTTCCATTGACTTTCACTATCATCGGAGATCTTTATTCGGGCGAAGAGCGAGCCAGGATGCAGGGACTATTCAGCTCGATCTGGGGCATTGCCGGTTTGCTCGGCCCTTTAGCCGGAGGATTCTTGGTCGATAACATATCATGGCGCTGGATTTTTTATATCAACGTCCCGGTTGGGATCGCCGCTGTTTTACTGGTATCAGGTTTTCTGCATGAGACAACCCTCGAAAAGACCAAGAAATACATTGACTACTGGGGAACGGCCTTTTTTACTGTTTCGATGAGTTCACTTCTATTCGCTTTAATCAGCGGAGGCTCATCATATCCATGGAATTCAGCGGTAATAATCATCTTGTTTTCAGTTGCGGTCGTCTTTTTTATCGCGTTTCTTATCGTTGAGTCCAAGGTGGAAGAGCCCATGCTGCCGTTAAAACTGTTCAATATTCCCGTAATTGCCGTATCCAACGCAGTCGGTTTTGTAGCCAGCGTGGTGTTGATTGGGGTCAGCGTATATTTTCCGATTTGGATACAGACTGTACTCGGTCATAGCGCCACCACTTCGGGACTTACCCTGCTGCCAATGTCTTTGGCCTGGACACTGGCGGCAACTTTGGCGGGGCGATATATGTACGATATCGGATCCAAAACCACTGCGATATTGGGCGCGGTGTTGATTATGGCGGGCTCCGCCTGGTTATTGTATGTCAATCTTGGATCCCCGTATTGGTTTTTGTCGGGGGTGATGATAGTTATTGGTCTTGGGATGGGGTGTTCTTTTACACCATTGACTGTACTGATCCAGTCGGCGGTGGGCTGGAATCTGCGCGGGGCGGCAACTGCTTCTATTACATTTACCCGATCACTGGGGCAAGCAGTGGGTATTGCCCTTTTAGGAACAGCATTCAACCATAATTTAAATCAAGGCGGCATAGCCCAGGGAGTGCATTTGGTGTTTATCGTGCTGTTCGCAGCTTCCATTGCAACTTTGCTGATAAGCGCTATACTCCCATCGCACAGCAGCGTGATGGCTGGAAGCAGTGAATCTTGATGGGTGGGGCGTGCCTGGGGGCGGGGAGAGAAGTGAAAACTTGAGATTTCTACAAATTACTCTCTCATATAGGAAAAAAGTCGCAATATTTTTCCTATATCGTGTTTACATAGGAAAAATCAAGCCATATACTACCTATATGCAGGAGGATAATGCAATGATTGACCATGTTTTACCTATGTTGCCACCCACCGCTGACCTGGAAACCAGGCCGGTCTTGAAGCAGCTGGCCCGCGCCAACCGAGCCCTGGCAGAACTCAAAGGTTACGCTGCGACTATCCCCAACAAGCATATATTACTCAATGCCGTTACCATCAACGAAGCCAAAGACAGCTCCGCCCTCGAAAACATCATCACTACCCATGATGAATTATATCGGGCTATGAGCCAGGTCGGCTATAAAAATCCTGCTACCAAGGAAGTGGTAAGCTACCGGAGTGCGCTGTGGTATGGCTTCCAGCAGGTCAAACAATACGGGATGATGACCACCAACATGATTATCGATATACACTCCCATATCGAAAATAACCGAGCGGGTATTCGCAAACTTCCCGGTACCGTTTTACGGAATGAAACCACTGGTAAAACGGTTTACACCCCCCCGAGCGGTGAGCAGCAGATTTTGGATTTGATGTCCAACCTGGAGAAATACATCAATGAAGATTTCGATGGGATTGACCCCCTGATCAAGTTGGCTGTGATCCACTACCAATTTGAAAGCATCCACCCGTTTTATGACGGCAACGGCAGGACCGGTCGTATCGTCAATGTTTTGTATCTAATCCTCAAGGATCTGCTGGACAGCCCTATCTTGTATTTAAGCCGGTATATAATCCGTAACAAAACTGCTTATTATGAGCTGTTGCAGGAAGTCCGCACCGACAGCAACTGGCAGGACTGGGTAGTCTATATCCTTACCGGTATTGAGGAAACCGCCGAGAATACATTGGCCCTGGTCAAACGGATCAACGCTGAAGTAGAGGCTATGACCGCTGATATCAGAGAAAAGCTCCCCAAGATTTACTCCAAAGAGCTGGTTGACCTCCTGTTTTATGAATTCTACACCAAGACTCAATATATTACCGATGGCTTAGGCGTTTCCCGCCGGACTGCGGTTAATTACCTGAGTGCCCTGGAAGAGGCTGGTTTTCTTGTCTCGGAGAAGATGGGCAAAGAGAGGATATATCAGAATAAACGGCTGTTTGACCTGGTGAAATAGGCAGAGGAACG
>JAXDBN010000269.1:0-22269 GCA_034678805.1 Syntrophomonadaceae bacterium
TAACTGAAGACACTCGTTTTAAAGAGACCGGTGATCGCAGTGGCAGGCAGCTCCGGTAAAACCACTAGCAAGGAAATGACAGCGTCGATACTCAAGCAGCGCTGGCGAGTATATAAATCAGGCAAGAACCGCAATGACCGCGTCCACATGCGTAAACACCGGCGCGCCATCAAGTCCCATCACCGGGCAGCGGTGTTGGAGTACGGCATGCATGGCCGGGGCAACCTGCGGCGGAGCTGCGCCATAATTCAGCCCAATATGGTGATCCTCACCATGATCGGCACTGCCCATATAGGCAATTTCGGTGGTTCCCTCAAGGCACTCATCAAAGCCAAGTCGGACATTATTCAGCATATGAAGCCGACCGGTACCCTATTTATCAATGCTGATGATGCCAATTCCCAAAACCTTATTTACGGAAATTTTAACGGCCAGGTGATCAAGGTCGGCATTCAGAACGAAGCCCATTACCGGGCCAGCAATATCTCTTTTACTGGTCGGGGAATGAGATTCGCGGTTAATCTGAATGGGACGGCCCATCAGTTCTTCATACCCATTCCGGGCGAGCACAATGTGTATAATGCTCTGTTCGCTATTGCCGCTGCAGATCGGCTGGGATTTACTCCGAGTCAGATTAAGAAGGGCCTGGCCGAGTATCGCCGTCCCCCCCACCGTTTGAGGTCCTATCGCCTCAAAAAAGGAACCAGACTGATTGACGATACCTACAATGCCAATCCCAATTCAATGAAAGCGGCGATAGATGTCCTGGATAATATCGGGCAGGATAAAAGTATTGCTGTACTCGGAAACATGTCGGAGTTAGGCAGGTATTCGATTACAGGTCATCGGGAGGTAGGCAAACACCTGGCCAACCATCGGATATCCGGATTATTCACCTATGGCGTAAAAGCGAAAAGAATAGGTACTACCGCCATTGCTCATGGTTATCCCGGGAGCAAAGTACAACATTCGTCATCCAGGAAAAGGCTACACCGCCGGTTGAGGAAAGTAACCGGGCGAGGGACAACGAGCCTGGTAAACGGCTCCCATGATCAGCATATTAACAAGACCGTCCGTTTTTTAAAAAGAATAGGGTACGCGATCAGGGGGACACTATCCCCCAAGCACACCTTTAGAAGAGTGATGATTGGCGACGCCTCGGGTGCTTCTGTTGGCAGCATGAGCACATTTAACAGAGGCGTCTTTCCATTCTTTAAGGTATGATTGTTTTATCCAGCCATTGCTTGGCCAGGTTACACCGTCAGATTTGGTCGGTTAGGTCGGCGCTAACAACGTATTTAACTAGAACCCTGAATGCCAAGGTGAAGAAATGTTAAACAAGTTCTTATTGATAATAATACCTTTTATATGCGTGCTCCTGCCCGAAATCATACTCCGGGGCCGTGTCGATGCTATAGCCTGGATCTCCAATTATCCCACCCAGTTTATGGTCAGCTATGCGATCCTTTTTGGGCTCGTAAATACCTTGTATGTACTGCCGCGCCGAATATATGCGGCCGGGGGAGTTCTGTCCGCAGCTTTGTTCGCCGCCGGCGGGTTTGTCAGCCATCAAAAACTCTTGTTAAGGGGGGAACCTCTGCTTCCCTGGGATTTTAGAATAAGCAAGGAAGCGTTTAATATTTCCCAGCACTTTGAGTATTTCAACTCGGCGCCGGCATCATTATTTATTGTTATATGCCTATTGATCGCGGTAATGGGGATTGGATTCCGGTTGATCCCCAAAGAATATTATCGTTTCCCCCAAAAACTTTCCACTGCCTTGCTTAGCCTGGCTTTGGTTTTAATCCTGGTTCAACCTGTTTCTCTGCAAAAGGCGTTCTCGCTGCAACTGATCGACTGGAATCAGAAGGCCAACTATACCGAAAATGGTATGGCGCTTAGCTTTATCCTTAATGCCAACGCTAATCGTCTAGCTGTTCAGGAACCGGAATTATATAAGAAAAGCACCATCAAAAATATTGTCTATCAGGAAAAACCGGCTGCTGATACGACGAATTCAGGCTTTGCCCCCAATATCATTGTGGTAATGAGCGAAGCCTTTTGGGACCCTACGGTTATGGAAGGCATTTCCTTTAGCGAAGATCCGCTGCCTTATTTTCATAGCCTCCAACAGAGCTATACGTCGGGGGTCGTGCTTACCCCCGTATATGGAGGGGGTACGGCTAATACTGAATTCGAGGTTTTGACCGGGTTTTCCACTCAGTTTTTCCCCCAAGGGACAACTCCCTATGTTCAATATGTCCACAAGCCGCTGGAGGCTTTGCCGGCCATCCTGAAAAGTCAGGGTTACAAGACTACCGCGATCCACACCTACCATGATTGGTTTTATAGACGTAACAGTGTTTATCAATATTTGGGGTTTGACCGATTTATCAGCCAAGAGTCATTTATCAATCCCGAATACCACGGTAATTATATACGGGATACGGAATTAGCCCGGAAAATCCTCTATGTGATGCAGCAGACTTCCCAGCCCGATTTTATCTTTGCTGTATCCATGCAAGCTCATGGGCCGTACTCCAGTGATGAAAAGCCCAATGCGGCTGTTAAAGTAAACGGGGACCTGAAGCCGGAAACCAAAGCGATTCTGGAAAACTATACTAACATAATCGCTGATGTGGACAAGTCTTTGGAACTCCTGATCGAATGCGTAAGGCTGATCAAGGAACCAACCATGGTAGTATTTTTGGGGGATCATTTACCCTTGTTGGGCAATGATATGGATGTCTATCGGGAAGCCGGCTATATACGGGACGATATAGAGGACGATTTCGCCTATAGCGACTATTGGAAGAAGTACAGTACCCCCATCCTGGTATGGGACAATTTTTCCACCCCCGGCCAGAACTTGCGTCTGTCCGCCAACTTTTTGGGGCCTTATATTCTAGGTCATAGTATGAAAACGGGAAGCACCTTGACCGGTTTCCTGTCAACCTTATACGCCGAAGATTCCACGGTCCTGACGGCAGCGCAATATCGCCACCATGAAAATCTCAGCGCCGAGGATTGCTCAAAATATGCCCTGCTGCAATATGATTGTTTGATTGGCAATGAATATGTCTACAAGTTTAACCCCTTGAACAAACCCATTGTTAACCATCAATTTGTATTGGGACATGGTCCGGTAGTAGTTGATAATGTGTTATACCCGGATAATAATATGCTTGAGATTCAGGGCATGGATTTCTGCCAGAACCATGTTGTATATGTCAATGATAACCCGGTGGATACCGAATTTGTTGACGGAACCCTGTTGAAAGCAGCCTTGCCGGTGGCGTATTTAGACAGCGATGAGGCTTTATTTGTTCAGGTCAAGCTGACCGACCATTGGGAAAACATTATAACCGAATCCGAGGTGTATACCGTCATCCGTCCATTGTCCGTGAGCTAGAGTTCTGATTATTGTTATAAGGGGAACCGACACTTCTCTGCTCTTGTTGCCCTTTGATTACGTGGCCGAGGCGGAAGCCTATGGCGCAGAAATCATCGGTTATAATGACATCTTTGGATTGAGAGCCAAGGGCAAAAATCTTAACTCTACCGCCGAATTATGTGCATTATCCCCCATGGATTTCACCAAGGGCAGACTGGCGGAAATCATAAAGGCCATAGGTTTGATAAATGAAGCCGGATATATTCCCGGCTTGAATATCACCGGATTTTTTTCATTGCTTGAGATTTTGCTGCCGATTGAAAAAGCGTTCTCAGCCTGGCGGAAAAGGGAAAAAGCCTTGCTGGATTTCTTTTCAACTTATGAGTCAGATCTGCTGGATTATATTACTTTGGCAATGGGCGCTGGAGCCAAAGTTATTTCTTATAGTGATCCCCTCACCAGCCTGGAATTGCTGGGCAGGAAAAACGGTCAGCATATCGCCGAAGAATTGATACTGCCCTTTTTTAAGGATATCTCCAGTATACAAAAAAGCGGTATTGTCCATATCTGCGGAATCTCATCAGATATATTATCTGCTGCTGATGTGACTTGGTCAGAAATAGAGCTGGAAAAAGAAAAATATTATTCCGCAGCTATTATCGAGCAAACCTTTCCAGGCACGGGGATCAGGTTTTTTGGCCAGGGCTGTTTAAATCATAAGAGAAAGACCCGGAAACTGATGCAATTGCTGATTGACTGACAGAAGAGTCTGAGAACACAGCTGGTGTATTTCCTCCAGATAAAAATGCTGCTTTTGTAGCGTGTAGGGAAGATGTCTTGGATTCATATCAACATATGTTGGTTGGGCAAATAGTGCCGGGCGCGCCAAAAGACCAAAAGACCCTTCTGGGCAGAAAAGTCTTTTGGCCTAGATATAGAACCAGTACCAATCTATATGATGGGAGGATCATATAGCATTCGAAAGCGGTTACTTAACTCATTTCTCTTTCTTTGGCCGCATCGTAACTGCGCATAATATCATTTGATGCAGCTTACTATTGTTTTTAGCTAGCCGTATAACCACCGTCAATGACTAATTTTTGGCCTGTCACAAAGGAGGCTTCATCTGACATCAGGAATACTGCCGGCTTGGCAATTTCAGCAGGAACTCCCATGCGGCCGCCATATTTACCGCGGGGAACTATTTCCTTGTCTTTCACCGGGTCATTACTTAATGGATGTAAGGCTGCTAATTGAGCAAAATCAAATGCTTCGGTTGCCAATGAATCCTGGTTGGCCAGATCATTTTTATCAGCGGCTACAGCGGCTTGGAACAATGGGGTCATAATATAACCAGGATTTACAGTATTCACCCGTATACCATAATCCGCCAGCTCCAAGGCCAATGCTTTTGATAAACCAACCACACCATGTTTACCCATGGTATATTGGATCAAATTGAAACGTTCAATCAAAACCTCACCGGTTTCAGCATTCACCACTTTTGGACGGCCAGCAACACCATGGATACTGGAAACCATCACGATTGAACCTTTGGTTCCGTGTTTCATCATTAGACGAGAACCATATAATGCGGTATAGAATACCCCGTCTTCATTAATACTTTGGATGAATTTGCGGGATTTCAAAACCTCTTCCGGGTCTTTATCGAAGTCTTCTGCAGTTACCACCCCGGCATTAGCCATTATTGCATCTACCACTCCGTAATTCTTTTCGGTAATTTCAAATAATTTTTCAACATCTTTCGGGTTGGATACATCTGTGTGAACATAGACTGCGTGTCCGGCACCGTATTGATCATTTAATTCCTTGACAAAAGCTTCCCCTAATTTGTCATTGATGTCCGACACAACTACCCCTCTTGCTCCTTCAGCCAATGCCTCCCGAACTGTTGCCGAGCCGATAGAGTCAAAACCAGGTATTGCTGAAACTGAACCTGTCACTACCACTACTTTGCCGTCTAATTTACCCATTATAGAGTCCACCTTTCTAAAATTGTTGTATTTTTTCCGCTGGCAGCGGGGCGCCAATTAGCCTCAATCTGGGTTTCATGGGACGCAATCCATGTCTGCCCGCCTCCGAACAATTTTACGAAGGTTGGTTCTGCGCGAGGTTTTTTCATATTGGCGCCGTTGTAGAAGCAGGGAAAAATATCTTGCTGGTTTACTACCCCCTTTCTAAAAAAGAAAGGACCAATATTTTTGCGCATTCATCTGCGTGATGAATTTCATCAATAAATATTGGCCCATTTTAGAGCGACCTGACGGTATCTCATATATCTGCCACTATATCAAATTATCATATTAAATTTAATCAACCAGGACTCGATCAAATACTATGACATGCATCCAAAAATCATTTTCGGCTTCAACCATATACGTCTCATGAATAGCTTTGGCCCCCAACAATTTTTCAATAAATGACTTGTTATCAATTGAATGCTGCCTGGCTACATGCATGCGGGATTGATTTATGACCTTGCTGCCTTCATCCGTTTTTACTATAAATTTTTCCGGTTCAGTTAAAAACCTTTCACCACGAATAACAAGCATATCATTCAAAATGATAATTCTAGTATTTTCAGGACCCTTGCCTAGTTTGTCTTTGAAGTATTTTTCCATATGGATTTTCAACGTATGTTGCTTGTTTTTGCGTTGCCTTTCATCCAATCGGCACTCTCGCTCAGATTCAATACAACGCTCATCAGGGTAAATCCTATAAATTGATGACATGTTTCTTATCCCCCCTTAAGAAAATAAAAAACCAATATACTTACAAATATAACTTCACCAGCCAATGAAACTAGCTAGCTAGCCTATTCGTAGCTATATTGGTCTTCTAGAGCCGCCTGATCAGGTTTCTCTTTATCACCAATTAATTCAGTTTTTATACTACTTTGTAGTTTAAATACAAATATTATATATGTCAATAAGGAATTGAGCCAGCTCTCTCGGTTCGCTTGCGCTATGTTCCGAATTTTCCCTGCGGCTTCCTTCAGGTTCCCCATAGCCGGAGACACCTGTCCTCGGCTATGTGCTGGACACTGTCAACCCGCACCCGGGACTTTCACCTGTTGGACCGCGCCCGTGCCAAGCGCACGGCAAGGGCCGGACCCCGTAATTTACGGAGCCCGGCACAAACAGTTTTGTTATTTGGCGGTATGCCTCACCATAGCGACTGACGATACTGCTGCTACATACTGGTGGGCAGGTCGGCCAGTCTGACCGCGGTCCCGCTGGCAACCAGCATCATCATGTCATCTTGCATCACCAGGTGATCGAATTCCATGGCCACGACCGCATCGGCTCCCATTTGTTCGGCCCTGCTGGTCATCTCCGCGATGGCGTCCGAACGGGCTTGGGCCATGTGGTCTTTGTACCCGGCCACCGACTCGCTGGGTCCGGAAGCGATGCCGGTGATGACTTCTCTGGCCATTTTTTCTTCCCAGACGGATTGGCCGGTTACCTGACCCAGGTATTCCCCTATGGAGCGGTGTTCCACCGTTTGCGTAGTTGTGACGATCATTTCTTTATCCTCCTTCTATTTCTGATAGCGGACCAAGCCTCGATACAACAATCGGTAATTATTTGACGGTTTGGTGAGTTCCTGCTTAGTTATAGTGTTGCACTGAGCGAATGATTTATTTGTCCACAATATTCCATTCGAACGATCATGAGCACCAAAAAACCGGACCCCGCTATTCACGGAGCCCGGCGCTGGCGTTTGCATCCTTTGCCGGCTTTTCTATCTCAAATTTTTAATTTTCCAATACGGCCGGCTCGGCCCGTTCATCCCAACCGCTTCAACAACCGCACGGCCTTGGCCTCCAATTCATCCAGCCGGGCATACGCTTTGCGCAGCAGGTTTCTCTGCTGCTCGATGAAGGAATCATCGGCGCCCGCCTCTTCATATTCTGCGAGCGTGCTCAAGATGACCGGGATATTGAACTCCTTCAGGTCCGATATCTTCTTGCCGGTATCTCTCAGGGCTTCATATATGTGTTCGTCATTGGACAACAGGGAACACCCCTATCCGGATGAGTTTTAGCTTCCAACCATCCGCCGGCGTCAATCCGGCGAAGCAGACATCTCACATATTATCTCATTTTAAACTCAGTTGATAAAGACATCCGCCCTCTCCCGACCGGATACCAGGCTATATTGTTATCTGCCGCCCGCCGGACAAATAATCCATGTTGTCCCCAACCATCGACTTCAACTTCTGGTAGGAATCCAGACCGGTGCAATCCCAACCGCGTCAGTCTTCCTCGTGTATCGCTTCAAAGGGACAGTCATACGCACATGCAGTGCAATCGATGCAGATCTCCCTGTCAATGACCGCCTTACCTTCAACCAATGCAATAGCCTCCATCGGGCATGAATCGACACATATGCCACAACCAGTACAATTATCGTCCACATACATTCTTCTGCATCTCCCTGCTCCTTGTGTCTGCGGTCAATATTGATAAACATGTCATCGCCACATTTCAATGACAATCATTATGATACATCAACTTAGTCGCGGCGAAATAAGCAAGTATTCTCCCATAAAACCACTCTAGCACTTTCATTAATGAGTATAATCCAGATACCTGATCTGTTCCGGTAAATCCTCCTGTATCATTTCTATCATCTTTTTTGCAAACGGACAGGGATAGCCGATGGGATTGCCCCGTTTGATACACGAGGCAAAAGCGATCGTATCAGCTCCTCTTTTAACAAGTTCGCGCGCCCTTAATAAGGCCCTCTTGCCGGGACATCCCCCACAGCTAACGAAACCTACGATCTCGATGTCTTCCTGGATTCCCTCGAAGGCGCCTTTCTTTTTCCTGATGAACCTGAAATCTGTCGTTCCGGGACAATAGTCCTCTGTCTGCATGCACCTGATTATTCCAACTTTCATGATAAGACCTCTCTTCGTTCCGGGTATCGGGATGGCGCTGGCTCACAAATGTGTGGCATCCGTCCCCCTCTTACTCACCTGCTTTACAGTTAAGTTAAATTATTAGACTATTATGAACTTATGTCAATAACCGATTCGACAAAATAGATGTGTCCTCTCGTCCCCGGCAGCCACCAAAAAACCGGACCCCGCTATTCACGGAGCCCGGTGCACAGGCGGATATGATAAGTATTGGGGCAGCTATGGCATCGCTATTCTACATACTCAGGGGAGGTTCGGCCAATTTGACTGCGGTCCCGCTGGCAAACAGCATCAGCATGTCATCATGCATCACCAGATGATCGAAAGCAATGGCGACAATCGCGTCGGCTCCCATTTTTTCCGCCTTGGTCTTCATCTCCGCTATGGCGGCCAACCGAGCCTGGGTCATGTGGTCTTTGTACCCTGGCACCGCCTCGCTGGGTCCTGAAGCGATGCCGGTAATGATCTCTTTGGCCATTTTCTCTTCCCAGATGGACTGGCCGGCTACCAGGCCGAGGTATTCATCGATGGAGCGGTTTTCCACTGTTTGCGTAGTTGTGACAATCATTCCTTATCCTCCTTTCCATTTCTGACGGGGAGTTAAGCCCTGACACTACAACAACTTGAAAATAGTGGACAGCAGAGTTGATACCTGTTTAATTATATTTTGGCACCTTGTAAATTATTTGTCCACAATATTCCAGACCTTCCCAGGAGGTATTTCTCTCGAACGATTAATGGGCGGCCGGAAGAACCGTCACATCGGTCGGCTTCAAGGTTTCGTCAAATCGGCTCAATGGCCCTTCATTTTCCAAGACCGCGCTTTAATCCCACACATTTAATACAAAACCCACCGGGGTGGCGGGTTTCTTGTTATTTCTTATCCAGGCCACATAGATCTAATAAGGGCATTCCTGCTCCACCGTACCTCAGCCTACTTGATAGTCACGGTATTGGCCAAAACATCCCAGTGGGCCGCAGCTCCGAAAGCCTTGGCGATGAAGGCGGCCGGCAGCATGGTCCGCCCATTGTTTATCTCCGGTGCTGCGTCCATGACATCCGGCACATTGTTGACTTTGATTATATAACTGCCGATCTGGACTTTTACCACCTTATTTCCCCTGGTCAGGGTTACTTCCCGGGCAGCGGCATCCCAATCGATGTCAGCGTCGCCGATACCGAGACCGGCAGCGATATCCCGGATGGCCAGGTAGGTGCGTCCCTCCCTGATATAGGAAGGGTTGACCGCCGGAGTGACTGCCCCGTCGATGGTGAAGGTTGGGGCTCCGATGACATAAACTACAACCCGCTGGGCAACTGGAGCAGGGGTTTGATCTTCCTCATCGATGACCACCACGTCACCACTGTCCACTTCCACCACGGCACTGCCAAAAGATTCATCGATCCGGTATTGGCCGCCGGCATAATAGTATACCCGGATATTGGTATTGATGTTGCCGGATGCGTCTTCATCGACATCCACCCGAAGTTCGTCCCCGCCTATGGTTACCGGCAGGGGATCCTCATCGCCCGGCAAGGCAATGGTCAATTCATTGGTCCCGGTATCGGAGAATACCACTCCGGCATTATTGATGGTCACGGTTACTTCGATACGGGCATCAGGATAGGCTTCGCTATCGTAAGGGTGCTGGGCATCAGGGTCGGACCAGTCAATGGTTATGTCGCCTATTGCCTGGTTATCCTCCCCGGCCGTGACATATCGCCAGCCCGTGTTTACGTCCAGATAACCGGATGCCTGTGCGAAGTCTGCCCCTGAAAAGCAAAATACCATCAGGGCCAACGCCAGCAGCAGAGTGTTCCTTGGTTTCGTCATGATCATGATCCTCCTTTTCAAGTTTGTCTTCAGGATTATTTTACCACAGTCCAGCAATCTTCCCCACGGGGATCATTGATCATCTCTTAAACCAAATCCGACCAGGGGGGCGGTTCTGTCGGTCGCCCGTGGCCGACTGGGAAAACATACGCGACCACTGAAAAAATACCTGTTTTGTCATCCAGAGGAGCCGACGACGACGAAGGATCTCATCAACGCTCAGCATGACAGATTTAGACACTCTTTTCAGGCTCACGAACCGACCCCTTGGTCGGAACCAGGCATAAAAAAGGGCCCGAGTGGCTGCACCGGTCTATGTGTCTGTCCACAATATTTTATCGGGCCAAGGATAGAAATGGTAAACTGATGGAGTAGGTAGTTTTCATGTCAGCGTATCAGGCAGAATGGTTAACGGCCTCAGGATTGAAAGGAGTGCAGTGGATTATGCAGGTATCCAAACGAGCAATTATTGCCGGAATGCCGGTGCTGGCCTTGATATGTATGTTTGCCGGTTCGTATTTCCTTTCCCCATCCACGGCCGCGGCGGCTGCCGGCAGCGGTGAGCCCCGCGTAACTACCTGGGAACCCTCCACCGGGGAGGGCTACGCCATCCTGTACGGCACCCTCGAGGATGAAGGCGATTCCGAAGTCGAGGAGTTCGGGTTCTACGTCGGCTCTCCCGGCTATGAGGATAAAGAGATCAAGATCAAGTTCGAGGGCCGCATCGATGATAATGATACTTTTAAATACACGCTGTCCGGGTTGGATGACGGGGTGGTCTATTATGTGAAGGCATATGCCGTCAATGATGAGGGCGAGGGATACGGAGACCGGCTTCATTTTGAGGTCGATAAAGCTGCCCCCAAAATAAGTGTATTTACCGTCGGCTCCAGGCAGTACACCCTGTGGGGCACGGCTAGGGAAATGGAATTGGCTCCTTATATCGAGGACAGCCGCACCTACGTGCCGATCCGTTACGCCGCTTACGCAATGGGCTTGACTGATGAGGACATCGTCTGGGATGAAGCCACCCGTACCGTCACCCTGACCAAAGGCGGCAGCACGGTGAAACTGTTCGTGGGCAGCTACAATATATGGATCAACGGTATCCCCACCCCCATGGATGTAGTGCCGGAAATAAGAGCAGGCCGGACCTTCCTGCCCGTGGCCTGGGTAGCCGGGGCCTTCCGGCAGACGGCGGTCTGGGATGCCAGCGCCGCCACCATCACCATCGAGCTCGAATAGTCTAAGGCAAAAGAACCCCCTTCCCATCAGTGAACTGCCAACCCTGCACAGGATCAATATAATCCTCCTGCATGCGCCGGAGGATTTTGTTTTTTCTATGATAGAATTTACTCGTGGCTGTTCATTTTTTTGGACAAACAACCAGATACTCGTATTGTCATACCGCCCGTAATCGTTACAATTGTAATTGGTGTGTCTTTTAATACATAGCGGTTAGGGGAGCTGGCGATGAAAAGCAGGTTGGTTTGGGGTTGGGTCATGGTTGTGTGGCTATGGTTGGGCGGGGGATTCAATTCCTGTACCGCCGCTGACGCAGTCGCAGCCGCCGATACAGTCAATCCGGTGATCGAGGTTTCCTCAGTTTGGGACGAGATCAAGGTGTCCGTTAATGGGACTCCTATCGATTTTCCCGACCAGTCTCCCTATCTGTCCAACAACCGCACCATGGTCCCCCTGAGATTTATAAGCGAGGCTCTGGGCGCCGAGGTCAATTGGGATGAAACCAGCCGCCAAGTGGTGGTGAAAGGCGACCAGATGATCGAGCTCAGCCTGGATTCCAACCAGGCCACCATCGATGGGATGGCGTTCCTGTTGGATGCCCCCCCGGAGGTCGCCGGGCAGCGGGCCATGGTCCCCCTGCGGTTTGTGAGCGAAGCTTTGGGGGCCGAGGTCAAATACCTCCCACCCGCTAATCTCAGTGCGAACCCACCGGACTGGAAGATCGACGTGAGCGTCGGCGAGCAGAAGGTGCGTGTTTATGACGGTGATACGCTGGTCAAGGACTGGACCGCCTCCACCGGGGCGAATAACTCTACCCCGACCGGCACCTTTTTGCTCCAGAACCGGGGGGAATGGTTCTTCAGTTCCAAATACCAGCAAGGCGCCCAGTATTGGGTGTCGTTCAAGGATTGGGGCACCTACCTTTTCCATAGTGTGCCCATGGATCGGCAGGGAACGGTCATAGACGAGGAAGCGGCCAAGCTGGGGACGCCGGCTTCCCATGGATGCGTGCGGCTGGCCACCGAGGATGCCCAATGGCTGTACCGAAACATACCTACCGGCACCCCGGTCTCGATCCGCGCCTAGACCAGGCATGGGGACGGTAATTTTGCCTCACCAGTGACCATCTTTCCGGCAGAAAACGACCGGCCCTGCAAACAATGACGTGAATCTTCCTTGCCCAGCGGTCTCACGCCATAATATCTTCCAGGGTGTAGCTGCGCAGTTCGGCCAGCCAGGTCTGCAGCAATTGCTGCCATCGCGGGCTGATAAACTGGGTGCTGATTCCGCCCGTTACCACCACGTCACAGGCCTCGTTGCTGTTTACCTCTTTTATGTCTGCCACTAGAATTCCAAGGTTGGGATTGGATTGCATGGACTCCTTGAACACCCGGGCCGTCCCCTGAATGGTGAAAACGAGGTTGTTGGCGCCCATAAAGGTCAGCGCGATCTTCCCCGACCGCACCGCATTTTTATAAGTGGCCGATTTGTTCTGGACGGCCATCAGCAGCACCCGGTCGCCAGGCGCATAGAACTGGGACATGGGCGCTCCCCGGGGAAAATCGTCTTCATCAACCGTCGCTGCCACCCCCACCATGGTATCGGCAGCAAAGAACTCATACAGTACCGGCGGCAGGCGATCCCCGCGATATTTGCTCACTTATAATCCCTCCTAAATCTTGGCCAGCGATTTTTCCAGCTCCGCCAGGTTGGGACAGGCGAAGACCTGATCACAATAGGGCATATAATCGTGGATGATGCTGTCCCCGGTATTCCATGAGGACACCGGTTCCGGATTGAACCAATATACCTTTTTGGCCTGGCTTTTGATCTCCTGCAAGGCCCATCTCCCGTGTTGCTGTCCGTTGTTGCGGGCATCCCCGAATATCAGGACGCTGGTCTTGCGGGTTATGCGGTGGCGGAAGCGCTGGTGAAATTGCTCCAGGGTGCGCCCGTAGTTGGTATAGCCGGTCACCCCCACCACCCGGGCATTGCGCAGCACGTGGCCCCGGAAATTAAGCGGGTTGCCGGACAGGAGCAGCCCGGTGATATCCGAGACTTCATCGATGAATGCGTAGGATTCGATATGCTGAAAAAATCTTTCCAGGGAGGCGATCAAGGCCAGGGAGATGCAGCTGAAGTTCATGACCGAACCGGAAACGTCGCAAAGGATCAGGATCACCGGTTTCTCGCGGTATTTGCGTATCGTGTACAGATTGAGGGGGATCCCCCCGGTGGACAGGCTGCTGCGGATGGTGCGCCGAAAATCCAGGCGGTTCTGGTCATTGCGTTTTCTTTGCTTGACAAACTTGGCCGCCAGACGCCGGGCCAGCAAGGGTACCATGGCCTCGATGCGGGCCAGCTCCTCGGCGTTGATGCGCCCGAAATCCTGCTCCAGCGGATTTTTTTTGCCGCCGGGGGCCTGCGCGGTGCCGCCTTTGCCCATCGGATTGCCCATGCCGATATCGTAATCACTGACCGCCGTCACTTCCTTGGGCCGGGAGAGCTGCTCGTATTTCACCGTTTGAAAATGGCGCCGGTTCTCCGGGCTCAGATATTCGTTAAAGAAGCGGTTGAAAACCTCGTCGAAGGCCTTTTGGTAGCTGTAATCCTTGACCAGGGTGGTGAACAGGGTGGCATAAAAATGGTCCCGATTGTTCCAGTCGATCAAGAGCAGGGCCTGGCAGCAATCCCTGACCTGGCTGGTGGTGACCGGGATATCCTGCTCCCGCAGATCAGCAAAAAAGGCCTGTAAATACTGCAATACCGGCATATTACCCCTCCTTGCCCGGTGGCGTTTAAGCCCGGAAATTGAGGTCGCGGTCGCGATATATGATCCGTTCCAGTTTTTCCTGATCCTCGCGGTATTTTACCACCGTGGTCAGGGTTTGCAGAGTGGTCTCCACATCCAGGTCTTCTTTGCCCAGCCACAGCAGTGCCGCGGCCCAGTCGATACTCTCCGCGATACTGGGCGGTTTCTTCAATTCCAGCCCTCGCAGCTGCCGAACCACCTGGGCCACCTTTTCGGCCAGACTTGGGGGAAGGTTGGGTATTTTGAGCATCAGGATCTGCTGTTCCATTTCTTTGGAGGGGAAATCCAGGTAGAGATACAGGCATCGCCTTTTCAGCGCCTCGGAAAGCTCGCGGGTGGCATTGGAGGTCAGGAAGACAAAGGGCTGGTGATGAGCCCGGACCGTCCCAATCTCGGGGATGGTGATCTGGAACTCGGACAGCAGCTCCAGCAGCATGGCTTCAAATTCGAAATCCACTTTATCTATCTCATCTATTAGCAATACTGTCGGTGTGTCACTGGTAATGCTCTTGAGCAGGGGCCGGGTGAGGAGAAAATTATCAGAAAAGATGTCCTCTTCGATCTGTTGTACACTCAGGTTCTTGTTCGACACGGCCTGGATATGCAGCAACTGCCGTTTGTAGTTCCATTCATACAGAGCCTTGGCTTCATCCAAACCCTCGTAACACTGGAGCCGGATCAAGGGCAGCTCCGTCACCTGGCTGAAAGCCTGGGCAATAGCGGTCTTCCCTACCCCGGCCGGTCCCTCCACCAGGACTGGTTTTTGCATGGCTCCGGCCAGATAAAGCACAGTGGCGACCTTGTCATCACAGATGTATCCGGCCTGCAGCATTTTTTCCTTCATGATCTGCATATTGTCCATATTAATCGCTCCTCGCCTCCGTTATTCGTCGTCGCCAAGCTCGGCCAGCGTGTCCTGCAGCCATGCCGACCTTATTTTCTCCACTTCGATGCCATATTCAATGATACGAATGCGGTATTTATCAACCTTTTTCTGCACCATTTCTTCTTGCGCCTGGTAAAAGCGCTCCAGACGCATACCGGAAATGCGAAGCTGTTCCAGCAACTTTTCCCGGATTTGTGGTTCTGGCAGGAATTTAAAAAAATTGACTTTGGTGAGGAAAGGGTACTGAGTGAAAAAATCGAACTTGGCGTGACCTTCTTCGTCCTGGCTCGACTCCAGCCAGCGGCAGAACTCTTCGGTTCCGCGGGAGGTGATGCTGACCACCTTCTGATCGGGGACATCCTCCTGGCGGCGCACGCTGCGTTCCACCAACCCCTCTTTATCCAATACCTTCAAGGTGCTGTAAAGCCGGCCTTCATTCATTTTGGGATCGGCCGGGGTGAAGTCGGAAAAACACTTCTTGATCATATCGTAGCCATGGGTAGGCAGGTCCATCAACGTCCCCAATAAAATATGTCTGAACGCCATAGCATCACCCCTACTCTCATATTATGATACCTTAAATGTAAGGTACTATAACTGTACTGTCAAGACCGCTAGATGGAAAAGGTGGCGCGGAAAATGTAGAATGGTAGGTGGTAGACTCTTCGCTGCGCAATGAGTGACATTCCTGTCATTCCAAGCCTGGCGAGGAATCTCGACCTCGTATAAGACTCTTCGGCGCATTCGGAGTGGCAGCGTCTACAACACCAACAAATAGGGGGTTAAATTCCTTGGCCAAAAATATCTTCGTAGAGAGGCGTTTTTTCACCACCGCCCGGGGCGATACCATCATCGCCATCCTGATCATCCTGGCAGTGACATTCCTGGTTCCACGCTACCTAGGGATTGCATGGCTGCCGCGCCTGGGCGGGCAGGCTCTGGCCTATGCCATAATCCCCTATTTCATCATCCACTACACGGTCGATTCCACGGTCAAATACAACCAGGTACTGATCTACTCCCTGGTCTATGTGGTGGTCTTCCTGCTCATGATGGTCATCGCCATTAATAAGGCAGTGAGCGGCCTATGATGGATAATAAGGCAAAAGAACCGTCCCCATGCCTTGCTAACGCAGCTGACGTCCGTTTTGGCGCAGCCAGTTCTTGTGGTTTTTATAGTCAGGAATGATGGAGGCGACCAGATTCCAGAATTGCTGGGAATGGTCGAGGTGGACCAGGTGGCAGAGTTCATGCACCACCAGGTAATCGGTTATTTCCGGCGGGGCCATCATGATCCGCCAGTTGAAGTTGAGGTTGCCCTGGGCGCTGCAGCTGCCCCAGCGGGTCTTCTGCTCCCGGATGGTGATGCGGCCCGGCTTGCGGCCCACCTGGGCCGCGAAGTACCCGACCCGGGCGCGGATATAACGGCCCGCCGCCCACCGGTACCAGGCTTCCAGGGCTGCCTTGACCGCGGTGGGAGAGCAATCCGGGCCGGTAATCTGGATAAGGCCCTCTCTGCCCCTTAGCATCGTTCTGGTCGGCTGGGTATGATATAACAACTCCAGCCTCATCGGCCGCCCCAGGTAGGAAAATTCCTCGCCGGTTTGGTAGCTGCGCTGGACCGTTTGGCAGTTGGCCACTTCGACCTCGGCCAGCTTGGCAGCGATCCATTTTGATTTACTGGCCACCCAATCCTGCACTGTCTTGGCGGCGGTACCCTTTGGGGCTGCCACTCGTATGGTCCCGTCCGGTTTGACCGTGATGGACATGGTTTTGCGGCGGCTGTAGTCGATTGTATATTCGATTATGCTGGCTCCAATGTCTACCCGCATTTATGTACCCCTATCTCACCAACCGGTGTGCCGCTCCAGCCAGTCAGGCTGAAAATAGATCTGATGGGCCACCAGCAGCAGGCGAGGGGCGGAAGTGGTACGCAGGTAATCGGGATTCAAGTCGCCCAGGCGCACCCGGTCCAGGCCATCGGCGTCTTTGAAGGTGTCGTACAGCCGCAAGGTGCGGTCCATCTCCCCCAATTGGTAGCGCTGTACCCGCTGATAGGCCTTGCTGTCGGGCAGATCATGATTCTCGACGATGAAGCGGAATATTTCTTTCTCCCCCGGATCGGTCCATCGCACCAGGCACTCCCGGCAAGTGCGCGCATAACTGGCCTGGCCGTGCCCGGGATCGTAGCCGTCGTCTTCCCGGCCGATGTCGTGGCAGATGGCCGTCCAGGCCAGAAGATCCCGATCTGCCGGGCTGAATCTCTCCAGGCAGGCCAGCAGTATGCTCAGAAGCAGCACCCGGCGGGTGTGACCAACGGCATGGATGCCCTCTGGCTTGTGGAACCAGCCGGCATCGATCTGCCCGGCCAGGGAACGATATCTATCCATTATGCCGGCTTTGTTCATATCCGCCTCGAAATCGGCCAGGTCAATCAGGTCCATAGAGCGGATGTCCTCCACCGTACCCGGTTTTACCAGCACCTTTCCGGTCAGCCGGTCACCATCGTAGGAGTTGATGGAGTCGGGATGCACCCGCCCCCGGTAAATCGGAGCGGCTGGAATTGTACTGGCTGCCCTTAAGGCCCGGTTGATATTGGTGGTCCACCTCTCCGCCCGATGAGGCTCCTCCCCGGACGCCAGGCTGATAAACACCCCCACATAACCAGCGCTGTCAAGGGGCGGCAGGCTGGCGGTAACCTTGCGGTACTGGTAGGCTTTCTGGGCGAAATCGGGCGGGAAAATATCATGGGCAAACTGATTAAAGCGCCATAACCGTTCAAACAAACGGAACTTGTCCTGGTCGGGGATGTTGGGGAAGACCTCCATAAACAACTCCGGGGCCAGACGGGGATCGACCAGGTCCAGGAAACGGTCGAAATCCCGCCGGGCAACGCTCTCGTTTATTTCATCCTCCAACCGGTCAGCCATCACTTTGACGGCCCCAATCTTGCCGGCCAGGCTGGGTAAATCCAGCAAGACCACGCCCCTCCAGTATACCCAGGGCGTCTGGTCGTTGGCCGGATTAAAATAGAAGTGTTCCGGTCTCATCCCTTCCGCCCTTATCTCTTCAAGGCATGGGGGCAGTCCTTTTGCCTCGCCAGAAGCCTTCTTCCCAGCAGCAAATTGTAGTCCCTGCCCACGATCAGGAGAGCTGCCCGCTTGACCGCTGAGATCGCAAAGAGGGATGAGCGCGTTTCTCTCTGCAAAGTCAAAACCCGTTTTATCGATCATGAATTGTCATTCCTATACATTTTTAATTGCCACTTCGATTTTGCCGGCTATGCCCTTCCGGTTGGTTCAGACGCGGGCCATTATAGGATGGCCTGGCATCAGGACACTCCGACGGCGGCGTTTCGTAATCGCCGGCGGTCTTAAGCCTAGTTCCTTTCTTCCTGAGCAGGGGTCAGGGCCGCGGCCTGACTGAGCATGTAACCGATATATATGCCGCTTTCATACTGCAGGGCGTTGTTTTTACGGCCTTTGTTTAATTCCTGGATAATAGCCACATTGCGGTGGGCGTCGCAGATCAAACCCAGTTGATCCTGGGTCGTTTTCAACACCGGCAGCAGACGGCGATATCTCTTCTTCAAAACCGGCTCCAGGCTCTGCAGCACATAACGCAGCTTTTTGGCCTGAATACGCAGGGCATGGACCGACGCCCTATCATCATAGTCGGTGCTCTTCAATCCCCTATCCAGGCGCTTCAGCCATTTCAACAGGCGCTGCTCCATATACAGCTTCAAAGGCCGGCCGGCTTCTCCATTCTCTTCCCAGAATCCCTCCAGGAACCAGGCCCATACCCGGAGCAGCCCCGGCGTGGTCACCCCGGCGGCCAATTGCTGGTACACCGCGGCTTGTTCCTTGTCCCGCTCCACCGCCAATCTCTGGCTTAACTGTTCAGCCTTGCCCAGCAGGTCGGGGTAGGAACGGATGATTTCCTGCCAGCCCATGGCCAGCACGTCCAATTCCCGGATGTAACCCAGACTGGCGGGAAATCCTCTCAGAATGTCGGTAACATCACCATAGCGGTCCCCTTCCAGAACCGGCTTGAAGAATGACAGCAGGGAACGCAGATGGCGGATCTTGACCCGTATCTGGTGGATGTTCTCCGGGTCTTCCGGTCTGATCAGGTATTTCTCCTGCCAGGCCAGGGCCTCCTGCAGATAGAAAATGCCCTGGGCGCGGACGCACTCCCCGACGCTGGCGTCTGCATCGATTGCGGGCCGGCTGGTTTCTTCATGGGAAGGCAGCCCCAGCAGTTCCAGACCGCGGGCATACTTGCTCTTATCCCCCACCCGCAGCGAATACATATCGGCCAGCGCTGCGCCCACCCGGAGCAAATCTACCGGCGCCCCGTCCTTTAACTCCAGCTCCACTTCACATATAGGCGCGGCAACCTGGTCGGCAATGATGCTCCCCAGATCGGCCGCCATCTCGATCAGGCTGCCGGTCTCGGTGCGGAGGTCGATGGCAGTCCTCTGGAAATCAGTCCGAAACAGGGGTAATAATTCCTGGCCCTGCAGAATGGATTCCAGCCGGCTGCCCACCGGTAAGCCGAGGAAAGGCTCGATGCTGGGCGCATCGCTCTTCAGCTTGACATTCCACTCCCCCCGCACGAAGAGGCCGCCGCCTTGACTGCCCTGATCCTTGACAGTCGCGGTACAGCTGTCGGTTGCCTTCCTGATCCGGTAGGAATAGCCGTTTTGATACAGGAGCCGGTCCCCAGTATCGTAATAGGTGGTGGCATATTGAATGACCCTGACCTGTTCGTTCTTGAACAGGCCTGATAAAATAGGATCGTTTACCAGCCGGGGATAATCGCCGGCATCGGCCAGTATCAGTTTCAGCTCTATCTCCTGCATCCCGTCCATGTTTAAGCCACCTCCTGCTTTCTACCTGATTCATCTGGATTCATTTCCATTGTAGCCCAACCCATACCTGCCCGACAAATTCTTCCGGGAGGCGCTCAGGGGGACTATCATCAGGATTCGGCAATTGTATTCAATGTATATTTTTTGGTTATGATATCCGCAAGTCCCTGATACATTTCCCGACTGTTCTCATCCCGAAAAAAGGGCGTTTCTCCTGCACTGTTTCCTTGTCGAAATTAGGGGAAACACACTTGATTTCGTTCCAAAATTTTGTTTGACACATTTTTTTCAAGCCTGTATAATGTGACTTGTAATATTTATTTCAAGCGCAATTTAATAGCCTGGTGGATTAAAGGGAAACCAGTTCGGTTGTCCAATAACATACCAATATTCCATGATTTAGGGGCGACTCTAAGTCCTGTAATATTGGTATTTATCATTTTGAGAAGAGTAATAAGAACAGCTGATACGGGATATAAATGAGGGGGAGACATTTATGTCATCGGTAATCCAACTTGACGATTATGAGCGGTTCAATGATCGGAAACGGAAAAAATTGCAGCATGAACTGAAGATCTACATGGAAAAATACTTCAAGGCCAAGTTAGGCAAAGGAGTCGATCATACCAGGATCATGATCTGGGAAGACACCCTGATCATCCGGGGGGAAGGTTTCCTGACCGACCCGGAAAAGTACATCGTCGCTACGGCGGCCGGCAAGGATGTGGTCAATTCGGCCCGCATGCAAGTGGCCAAACAGCATTCCATAGACAATTTACCCTATTTTGAACAGCTTTTTAACGCCAAAGCCGTTCATCAGACCTATATGATCGAAGCGGAAAACGATTTTTGGATGCATGTGGTGATCTTTGACCGCATGCTGACCGAACAATAGTCTTGTTTTTAACTGAATAAGGTGGATCAAGGGGAAACTATAATGTTGCTCCAAGATAGACCATTGTTTTTAGATCCCGAGCGGGAGACGAAAATTGTGGTCTTTTTTTATGGGAGGGGGGAGATCGGTAACCACAATTGAGATCCCGTTTAATAGAACCAGGGACTTGTTCGAATTATCTAAATTAATGGGGAGGTATTTAATTAATGGCAGACACTATGAAAGCATTTGTTTATCACGGCCCGGAAAACATGAGTCTTGATCAGGTACCCAAGCCGCAAATCACAAAACCAACCGACGCTATCGTCAAGGTCACCACTTCCACCATCTGTGGAACCGACAAACACATCCGCCACGGCGGAATGCCCGAAGTTGAGCCCGGCAGAATCATCGGCCACGAGTTCTGCGGAATCGTTGAAGAAGTGGGACCGGCGGTAAGCAAGTATAAAAAAGGCGACAAGGTGGCCGTATCTTGTGTTACTCAATGCATGGATTGCTATTACTGCCGCCGCGGCATGTATTCCCAGTGCACCACCGGCAGCTGGATATTCGGCTATATGATCGATGGCTGCCAGGCTGATTTCGTGAGAGTGCCCTACGCCGATTCCGGAATGCACCTGATTCCCGATAATCTCACCGATGAAGATGTCCTGTTCGTCGGGGATATTCTCTCCACCGGATATTTTGGCGCTGAGAACGGCAACATCCAACCTGGCGATACGGTAGCGGTATTTGGTTCCGGCCCGGTCGGAATGTGCGCCATGGCTACTGCCCGCCTGTGGGGACCGGCTCGGGTCGTGGCGGTGGACATCGATGATTCCCGGCTGGCATTTGCCCAGAAGCAGGGTTGGGCCGATTACGGCCTGAATCCCAACAAAGTCGACGTTGTGCAGGCCCTTAAGGATATGACCGGCGGCCGCGGTGCTGACGTCACCATCGAAGCCAACGGTTTCGAGCCCACCTTCAAAGGAGCCATCGGCGGAGTCAGAGCCGGCGGCACCGTTTCTTTGATCGGCGTCTTCGAAAAACCCCAAGTCGTGGAAATGAATAAACTCTGGATAAAGAATATTGCCATCAAGATGGGTCTGGTCAATGCCAATCGGATACCTGAGCTGATCGACCTGATCAAAGAAGGCAAACTCAATATGAAACCTCTTATCACCCATACTCTGCCCCTGTCACAGGTTGCCGAGGGATATGATATCTTTGAAGAACGCCGCGACAACGCCATCAAGGTAGTCCTGAAAGCCGACGCCTAAGGTTTTTGACTGCCTAGAGCGGGCACAGTATCCCTATTGGTAATAAACTACGATCAATGCTGGATGGCTTGGTCATAATACCACGTCATCACATATAAGTTAAATGGGTTTCTAGTTCACAACG
>JAXDBN010000270.1:0-3519 GCA_034678805.1 Syntrophomonadaceae bacterium
AAACATCACCCAATGCATCCTGGGAAAGAATCAGCCCAGTTCTACCGTTAACCCGTCATAGGCGATGCCGATATCAGGTTCACCGGATAACTCCTCCATTAGTTCAGCGGTGGTCACCGGAACACTATAGTGAATGGCCAGGTGGGTGAGAAATGTCTTTTTAGGTTGGACCGCATGACTCAAGGCTACCGCCTGTTCCACCGTCATATGGCTGTCAGGAAACCAGTTCTCGCCATGGAGAGTAGCATCACAGAATAAATAATCAACTCCCTGCAAGGCGAAAGCAGATGCGTTAGGCAAGCCAGCAGTATCCGGGAAATAGGCAATTCTGATCTTATCGGATGCCACCAGGAAACCAGCCGTCTCGATGCCGTGATTAGCCGGCAGCGGGGTTATGGTTACGTCCGCAAAGGTATATTCATGGTGGTATCTCCAGGGTATAATGCTGAAGATACCCTCCAGATCAGGATAGGTGTGCTCGAACTCTTCAACCGCACTGGCGGGCATGAACAGGTTCACGGGCTCCTGCCTGTGGAGCCTGACATAAAACTCGAACTCACATAGGCCGCTGTAATGATCAGCATGCCAATGGGTAAGGAAAATGGTATCAATTTCAGAAATTGACTCCCTGATCATCTGGCTGCGTATGTCAGGACCGGCATCAATCAATATTTTGTTGCTCCCGGTATCCACAAAGGCGCTGGTCCTGGTGCGGGCTAATTGCGGATTTTTCCTGGCTTCCAGGCACCCCGGGCAGTTGCAGTAAAAAGCAGGTACACCAGGGCCGGCACTGGTTCCAAGTATCTGAAAGCTTGCCATGACTTTAATCACTCCGCCAATTCAAATTCTAAGGCTGAACGCCTACCAGGCTACAACCCTGGTCCTGATCATCTCAGTTCCCAGGAAATTTCGATGCCTGGTCCTTTTGGGATAGGATTTTACTTCTGCTTTATCAATTTTTTCGCTGGGAAGGGTGCTGCTCTTCATCCTGGGTGTCTTGGTTCCCCCCTGTCTTTTGCAGTCCGGGCCCCAAAATACCTCGCAAAATCCAAAATGATTGCACGAACGGCAGAATTGCGAATATTCCTCTGGCTTATCCATCTTATTCATGGCTTATTCTCCTGTAGGTGATGGTTCTAATTGTCTATTGTTTCAGGAATCAACCCTGGTAAAATGCATCGTTTTAGGGACCAACTTAATTCCAGCCAGCCACCGGTTCGGCTATTGACTGCAGTCCCATATCCCGCAGGAAGGCTATGGTTCGCTCCGGGACCATTAATCCCGGGTCATAAAGCGCTCCCTGTTCCAGTACGTTTAAAACCGGTATCATGCTGCCCAGATCGACCGGCAGGTCAATGTCAAACGCTACGTCTAAAGGCAGAATAGGAATTCGATTCTGCCGGGCTTTTTCCGCCAGGCCTTCCAGAGCGGTAACACCGTGTTGATTGTAGAACACACTGCGAAAGTCAAAGGGTGTATTGCAGGTATAACCCACTATATTGAAGCCGCCTTCCTGATCAGCACTTACCACCATGCCAGCACCGATATGCATACGGGAATTTTCTTTGCGATCGACTGCCGGTTGACCAGCAGCAGCTTCGCTCAACCTTTCCAGTTTTTCGAGGGCCTTGCTTAAGGTATCCGGTTGCAGCCCCAGCGTATCACCACCCACAATCAATATGCTCTCGGCCAATTTTTCCTCCCGTCCGGGCCTTAATAGAAAGTCGGCAGCGTACTGCATGCATTCATCAAAGGTTCCGCCCCGGTCTGGAAATATCCCGGCAATCCGGTTGGCTCGTTTCAAGCGCGTAATAAGCATATTTAGTTCATCCCTATCGCCATCATGATTGTAGCAGATCCATACGTGAGCCTTATTCACCGAGATACATACGTCGAGTGTATCCAGCAGACAAGCCTCGTAGAAATCCTTGGCTTCCTGGGGAGTCAATATCCCGCCCCGGTCTTCGGTAAGCCGGGTTTTAACCTTCCCTGCTTCGGGGACCTTGGTAAAAACAATGATTGCGTGTTTCATATCATGTTACCTCTTCGAAAAATCATAGGTACCGGCTGGCAACCTTCCCGGTTGGGGCATGCCTGACATTGTTCATCGTAAGGTGATATCAGTTCCGGAAAGCTGCAAGTTTGGAAACCGCAGTGGATGTAGAACGGAACCGCATCACCGCGGGCCACGGTGGTTATCTTAAAAATCTGCACAGGCGATGTATCATGGCAGAACAACCAGGGATTCTCGACCATACTGGACAGGAGCAGGCGGCCTGCCCCCGTCCGTTGCCACTGGTCACTGACGGCAAAAACCTCCAAATGAAACAGATCATGATCTATTCGGGATAACATTCCCCCGGCAATTATTTGATCACCGAGTTGGGCCACCACATGCTCTTCAATGTCACCGGCCAGGTCCATATCATAACTGACCAATAAATCTCTTAGCTGTTCTTCATCTTCGGGGTATGCATATCGAATCATAGTTTCCATTTCATTCACCTTAGTCAAAATCGTGATTATTTACTGGGATACAGCCATTCCGCTTTTTCCTGCCAGCGCTTCTCCAGCATGGCAGCGAAATGAGCAGCCTCTTCGCGGTTGACCCATTCGTTTTCTTCGCCGGGAAGTGCTTTCCGAACGGCGGCGGCCAAGAAGATATTTCTGAAGCAAACCCCTCCAACCAGGATCAAGACAGCTTTGGCAATCAATAGCACCAGGCTGGCTGATAAATACAAGGCTATGGGAATAATGGTACCAGCTACGATAACGCAGCCCCAGAAGCTGGATTTGAATTCACCCTCCAGAATATTCCGGGCGGCAGTTCTAGCTTCGCTGGCACCGGAATGCTGCATACCTTTGACATAACCCAGTACTGTAATCAACTGCAAAACCAGGCATCCAAACAGGACTTTGTCTATATTCGCTATAACCGGATTTTGGGCCAATCCCAGAATCGCGGCGACGATTAGAACTGCGGCCGTACCACTGGCCAGGGAAGTAATTAAAAAGGCCGGGATCAATCCGCTGGCATTCCAGAAACCTCTGCCCCGTGATTCACCTAATTCCAGAGCAGGAACAACCACCGCCAGCAGGGCAACAATTATACCGACTACAGCTACCAACAACCTCAGCGTGGTTAAACCCGCCCAGGGAATAAACCCGAAGAAGAAGGTCGCATAAACAAACGCTAATCCCATTAACAGGGTCATCATGATCGCGTTGCGGCTGGCCATCGAAGCCGGGTTGGCTACGATCAGATATGCTTTGGCTTTGTTGCCGGCCTCCACCATCAAACATAATCCGCCCACAGCGGCACAGGCTACAGCAGCCAGGCTGCCCCATCCGTTTATATCGGCAGCGATTTTAGCACCCAATAGATCTAGGGACGCCAGTACCAAAAACATCATGGCTCCGGTAGCAACCAGGAAGAAGCTGACTGCTGCCAGACTTTCCCAATACTCTTGTTTTGTCTCCATTATGCCCACCTCCTACGGAATAATATAATAGACAGAC
>JAXDBN010000271.1:0-3225 GCA_034678805.1 Syntrophomonadaceae bacterium
GAAAAAAGTTGGAGACTAAAGCCGCCACCGCCCCGGTTATGAAACCGGTCTGGGGGCCGAAAACATAACCGGTGATCATCACCATAAAGGTGGTGGGCTGGAAACTCATTATGGCCGCGAAGGGAACCCGGGCTACGGCTGCCAAAGTGGCCATGGTAGCGATGAGGGCGATTTCCTTGGAACCGGCCCGGCTTCTTTCAAAGCGCCAGAAGAATCCTATCATAGCCAACCCTAGGATGATGACCGACAACAAAGCCCAGTTGATGTCATAGAGCGGATTGTCAGCATTGATGCTGAACGCCAGTAACAGGACGACCGCGGCGACAATGCCGGCCAGCCGGAATCGCTTCATATCCATTCCTCACCTTTGCCCATCCATCATTTTCAACACCTTTACCTTTGGGGCGTCAACCGGAGCAATTGATCAACACTGTAGGCGCACTGGGCCCGGGTAGCGCTCGATTCGGGCTGGAAGCCCGGGTACAGTAATCTGTTTTGGGCAGCCAATTGAACATAGCCCGAGTACCAGAATGCACCGGTCGGCAACGAGGTTTTTTTATCAGCCGGCAGCGCCTTGACCAGAATCGTGGCCAGTTCAGCCCCGCTTATCTCCCCTTGGGGTTGAAAAGTCCCGTTGGGGAACCCTGCGATATAGCCCTTATCGGCACTCAGCAAGATATAATGATAGGCCCAATAGTCCGGTAAAACATCCGGGAACTGGTGAATACCATTCAGGCTGTCATCCAACTGATTTAAACCGCCTAATATATACTTGGTGAATTCTGCCCGGGTGACCGTCTGGTCAGGTCTAAAAGTCCCGTCGGGATAACCGCTCAATACACCCTTGTTAACCAGGTCCATGACCTCAACATAAGCCCAATGAGCTGTGGGCAGGTCAGAAAAGCTCCTTGGGCCTGGGTTTACGACCGGTCCCGGGCCATTAACGCTTTGGACGGGAAAGGGCTGGCCGGCCAAGGCTATTACCGCATAAGCAGTCATGGTAACCGGAGAGGAACTGACTCCGGTGGTCCAGTTAAATGAGCCATCTCCGTTTTGTAGGCTTATCAGATGGGTCACCGGGTTTTTACCATTGATGGTCCATTCGTTTCCGGCTGGATCCTGGCCTGCCGCTATCAAACCCTGAATGACCCAGGCATCTGTAGCCGCATTGGCTTTGCTGCCCATCCATTCGTCGCCTGGAGTGAAGCCGCCTTCATTGGTCTGGCATCTTTTAAGATACTGCAAAGCTTTGTGGATTGAATCGGAGACAGCCGGGTCTTCCCCCAGCACGACCAGCGTTTGGATCGCAACGCCGGTGTCGTCCGCATCACTGGGGGAACCCTCTATCCAACCGAATCCGCCATCATTATTCTGTTGCTGCAATAGCCATTGTTTAGCCTGGTCCGCCTGGGGGATTTGACGCCCGGCGGAGGCCAGGGCCAGGATCGACCACATGTGGGCATTAATGAATCCTCTTTCGCCCTTGTCAGGCTGGGCGAACTGGCCGCTGGTCTGCTGCAGGGAAACCAGTTTGGCGGCCAGATCGGTATTTTGGTGTATCGGTTCCTGTCCGGCGGCCGACAAGGCCAGCAATAAGCGGCCATAATCGGTTGTTTCGCCAGAAGATTGGCTGCTGCGGATGAAATCAACCGGATTATGACCTTGCGGCGCCCAGCTATTGTCCACTACGTTTTCGCCGGCCGCGGCAAGAGCCAAAACAACCCAGCAGGTCAGGGCCATGTTGCTGCTACGGCCTGATTGGGCCGGAAAACCCCCGTCTGGATTCTGGATATTGTGAAAATAGGAAATCGCCTGGCGGATACTTTGCCGGGCCTGCTGTTCGGGGAGAGACACCGCTGCTACCGCCGATAGGTTGGCGGAACAAATCATCATGAGCGCAATCACCATACAAAGGTACTTCTTGATCTTTCTCATCCTGCTTTCCTCCTCATTTAGAAATGGATCCATTCCGTGGTCCTCAAACCGAAGGGGTTTGACATTGGTTTAGAGCCATGACTTCAGCCAAGACAGCCTGACCCTGCTCCAGGGTTACCACCCCGTCAACCAAATTGTTGAACAACTTGCTCACCTGGGGTGAATAGAAAGTGGAATTGGATAACATGGCACACTTATCTCCCTGGGCAATTATCGTGCCTTGGGCCATCAGCACGATCTTTTCAGCGTATTCGGCGGCAAATTCCACGTCATGGGTGACCACCAGAACCGCAGTCCCCTGCAACTGCAACTGCCGTAAAATGTTGCCCAATTCATCCTTCAAGGCATAATCAAGACCTCGGGTAGGCTCATCCAACATCAATAGTTTCGGTTGGCTGACCAGCACTGAAGCCAGGGCGGCCCGCTGGCGCTCCCCGGTACTAAGATCGCGGGGATTACGGTCAGCCAGGGAATCCAATCTCAGCTGGCTGAGTATTTGCCGGCTGATGCCCCCATCGGCCAAACCAAGGTTTTTTAGAGTAAAAGTCAACTCTTCCCTAACGCTGGGCAAGAATAGGTAGTCGTTGGGGTCTTGGGA
This sequence comes from Syntrophomonadaceae bacterium, assembly GCA_034678805.1. Classification (GTDB taxonomy): domain Bacteria; phylum Bacillota; class Syntrophomonadia; order Syntrophomonadales; family Syntrophomonadaceae; genus PHAA01. The sequence goes on from JAXDBN010000271.1 coordinate 2,534, forward strand.
TAAATAGCCTACCATGGTCGCCACTTCTTCCACCGATGACCTCCTTATGTCCTTGTCTCCGACTCTAATCTGCCCCCGGCCGGGCTTAAGCAAGCCATTGATATTCTTAATAAGGGTGGTTTTGCCGGATCCGTTTTCACCCATCAAGACGATGAAATCACTGGGGTTGATGGTAAACATGATGTCTTTCAAAACCTCTTCTCCGTCGGGATAAGAAAACCATACATGCTGAATATCAACCAGGACATCTTTGGGGGTGGCGCCCTTTACTGCCTTTTTGCCGGCCGGTAGAGACGGCTGGGGGCCAGCCCCGCGTTCCGGCAGCTGCTGGTGTCGCAATAGAGACCTTCCCTGCTTGACCGTGACCGGTACTTGCGGATAGCCGGCGCTGGCAAAAAGCCTGGCCAGGGGGGGAATGAAGCGGCTGCGGTGGGCAACTGCCCAGTGCGCCACAGCCTCAGGATCATGGTGGTCATAAACTATCCGGCCCTTATCCATGACCAGTATCCGGTCCGCCAGATGAAAACATCGTTCCAGGCGTTGCTCGATCAGGACCACGGTAAGACCATTTTCTTCATTTAAACGCCGGACCATGGTCAGAAGATCCTCACCGGCGATGGGATCCAGTTGGGAGGTAGGTTCATCCAGCAATAATATCTCCGGCTGCATAGCCAGGACTGAAGCCAGGGCTA
>JAXDBN010000272.1:0-6161 GCA_034678805.1 Syntrophomonadaceae bacterium
GCCTGTATCTGGCTACAGCACAAATGTTAAGGAGGTTCAACAGTGTTTGGAAACATAGGCCCCTGGGAATTAATACTCATTCTGGTGGTGGTGCTGGTTATATTTGGCCCCGGCAAACTACCCCAGGTGGGGGAATCTATAGGAAAGGCGATGAACAGCTTTAAGCGGGCTCAGGCCGGGGAACTGGATGAAGAGCCGAAAAAGAACTTAAAACTTAACTAGGAAGCCATAGGCTTGAGAAAAATTGACGACTTGGGATCCAATCCACATTTGGACCGAGTCGTTTCTTTTTTTGGTATTTTTCTCTCCCGGATCGCCGAATTTGAATATCGAAAAGAATCCTGGCATAGCTATTATTAGTATTTCCAGTCGAGAGGAATACCTTTGATGGAGAGGCGCAAAGTTGCCCTAATAGCCATTTTGTTTATGGTTATCATAGTTTTTTTGAATATAGGGAGGGTTTTGCCATTATCGGTACGAGAGATGATAAAAAGCGGACAGCCCATTAATATACTGCTGCTGGGGATCGATGCCCGCCCGGATGAAGTCTATGCCCGCAGTGACACCATTATTTTGGCCAGCTTAAACCGTGACCTGAACAAAGCCGCCCTGGTTTGGATACCTCGTGATACCAGAATATCATCACCCAATAAAAGCCAAAAAATCAATATGGTGACCCAATTACAAGGGCCGGACGCTACCTGTAAAGAAGTGGGCAAATTATTGGGGACAACCGTTGATTATTACGTTATGACTAACTTTTCGGGATTTGAGAAAATAATAGATTTATTAGGCGGGGTATATATAGATGTAGATATTAACCTTTCCAGCCCGGCTTCCGGGATTTATCTTACCAAAGGCTATCACCGTCTCACAGGTAGGGAGGCCCTCAAATATGCACGTTATCGGGGAAGAATAGATGGAGATATCGGGCGGACCCAACGTCAGCAGAAATTGATCCGAGCTTTGGTCCACCAGATCCTGCAGCCGGATACCATTGAAAAGATACCCGATTTATTGGCCACTCTACGAGAGAATGTTCAAACCAATCTTTCCTTCACCGACATATTATACCTGGCGAATATACTGATTACGCTGAATGATGACGACCTAGTGACCCAGACCTTACCCGGACGTGCCTATGCCGATCCGTTTTCCGGGGCTAGTTACTGGGAAGTGGATCGGCAGATATCCCGGAGTATCCTGGATTCTCTATTCAACGGACACATATATGAAATTGACCTCAAGGATTTACCGGAAGCCAAATAAATTTTTATTGACATACATAGAACTGCTAGGCATAATATAAAATACATACATAGAACTATTAGGTATAAGAGGGGGGATTGCATGAACATTTCCAAAGACCTGATTGCGGCTTCAGCCACCCCTCTGATTTTGGCTATCCTCAAAGAAAATGATAGCTATGGTTATGCGATCATCAAACGTGTCAAGGAGATGTCCGAAAACCAGCTGGTTTGGACTGAAGGTATGCTCTACCCCGTATTACACCGATTGGAGGAACAGCAGATGATTGAATCTTACTGGTTTAAATCGGAGGCAGGCCGGCAGCGTAAATACTACCGGATTCTGGAGCGCGGGCGGCAGGAATTGGAGCAGCAAAAGAAGCAATGGCAAATGGTTCATTCAGCCCTCAACAAGAGCTGGAGTGAAGAGAGCTAGTTAACAAGGAGGGTCAGTATGTTTGACTTGGAGGCACAGATACAGTCGTGGAGCAACCATTTAAGGGCTCGCGGCAATTTTACGGAATCTGATATCCGTGAACTGGAAAATCATTTACGCGATGAGATCGAGGATCTAACCAACGCCGGTCTGGCTCCGGATGAATCATTTCTAATCAGCGTCAAGCGTTTGGGGAAAATCGATGCCATCTCCCATGAGTTTGCCAAGGTAAATACCGATAACCTATGGCGTCAACTGTATATCGATCCGGTGGATCCAAAGTCGAGGCAGCAGAACCGGCGTGACATTACGCTGGTGGTAATATTTGCCCTGCTGGCCGGCACCGCGATCAAAATCCCGGAATTGTTTGGGTTAGGATTTTCCAGCCAGGGATCGGAACTATTTTATGTAAAAAACCTGAGCATGTTTATCCTGCCTTTTATCGCCGTCTTTTTCCTGATTAAAAGACAGGCTGGCCGCCAGGTCTGGATCTCTATTCTGGGTATTTTCATGGTTGCGGCTGTTATTATTAACCTTTACCCGTCATTTGAACCCCATAACACTGCTTACCTGAGTGGTCTGCACCTCCCCTTATTCTTGTGGCTGGTAGTGGGGGCAGCATACATCGGCCGGGGATGGCGGGAGAGCCAAGGCCGGATGAATTTTATTCGCTTCAGCGGTGAAGCTTTCATTTATGGTGTATTGGTGATGGCCGGGGTCATGGTACTGGGCGGATTTACCCAGGTTATCTTTGAAGCGATAAATATTGACACCGAAAGGTTCATGGAAGAGTATTTAATAATCTATGGGGGCTGTGCGGCGGCCATGATTACGGTTTATTTGGTGGAGGCGAAGAGAAGCGTAGTGGAAAATTTCGCCCCTATTTTGGCCAAAATCTTCAGTCCTCTCTTTCTTATAACTATGACCGTCTTCCTTGGGGTAATTGCAGTCACTGGCCGCAGCCCGTTTATAGAAAGAGAATTTTTAATCGGCTTTGATTTTATGCTGGCTATGGTGCTGGGTTTGGTTCTATATGTTATTTCCGCCCGCGACGTAAACCAGCCCCCTAATCTGTTTGATTATTTAAACCTGGCCCTTATCCTGGTGGCACTGGTTATCGACGGGATTGCTTTGTCAGCCATACTTTTCCGTTTGTCAACCTTCGGGATTACTCCCAACAAGCTGGCGGCTTTAGGTGAAAACCTGGCTCTGCTGGGTAACCTGGCCGGGCTGGCCTGGCTATATACCGGGTATTTTCGAAAGAAACATAACTTTGCCAAGCTCGAAAAATGGCAAACCGGCTATCTATACGTTTATTTGGGATGGACCGCGATAGTGGCGTTTATATTTCCGGTTTTATTTAGGTTCTATTAAGAATTCTGTATTACAATAGAAAAATTCACAGGAGGCAGTTCTGGGGAATCCCAGAGCTCCTCCGTTTTTTATGTCTATCTTTGTAAGTCCTTGCCGACCTGAATACAATATGAAAGAATTAGGAGAGGGAAGATATGGTTGATGGCAAAAGCTTATAAGGGGACGTAAGGATGGCTGTAAAAGTAATAACCGACAGCACAGCTTATATTGATCCAATTTGGCAGGAACAGCTGGATATCCAGGTTATACCGCTGAGCGTACACTTCAGCGATGAATCGTTTGTGGAAACAGAGGTCGATTACGATTATTTTTATCGTAAGATTGAGCAGACCGGGCAAATACCGACATCATCTCAACCATCCAGCGGTGAAGTATATACAATTTTTAAAGACATCATCGAGTCCGGGGATCAGGTGTTGGCTATTTTCATCTCCTCAGCCATGAGTGGAACATACCAAACCGCGTTGAGTGTTAAGCAGCAGCTGGAGCAGGAAATGGCCGGTCGCATTGAGATTTTGGATTCCCGGACCAACTGCATGGCGCTGGGATTGCAGGTATTGGCAGCTGCTCAGAGCGCCCATAACGGCAGCAGCTTGGATGAAGCAGTACAGGCCGCGATTGATATCCGTGACCGGGTGCATTTTTATTTTGTGCCGGAAACCCTGGAATACCTGAAAAAGGGAGGCCGCATCGGTACGGCCAGTGCTCTTTTGGGTACCCTTCTAAAAGTACGCCCCATTCTGACCGTGGATATGAAAACCGGCATGACTCATCTGTGGGGAAAAACCCGCGGCACCTCGGCGGCCATTGACCGCATACTGAAGTTGCTGGAGGCCGACGCCCAGCAATATGGATTAAAGGAAATTATCATTCACCAGATTAATGCTCCGCAAAGAGCCATAGAGCTAAAGGACAAATTATCCCAAAAACATAAGTGTCCCATCGGCATATGCTCAATCGGCCCGGTGATTGGGCTGCATACGGGTTTGGGAACGGTGGGCCTGGTATACACAACTGAACGGAAACCAGTATAAAGCAAAGCAGCTACTTTTACAGTTAAGTGCTGATGCGAACAGCGGAGCTTTTTCCTACCATCTCCAGTACCGGTTTCTTGACATGAAAGGTATTTTATACTATCGTGAATTTATCTTAGAGAAAGCTATAGGTGCGTATTTGATGAGGAAGTAACTGATTTTGGAATGCAACGTTAGACGGTGGCTGCCCAACTAGCAGCACTATTAATATTGTTCCGAAAAGGTTATTTCCCAAAATAATCGTGCATTAGTCTTTGCTCTAAACGGCCACAACTTAGCATGTATGCCATTAGGGAATAACCTTCTCTGTGAACCAGAGGAGGTCTTTTTATTGCTATTAGAAGCTGTCAACATTAAGAAGAGTTATGGTGAGCGGCTGATCTTAACCATAGATAATTTGGAAATCCATGCTCATGAAAGAATTGGTTTGGTGGGGCAGAATGGCTCCGGTAAAACCACCCTGATGAATATCCTGGCCGGGGTTGTGGAACCTGATGAAGGAATATGCCGGAGATATGCGGATTTCTTCTATATTCGCCAGTTCACTGCTGATAGTAACATAGAATTACAACCGTATCAGAGTGGCGGCGAAAAATCGAAAACGATATTATTGTCGGCGTTCGATTGCGATAAGCCACTGCTATTCGCGGATGAACCAACCAACCACTTGGATATAAATGGTATTAAGCTCCTGGAAAAAAAGATCCTCAGGTACCAAGGCACCCTGTTAATTATCTCCCATGACCGGGAGCTGCTTGATAAGGTGTGCAATCGTATTATTGAGATTGAAAGTGGGAGAGTCACTAACTATCGAGGCAATTATCAATACTACCTGCTGAACAAAAAAAGGGAACGGGATTGGGCCTGGCTTAACTACCAGCAGTATCAAAATGAGAAATCCAGGCTGGTGGAGTCTTTAAGGCAAAAGCGGCAGAAAACAGCGAGTATAAGTAAGGCGCCCAAGCGGATGGGCAATTCCGAAGCCCGGCTGCATAAGCGGGAATCGGGTGAGGTCAGGAAAAAATTAGCTCGCTCAGCCAAGGCCCTGGAAACTAGGATTAAGCGGTTGAAGACCTGTGAACGACCTTCTGGAGAAGTAAAAGTGAAGTTTCACTGTAATCCTCTGTTACAACCGGTTGCCCAGTGTCTGGTTAAATGTGATAAGCTTGACATTAGTTTTGGTTCTTTATGTCTTTTGAAATCGAGTAGTTTTATCATTCCCAAAGGAAGCCGGACTGCACTGGTAGGTGCAAATGGGAGTGGCAAGACCAGCCTGCTCAGGTTGCTGGTGGCAGAAGATGATGCTTTTACTATAGCCCCAGGAACAAAGCTTGGCTACCTGGCCCAGGAACTGGAGAACCTGGATCCCGATCGTACCGTCCTGGATACAGTCACGAGCAATAGCATCCAGCCGGAAAGCACTGCCCGCAACATGTTGGCCTGTCTGCAGATTAAAGGCACCGACCTGAAAAAGACAGTAGGTGCTGTCAGTGGTGGGGAGCGGGTAAAATTAGCGATGGCCAGGCTTCTGTTATCGAGTGCCAATCTGCTTTTATTAGACGAGCCCAGTAACTATCTCGATATCGGCTCAACTGATGCGCTGCAGCAACTGATGCTGGACTACCCGGGGACCATTTTGTATGTCAGCCACGACCGTCAGCTAATCTATAAAGCGGCTACCAGGATAATAGCTATTTCAGAACAGCAGCTTATTACTTTGGAGGATGGGTATCAGCAGTATCAGGAATGGCTTGACAAAGCCAATAAAAATAATGACTGCGGCCAGTTCCCCATCGAACAGCTGCTGCTGAAGATGCGGGGCGCTGAGTTAGCGGCCCGGATTGCCAGCCCTCGTAAGAGCGATGATGTCAAGCTGCTGCAGCAGGAATATGACAATGTAATGAACCAAATACGCATGTCTAACTTGTGAAAAGGCCCTAAAAATTATATGGAGATTAATAAATGAATTTGCGGGAAAGAGCCAATGCAATGAAGGTAATCTTACCGGCCATATTTATTGCCTTGCAGCGAAAGGATACACCTATTGCAGCCAAAGTGGCAGCTGCTCTA
>JAXDBN010000273.1:0-20939 GCA_034678805.1 Syntrophomonadaceae bacterium
GCGGCTATATCAATCCCGAATCGATCGAGGATTATAAAAATGCCGGCGGTTATAATGCACTCCAACAAGTGATAAATTCGATGTCCGCCGAGCAGGTCATAGAGGAGATAAAGATTTCCGGCTTACGCGGGCGGGGCGGAGCCGGCTTCCCCACCTGGTTTAAATGGAATGCCACCCGGCAGGAAGCGGGAGAAATAAAATATTTGATATGTAATGCTGACGAGGGAGACCCCGGAGCGGTTTTGGACCGCAGCCTGCTGGAGGGTGATCCGCATGGAGTCTTGGAAGGTATGATCATCGCCGGATATGCCATCGGCGCGACCACCGGTATCGTCTATGCCCGGGCTGAATATCCCTTGGCGATCAAGAGATTGGAAAATGCCCTGGAGCAGGCCCGCATCCAAGGCATGCTGGGCAGCAACATCATGGGCAGTGATTTTTCCTTCGATATAACCATCAAGCAAGGCGCCGGCGCTTTTGTATGCGGAGAAGAAACCGCCCTGATTGCATCTCTGGAAGGAGAACGGGGGATGCCCCGGTTAAAACCCCCCTTCCCATCCCAACGAGGTTACTGGGATAAACCCAGCAATATCAACAACGTAGAAACCTTTGCCAATGTGCCCTGGATTATTGCCAATGGGGGGCAATCCTTTGCGGCTATGGGTACCGAGGACAGCAAGGGCACCAAGGTGTTCGCCCTGGCCGGGCGGATAAAACGGGGAGGGCTGGTTGAAGTACCCATGGGCATGTCCCTGCGGGATATCATTTTTGGCCCGGGCGGGGGAATCAAGGATGACAAACAGTTTAAAGCGGTGCAGCTGGGGGGGCCCTCCGGTGGGTGCATACCGGAAGCATTGCTGGATACCCCGGTTGATTACCAGTCTATAAAAAACACCGGGGCCATAATGGGATCCGGCGGTATGATCGTGATGGACGAGACTACCTGCATGGTTGACCTGGCCCGCTATTTTTTGAACTTCACCCAGGATGAATCCTGTGGTAAATGTGTGCCCTGCCGGATCGGAACCAAGCGTATGCTGGAGATAATGGAACGCTTGTGTACAGGACAGGGAAAACCTGGAGATATAGAACTACTGGAGATGTTAGGGCAGCAAATAATAGAAGGTTCGCTGTGCGGGTTGGGCAACAGTGCTCCTAATCCGGTTTTAACCACGATTAAATATTTCCGCCACGAATATGAAGCCCATATTTATGACAAAAAATGCCCGGCCAAACAGTGCAAAGCTTTGATCACCTATCATATAGATGCTGATAAGTGCAAAGGCTGTACCCTGTGTGCCAAGAAATGCCCGGTTAAATGCATCAGCGGGGAAGCCAAGAAGGTACACGTCATCGACCAGAGCCTGTGCACCAAATGTGGCACCTGCCTGGAAGTCTGTCCCGCCAAGTGGGCGGCAGTAAGTGTAGAGTAGGGGGGAAAGTCATGATTACGATTAATATAAACGATAAAGAAATACTGGGGCAAGCCGGTCAAACCATTTTGCAGGCAGCCCGGGAAAATAATATCGACATCCCCACCTTATGCTACGATGAGCGGGTCAAAATATACGGGGCTTGCGGAATATGCGTGGTTGAGATTGAAGGAATGCCCAAACTGCAGCGGGCTTGCGCCACCGAAATTACGGACGGGATGAAGATCAAGACTGATACCGCCAGGGTACAGGCGGCTCGAAAAATCGTCCTGGAATTAATGCTGTCCGACCATGTCGGTGATTGCCGTCCTCCCTGTGTAAAGGCCTGCCCGGGCGATACCGACTGCCAGGGTTATGTAGGCTTGATTGCCAATGGGGAGTATGAAGAAGCTATAAGAGTAATTAAGCAGCAATTACCCCTTCCTGCCAGCATTGGCCTGGTTTGTCCTCACCCCTGTGAAACTGCCTGCCGGCGTCAACTGGTGGAAGCACCCGTAGCTATTGCCGCGTTAAAGGTGTTTGTGGGCGAGTATGATTTGAATAGCGGTAATCCTTTTGTTCCGGAGATGAAGGATCCTTCCGGTAAAAAGGCTGCTATAGTCGGTTCCGGTCCAGCAGGTCTGACGGCGGCCTATTTCTTGGCTGTAGAAGGCCATCATATAGACATTTATGAAGCAATGCCCCAGCCCGGCGGCATGCTGCGTTATGGAATTCCTGAATACCGGCTGCCCAAGCGTATATTGGATCAGGAGATAGATATAATCAAGTCCATGGGCGTCAGTATTAAGACCAATACCAGGCTGGGGACCGATATTACCCTTGATGAGCTGCGCCAGAATTATGACGCAGTGTTCCTGGGGATTGGGGCCTGGCAGTATTCGAAAATAAGGTGCCCGGGTGAAGATCTGCCCGGGGTTATTGGCGGGATCGACTTTCTGCGGGAGGCCGCCATGGGCAATCCGGTTGCTCTAGGCGACCGGGTGGCAGTTATCGGTGGTGGTAATACGGCAATGGATGCCTGCCGTACCGCAATTAGGCTCGGAGCTAAAGAAGTCATGGTTCTTTATCGCCGCACCCGGGAGGAAATGCCGGCCGAGGATATCGAGATCCACGAGGCCATGGAGGAAGGCGTCGATTTTCGCTTCCTGATGGCACCCATCGAGATACTGGCCGAAAATGGCCGGGTAGCTGCCATCCGTATGCAGAAGATGGAACTGGGCGAACCGGATGCCTCCGGGCGCCGCTCCCCGGTACCGATTGCAGGTGCGGAGGAAACTATTGCAGTTGACAACATCATAGCCGCCATCGGCCAGCAAGTAGATCTAAGCGGCTGCGAGGGGGTCGCTCCCAGTAAATGGCGCAGTATCGATATTGATGATAACACCTTAATGACCAATCTGCCTGGCGTTTTTGCCGGCGGGGACGGGGTTACCGGGCCGGGTATTGCGATTGCTGCGGTTGGCCAGGGTAAAAAGGCGGCCACAGTGATGAACACCTATCTGGCTGGGGAAATCATTCCCATCCGAATCCCCTTCCTGGTGGAAAAGACCGGGCTTACCAGGGATGACTTTGCCGGGATAGAACCGGTGGAAAGAGTGAAAATAGAATGTCGGGACCCGGCTGAACGCCGTACCAACTTTAATGAGGTGGCCGGACGTATGACCGCCGAGGCTGCCCGTACCGAAGGCAGCAAATGCCTGGAATGCGGATGCCGGGATTGGTTTGAATGCAAACTGATTGATTACGCCAACCGATACGAGGTAAGTCCCGCTTACTTGCAGGGTGAGAAGCATCGCCAGGTAGAGCCTGATCCCCATCCGTTCATTCAGCGGGATGCGGCCAAATGTATTTTATGTGGATTGTGTGTCCGCTTCTGCGATGAATACATGGGCATCAATGCCCTGGGCCTGGTCGAGCGGGGATTTGAAACCGTAGTGGAACCGGAGTTTGGATTACCGCTCAGGGAAAGTTCCTGTATCAGCTGCGGACAGTGCGTGGCGGTATGTCCCACCGGAGCCCTGCTGGAACGTTATCCGCAGCCCAAAAATGTGCCCGTCCAGGCCCAAAGGACCAACACCGTGTGCTCATTCTGCGGATTAGGCTGCTCGGCGACAGCCGAGAGCTGTGGAGACATGACGGTAAGAATACTGCCGCAGGAAAATGGGATACTATGTGCTAAAGGTCGGTTTGGCTTCGGTGAATACAGCCAAGGACGCTTGGTTAAACCTCTGGTAAGGAAAAAAGGCCAACTGCAGGAAACCTCCTGGGAAGAAGCCATTGCAGTTGCCGTTGCCGGCCTGGTGAAAAACAGTTCCGCCGCGGTAACCGTATCACCGACCTTGACTTGTGAGGAAGCGGGGATGGCAGCGCTTTTGGGATCGATAACAGGTAATGCCGCCCTGGCTAGTTTCAGCTGCAATCCAGGCAGTGGATTAGAGAGGGTATTGGGCGCAAACCTGTCCAGCAACAGCCTGGACGAGATGGACGCAGCCGAAGTAATACTTATGGTGGGGGCATTTAACGAAAACCAGGTTTTACCCGTACGGGTGCGGCAAGCGGTAAAAAAAGGAGCCCGGTTGGTGGTAATCAGTAATGAAAAGAGCCTGGTTGATGATATAGCCGCCGTAAAGATAGCATCACCCAATAGCACCGAAGTAATAAAAGAAATAATTGCTTCGGTAATCAATCAAGGTTTAAGCGACGATTTATATATTGAGGAGCGAACCACTGGTTATGCAGCCTTCAGCCAGCAAATAGCCGCAGTCAGCCCCGGCGATGATGCCCGCCAAGCAGCCCTGATTTACGGCCAGGCGGCTCGAGCCATGATATTGGTCGACGGTATTAAGGTTTCGGAAGACGGGGTGGCCCTTTTGGCTGACCTGGCTTTGGTTACCGGAAGGATCGGATCCCCTGCCAATGGCATAGTAGTAATCGGTGCAGGCGGCAATCAGATCGGGATATGGCATGCTGGTTTCCAACAGGATATAGCCGAGTCGATCAGAACCGGCGCGATCAAAACAGGACTGATTATTGATGAAGACCCGGTAGGCGGAGGCGTAGTGTCGGCTGAGGTACTGGCAGGATTGGATACCCTTCTGGTAATAAGCCCGTTCATGACCGCTGCTGCATCCCTGGCTGATGTGGTGCTGCCGGGTTCAACTCCATTCGAGACCAATGGCACTTATATATCCTCGGATGGTACAATTGCGTCATTGAAGAAGATAACAAACCCCCCGGGCGGGAAGGATATCCAAGCCATTCTATTGGATTTGATTACCGCCCTTGAGGCCGGAGTTACTTCCCAGCAAATTGGCGCCGCCCGGGAAAAAGTCCTGCAGGACCCGGTATGGCAGCAGGCAGTTAAATTTACCGATGGGTTTGCTTTTGCAGACGGCCGGGCCAGGTTCAGCCTGCCTGACGATGGTCAGTTGTTTACAGAGCTGAAATTTGCTGATCCTGCCTTAATAAAGTTTAAACAGCATGATATATAGTTCCATTTTCTTGAGGATGGATCCACTGTGAAAGATCGTTTGAAAAATGTACCCCTCCAACCGGGCGTGTATTTGTTTCGTGATCGGGAAGACCGGGTAATATATGTCGGTAAAGCCAGGGTTCTGAGGAGCCGGATGCGCTCCTATTTTCAGAACCCGGCCGGCATGCTGCCCAAAGTCAAAGCCATGATGACCCGGGTGGGGGATTTCGACTATATAGTTACCGCCACTGAAGTGGAGGCCTTGATTTTAGAAAGCAACCTGATCAAGGCCTACCAGCCCCGCTATAACATCGACCTGCGTGATGACAAAAGCTACCCTTATCTCAAAATAACTGCGGAAAAATTCCCCCGGCTGTGCATCGTCAGGGAGAAAAAAGATAAGGTGTCCCGCTATTTTGGTCCCTATACCGAGGTTGGACTATTGCGGGAAACCATAAAAATTCTTACCGGTATATTTCCTTTGCGCACCTGCAAAACCATGCCGGCTAACAGCCGGCCGTGTCTTAATCGTGATATGGGCAAATGTACAGCTCCCTGTACTGGCCAGGTGAAAGCGGAGGACTACCAGCAGTTGGTGGCCGGAATAGTATCCTACCTGGAAGGCAATAGCCAGCAGCTGGCTGAGCAAATTGCTGCCGAGATGAAGCAGGCGGCGGCCAACCTGGAATTTGAAAAGGCGGCCCGGCTGCGCGACCAGGCCAGCGCTTTGAAAGTGCTGGGCGAAAAGCAACAGGTTAGTCTGGATAAAGCTTATGACCTGGACATTATCGGAATGACCGGCGGCGAGCAGTACAAACTCATCCTGGTTTTCAAATTAAGGGGCGGTAAGATAATTGCGAAGGATACCTTCTGGCTGAAAAGGGTGGTTGATGAAACTGATGATGAGGCCATCGAGTTTTTTCTTAAACGCTACTATGAAGAGAGCCAGGATATCCCAGCGGAAATATTGGTCAGCTTGCTTCCTCCCGATGTAGATCTCCTGCAGAACTGGCTCAAAGAGGTTTATAAAATCCGCTGCCGGATCTGGAAACCTGAACGAGGCGAGAAAAGACGTTTATTGGAAATGGTCATGGATAATGCTCGCCTGCTTTGGGAAGAGAGGTTATTGGAGGAAAATAAGAACAACCGTATTCTTGAAGACCTCGCTCGTGCTCTTGACCTTGAAGTGATACCGCAGCGAATCGAGTGTTTTGACGTCTCCCATTTGGGTGGTGAGGAAACCGTAGCCTCCATGGCAGTCGCCACCAAAGGCAGAGCCGATAAGAAGGCTTACCGGCGCTTTAAGATCAGGACTGAGCAGAATAATGACGTGGCATCATTGAGCGAGGCGCTCCGGCGTCGTTTTCAGGAGGCCCAAAAAGGCAATCAGGCTTTTCTGCCCGAACCCGATCTGCTGCTGATTGACGGCGGATTGGGCCAGGTTAATGCCGCGCAGCAAGTTTTGCAGGATATGAATTTGGATATACCTGTATTTGGTCTTGCCAAAAAAGAAGAGGCCCTATTCTGCCCGGGAAAGCAGGATCCTATTATGCTGTCGCGCCGGGATGAAGGCCTGAAAATGTTACAGCGGCTGCGGGATGAGGCGCACCGGTTTGCTATAGAGTATAATCGCCAGCGGCGGGGGAGTAAGATGAGCCGTTCTGCGCTTGATGATATAGAAGGAGTCGGCCCTAAGCGCAAACAGGCGCTGTTGCTGCACTTTGGATCGGTTGCCAGGATAAAAACGGCATCGCGGGAGGAACTTGCGCAGGTACCAGGCCTGGACCGTTCGACCGCCGATAGGATACATCTGCATTTTCATCCCAGCCGCTAGGATTTGGTTGAATCGACCTGAAACAATTTTCTCGATACCTGAGTCAAACTCAAATAGTTTGACTTTTTTTATTGAAACCAAATGAAAAATAATATTTCCCGGGAAATAAAATCGAATTCCAGGCAAAAATTGTAGGATTTTATGACGGAATTGCTTATTATAATACTAAATGGAGATAGGGGACATGCTATTTCACAAGTAAGGAAAGGAGCGGGTGTCATGCCAGGTTGGGTTTTGCGTTGGATATTAAATATTTTGGCTATCTGTCTAACAGCAGCGCTTTTGCCAGGATTCGAAGTCTCAATTTGGGGGGCCATAGTTGGTTCAATTTTCTTGGGGATTATCAATGCCGTGATCAGGCCTCTGTTAATTATCCTGACCCTGCCGCTTAATTTGGTTACCCTGGGGCTATTCACCTTTGTAATTAACGGTTTGATGTTGTGGTTAACCTCCATAACCGTTAAAGGATTTGATATCTATGGTTTTGGCTGGGCGATTTTGAGTGCAATCGTCTTGAGTATATTCAGCTTCGTCATCAGTTTCTTTATTGAAGACAAGCTTGTCGACCTGGGCAGATAAAAATAAAAAGATCCACAGAGCCGGGCTAAACAAGCCCGGCTTTTTAACGAAGGGGGAGATAATAGTGGGATCGGTAGTTTGGTTTTCCAATCTTAGAACCGGTAAAACCAGTCTTCTGGATAAGGTCGCCCGACTGGCTCAAAAGGCCGGGATTAAGGATATTATTGCACCCCGGGATTTAGTCGCGATCAAATTGCATTTTGGGGAAACCGGCAACATGGCTTACATCCGGCCGCCTTTCGTGCGTAAGGTGGTGGAGATGGTTAAAGACCTGGGTGGGCGACCTTTCCTGACCGATGCTAATACTCTTTATGTAGGCACCCGGTCCAACTCGGTAGATCACCTGGAAACAGCCATACGCAATGGATTTGATTATGCGGTGGCGGGTGCTCCGTTGATTATTGCTGATGGCCTGACCGGCAAGGATTATGTTAAAGTTCCGGTGGCGGGCAAACATTTTAAAGAGGTTAATATAGGCAGTGCTGCCTATCATGCTGATGCTATGATCGTTTTGACCCATTTTAAGTGCCATGAACTGACCGGGTTCGGGGGAGCCATCAAGAACCTCGGCATGGGCCTGGGCTCCCGCAGCGGTAAGCAGCAGATGCATTCCGATGTGCTGCCGCAGGTCAAAGAGGATAAATGTACAGGCTGCGCCAAATGCCGGGACTGGTGCCCGGCTGATGCCATCGAAATGCAGCCCTGGGACGGGAATAAAAAAGGGCAAAAGGCATATATTCTGGATAAGAAATGCTGGGGATGCGGTGAGTGTGCGGTGACCTGCCTTTTCAATGCGGTTAGGATCAGCTGGCGTACTACCGCTCCAACCGCCCAGGAGAAAATGGCCGAGTACGCTTTGGGCGCCGTTCAGGGTAAGAAAGACAAGATCATATACATATCTTTTTTGATGGATATAAGTCCGGATTGCGATTGCTTTGGCCATAATGATCATCCGATTGTCCAGAACATGGGCATTTTAGCTTCAACCGATCCGGTAGCCTTGGATAAGGCCTGTTATGATCTGGTTAATGCCCAGCCGGCCCTGACCGGCTCAGTTATAGAAGGCAGTCTGCCTGGGGAAGATAAGTTCGAGAAGGTTCATCCCGGGATCAACCCCAGGGTGCAATTGCAGCACGCGGCTGCGATAGGACTGGGGCAAATGGAGTATGAGTTGAGAGGATTGTAGCCTGGATTATTGGTGCAAAGGATGAGCTGGCGGGAACAAAACGATATTTACCCTTTAAGGTAAGAATATTTAATCGGAAAGGCGGGTTCTATGACTAAGGAAAAAATGGCATCATACTTGTGGCAGCTGCCGGAACAGTTTGCCGCTATGCTTCAACAGGGGGTCAGTCTGCCCTCAAAATACCAACAGGATTATCAAAATGTAATGGTAACCGGTTTAGGCGGTTCAGCAATCGGCGGCGATATTTTGCGCTCCTATGCCTTGTCCCGGGCCAGGATCCCGGTGATAGTAAACCGGGATTATGACATACCTGCTTTTATTAATGATAGCAGCCTGGTGCTGGCAACCAGTTATTCGGGTAATACCGAAGAAACCATGAGTGCTTACCAGCAGGCCAGGGAACAGGGTGCCTCTGTCATAGCCGTCACCAGTGGCGGCAAGTTGGCGGAAATGGCGGAGAAAGATGGATTTACTGTGGTCAGGATACCGGGCGGTTTGTCGCCCCGTGCGGCCACCGGATATTTGTTTACCCCCCTGGCCTTAATCCTGGATGAGCTTGGTATTGTGTCCGGGACTGCCGGGGAAATCAAGGAAACCATTGAGGTTCTGCAAGCCATCCGGCAAGAGATTAATCCTGAAGTTGACATCAATTCCAACCTGGCCCGCCAGCTGGCCCGGCAACTTAAGGGTAACCTGCCGATAATCTGGGGAAGTTCAGGCAGATCTGAGGTTGCCGCCCTGCGCTGGAAGACCCAGATCAACGAGAACGCCAAATGCCCGGTGTTCAGCAACATGTTCCCGGAATTAAATCATAATGAGATTGTCGGATTTGAGGTACCGGCCGACATACTGTCCTGTATGGTGGTCATAATTCTGCGGGATGGCAATGATAATGAACGGGTGCGAAAGCGCATGGATATCAGCAAACAAATTATAAACAGCAAAGTGGGCCGGGTGCTGGAGGTAGAGAGCCGCGGGCAGGGATTTCTGGCCAGATTCTATTCACTGGTTTATGTGGGTGATTACGTCAGTTTTTACCTGGCGGAGGAATATGGGATAAATCCTACCCCGGTAAAAGTTATCGATTATCTGAAAAATGAATTAGCAAAATAATTGATAATCCTTTAAATATCAGCCAATCTGGTATAATTGATGCTAGGGGACAACCATAGACTAGTAAGTTTAAAGGAAGCAATATATTGGTTGTGTATCGGGTCAAGGGAGGAAGACCGCTGTGAGTGAAGAAGCCCAGAGTCTGCATGTGGTAATCATAACTGGCTTATCGGGAGCAGGAAAGACCCAGACTATCAACTGTCTGGAGGACATTGACTACTACTGTGTTGATAACATGCCCCCTGCCTTACTGAATAAGTTTATAGAACTCAGCATGCAATCGGAAGGCAAGATAGATAAAGTCGCTCTGGTTACTGACGTACGGGGCGGAGATTTCTTTCATGACCTTTCGCAGTCCCTGCATGAACTCGAAGAAAGCCAAATTGCTTATGAGATATTATTCCTGGAGGCATCCGATGAGGTATTGGTGCGCCGTTTTAAGGAGTCGCGCCGCCGCCATCCCCTCGCTCCCCAGGATCGATTACTGGATGCAATCAGGATGGAGCGGAATATTTTAGAAGAACTGCGGGGACGGGCCAATGTTATCTTGGACACCTCAGACACAACCCCCCGGCAGTTGAAGGAAAAACTGACTGAACTCTACAGTGAGAGACGAACCGGTAATTTTTCCATTCATATCGTATCGTTTGGCTACAAGATGGGTATACCTTTGGATTGCGATATAATGATGGATGTCAGGTTTTTACCCAATCCATTTTATGACCCGGAGATGACGACCCAGACCGGCGAGGATGACGAGGTGATTGACTATGTTATGCAATCTCCTATCACCAAGTCTTTTGCGCGAAGATTCATGAATATATTGAAATTTTTGATCCCGCATTACATCCAGGAAGGCAAAACCAACCTGGCGATATCCATAGGCTGCACGGGTGGGCAGCACCGCTCGGTGGTGCTGGCAGACTACTTCGGCAAGCAGCTGACCAAACTGGGTTATGACGTTATGGTGCGGCACCGCGACTTGGCTCGTTACAAAAAGGAAGCCTGATGAGCTTCTCCAACGATGTTAGAAATGAGTTGGCCCGGCTGATTCCTGAAAAAAGATGCTGCCAGAAGGCTGAACTGGCAGCTTTGTTGGAAATGCGGGGAAGTACCAAACCGGATCCCCAAGGCGTAATGGTGGTCAACACCACTGTCGAGAATGCCGTTCAGGCCAGAAAAGTATATACTTTATTGAAAGAAACCTATGCACTGTCGTCAACGGTGCGGATCTTACAGAAAAGACGTTTCAAAAAATCGCGCGTCTATTTGGTGGAAACCCGGATCGATACTCCAAAAGGGACAGACCTATTACAGGAACTGGGTACAACCGACAGCGGTTTTAAGAAGCAGGTTAACTGGCCCCTGGTCAGGAAGAACTGCTGCAAGCGGGCCTACCTGCGGGGAATATTTATCAGCGCCGGATTTATCAATCGGCCGGAAGGTAACTACCACTTGGAAATCGTGTTTAACGATGCGCGTTTTGCTGGTGAAGTAACTAAAATAATGCTGAAACTGGGATTGGATGCCCGCCTTACAGAGAGAAAAAATAATCCCTTAATCTATATTAAGGACAGTGAGAAAATAGTTGATTTTCTCAGATTAGTTGAGGCCAGCCGGGCCTTGTTGGAATTTGAAAATGTCAGGATAATTAAATCCATGCGCAACCAGGTAAACCGGCAGGTTAACTGCGAAACGGCCAACCTGGCCAAAACTGTGGATGCCTCAGTACGCCAGGTGGAGATGATTGAGAAAATATTGGCCCGGTTTGGAGTCAAGGGTATCCCCCCTAATCTAAGAGAAATAGCCTTATTAAGAATCGAACATCCCGATAGCACCTTGAAGGAATTGGGAACCATGCTGAAAACTCCATTGACTAAGTCAGGTGTGGCTTACCGGATGGCCAAGCTGGAGAGCCTGGCAGATACAATACATGATCAGTAGGTTGGATGAGGGCAGATATGAGAATTACCAATGAACTTTATCTGGAGCAGCAACAAAAATTGGTTATGACCCCGGAGTTGCGGCTGGCTATTGCCATCTTGCAGATGTCCACCATGGAATTGGAGGAGTTTACCCAGAAGGAGCTGGAAGAAAATCCTCTATTGGATATGCAGGAATCTGAACCAGGCTCGGAAGATAGTCAGGAAGCAGAAAAAGAAGCCAAGGAACCTGAGCCCGCCACTACCCTGGAAGAATGGGCCGATTATTACCATGACCGGGACATCGGCTACACCGCCAGTGACGATGAAAACAGAACCTATGACAATTTTCTTACCAAGCGGCCCACCTTGTATGAACACCTTGAATTCCAACTGCGCCTGGCTTGCAAAGACCCGGAGGATTTGACGGTTGGCTTCTATATTATTGGCAATATTGATGACCATGGTTATCTGTGTGTGAGCCGGGAGGAGATAGCTGCTCAAACCAGTGCTGACATGGAGAGGGTTGACCGGGCCGTGGCTATGGTCCAATTGTTTCATCCGCATGGAGTGGGGGCTGCCACCCTGCAGGAATGTCTGCTTATCCAGTTGAGCTACTTCGGCAAGGATAATCCGCTTGCTGAAGCTATTATCAAGGAATACTTGGACGATATGGCAGCGGGCCGCCTGGCCAAGATTGCCCAGGCCCTGGGCACTTCTGTTCTGGAGGTACAAAGAGCCTGTGATATAATCCGTACCCTGGATCCTAAACCGGGATTACAGTACAGTTCCACTGATGATATTAAATACATTATCCCTGATGCCATGGTGGAGAAAGTGGAAGGCGAGTATGTAGTCGTTCTCAATGACAGCGCCTCGCCCCGGCTGATGGTCAACCAGCTCTACGAAAGTATGATGCGTAAACCGGGACAGTTTTCCGAGGAAGCCCGTAAATACCTGGATGATAAAATGAGTTCGGCTATTTGGCTGATCCGTAGTATCGAGCAGCGCCGCCGCACCCTGGATAAAGTAATCAGGTGCATCGTTGATATCCAGACCGATTTTCTGGACCGCGGGATTAAGTATCTTAGACCGCTCACTTTGAAGCAGGTGGCCGAGTTGGTCGATGTACATGAATCGACGGTCAGCCGTGCTACCTCGAAAAAGTATATCCAGACCCCGCAGGGATTGTTTGAACTCAAATTCTTCTTCGGCAGCGGGATTAATTCCAGCATAGGCAACGACCGGGTCTCGGCCAAGAGCATCAAGAGATTGCTGGAGGAAATCATCGGTGAAGAGAATCCTGCCCATCCGGTTAGTGACCAGACTATTGTGGAACGCTTAAATGAAAAGGGAATAGAGATTTCCCGCCGAACGGTAGCCAAATACCGCCAGGAAATGGGGATATTATCTACCAGTGCCCGCAAGAGGTATTAGCATATTATTCTAATTAATGTGCTATAATAATAGGCGGATGAATAAATTTGTGGTAATATAGTAACTGCAATGGGACAAAATTGTCCCTCTAATTCAAAAAGAGTCCCGAGGTTGGAAATGGATAGGTTATTTTCGCTGATAGAACGATTTGCTCCGGAAGTGATGGAGATACTGAGCAATCGCTATAAGGTTTTGTGGCAGGTGCTGCACAACCAGCCCATCGGTCGGCGCCAATTAGGCATGAACGTAGGGCAGACAGAAAGGATGGTCCGCACTGAAGTTGATTTGTTAAAAGCCAGAGGAGCTTTGCAGACAACTCCGGCTGGGATCATTCTTACTGCTTATGGGGAAGAAATGCTGCGGGAAATCGACGAGTATGTTCCCTGGCTGCTGAATACCCAGACCCTGGCAGAGAGGATCAAAGAGAAATTTAATCTGGATGAAGTAATAATTGTTCCGGGGGATTCTTACCAGAATGATTTTATTAAACACGATTTGGGCCGAGCCGGGGCTCAGTTTCTTGTCAAAAAATTGCGTCCCCCTTGTATTGTGGCGGTAACTGGGGGAACCACCTTGGCCCAGGTGGCTGACAATATGCTGGAAGGCCTAAACCTCAGCCAGGTTTGTGTAGTCCCGGCCCGGGGGGGATTAGGCGAGAAGGTTGAACAACAGGCTGGCAACATCGCCGCCAAGATAGCCAACCGCATCGGGGGCCAGTATCGCCTGCTTCATATCCCCGATATTCTCGAGGAAAGCACGGCCGAGGCACTGAAAAAAGACATTCACATCAGCGAAGTGGTAAAGACGATTAAATCAGCCGACATCCTGATGCATGGGATCGGCCCCGCCATTGATATGGCCAAAAAACGTGAATTATCCGCTTCCGAATTAACATATCTGCAAAATAATCACGCAATGGGTGAAGCACTTCGATATTATTACGACCGGTGGGGCAAAATAATATTTGAGATTCCAGGCATCGGCCTGGAACGCGAGGATTTGAGCAAAATCCCGCTGATTATAGCGGTAGCTGGCGGCAGCAACAAAGCCAAAGCCATAAAAGCTGTGCTGCAGAATGGGTTCGAGAGAGTACTGATAACAGATGAGGGCGCAGCCCAACAAATAATTAACGGAAAGGATGATTAATGATGGCGGTCAAGTTTGCGATCAATGGTTTCGGGCGTATCGGTCGTTTGGTAGCCCGGGCAGCAATGATTCGAGATGATTTGGAACTGGTAGCTGTTAATGATCTGGGCGATCCCAAGGGTGGGGCACATTTGTTTAAATATGACTCCATACATGGTACATTTCCTGGTGATGTCGGGGTGGAAGGGGACATGATATCGGCAGCCGGGAAGAGTTTTCGTTATATATCTGAAAAAGACCCGGCCAAGCTGCCCTGGAAGGATCTCGGAGTACAGATAGTGGTTGAAGGCACCGGCAGGTTTAGGAGCCGGGATAAAGCTGCACTGCACTTGCAGGGCGGAGCGGCCAAGGTGATTATAACCGCTCCAGGTAAGGACGTCGATCTGACTGCGGTTATGGGGGTCAATAACGACCAGTACGATCCCAATAAGCACCACATATTATCCAACGCTTCCTGCACTACTAATTGCCTGGCACCGGTGGCCAAGGTCCTGCTGCAGGAATTCGGAATAGTCAAAGGCATGATGAATACCATTCATTCCTATACAAATGACCAGCGGGTCCTGGATTTGGAGCATGAGGATCTGCGGCGGGCCCGTGCGGCAGCCCTATCAATGATTCCTACCACCACCGGAGCGGCCAGTGCCATTGGCCTGGTGATACCGGAATTGGACGGCAAATTGGATGGAATATCGATCCGGGTGCCGACCCCCAATGTATCCTTACTTGATCTGACCGTGGAATTGGAGAAGGGCGCTTCCGTGGAGGCAATCAACGATGCATATAAAAATGCGGCGGCAACCTATTTGAAGGGCATATTGAAGTATACCGAGGTACCCCTGGTATCCCGGGATTATAATGATGAAGTTCACTCAGCGGTGGTAGACGGTTTGTTGACCATGATAATGGGTGATAAAATGGCCAAGATAATAGCCTGGTACGACAACGAGTGGGCTTATTCGCTGAGAGTGTTGGACTTGGCTGCCTATATGGCTTCCCGCGGGCTATAGGTGCATGGTACCTATGCTGCCCTAAATTAACGAATGGATTGATAAAGCAAGAGGAGGACATAGTTTTGAGAAGTATCAGGGACATTGATCTGGACAACAAACGGGTAGTAATGAGGGTGGACTTTAATGTGCCCATGGACGATGCCGGCGGAATTATCGATGATACCAAGATGACCGCGGCTTTGCCCACCATTCAGCACCTCCTGCAACACGGCGCCCGTCTGGTATTGATGAGTCACCTGGGCCGGCCCAACGGTAAACCCAATGCCGAGTTCAGCCTAAAACCGGTTGCTGCCCGTTTGAGCCAGTTACTGGGACAGGAAGTATTGATGGCTGAAGATTGCATCGGAGCGGCGGTAGAAGAGCAAGCCGCTCAATTATCTCCGGGACAGGTACTGATGTTGGAAAATGTCCGCTTCCACCCTGAGGAAGAGAAGAACGACCCGGGATTTTCCCAGCAGCTGTCCAGGCTTGGGGATGTTTTTGTAAATGATGCGTTCGGCAGTGCCCACCGGGC
Source organism: Syntrophomonadaceae bacterium (assembly GCA_034678805.1). Taxonomy (GTDB): domain Bacteria; phylum Bacillota; class Syntrophomonadia; order Syntrophomonadales; family Syntrophomonadaceae; genus PHAA01. The sequence goes on from JAXDBN010000273.1 coordinate 15,650, forward strand.
CCATGCTTCAACCGTCGGAATAGCAGGTTTTTTACCTTCTTATGCAGGTTTCCTGCTGGAATCAGAAGTGGATATCCTGCGCCAGGTGCTTGATTTCCCGCAGCCACCCCGTATGGCCATACTGGGGGGAGCCAAAGTCAAAGATAAATTAGGCTTGATCAGGAACTTGCTGAATAAACTTGATATTTTGCTGGTGGCAGGCGGAATCGGGAACTCTTTCCTGGCTGCCAAGGGCAGGAATGTGGGGAAATCGCTGCATGAACCGGATATGCTGGCCGAATGCCGCGAACTGCTGGACCTGGCCTACGAAAAAGACAAACATATCCTGATGCCGGTAGACGTAGTTGTCACCGATAAAATAGGCCCGGATTCCCTGACCCAAACAGTTGATATCGACAAGATACCGCCAGACATGATGATCGCTGATATCGGCCCCAAGACCATCAATGGTTTCACTATGGCCATTGGCAGGGCCCGCACCATTATCTGGAACGGACCTGTGGGTGTGTATGAGTATCCCCAATTTGCCGCCGGCACCGAAGCCATAGCCAGGGCCATCGCTGCATCAGGGGCGGTAAGCGTTATCGGCGGTGGTGATTCTGCGGCGGCCATCCAGAGACTGGGGTTGGAGAAGGATATAACCCATATTTCCACCGGAGGTGGGGCCACCCTGGAATTTTTAGAAGGCATTGAACTCCCGGGGGTAAAATCCTGCGAGTAGAGGGAAGGTTTGTATGAAAAAGGTGCTGATTGCTGCCAACTGGAAGATGCATAAGACGGTGAGGGAGGCAGCTAAGTACATAGAAGTTTTTTTACCCCTGATATCCGGATGGGACAAAACAGAAATAGTGATATGCCCGCCTTATACATGCCTTGATTATTTGAGTGAGGCGTTAAAGGAGAGCGGGATATATCTTGGTGCCCAAAATGTTTTTTGGGAGGCCCAAGGTGCCTATACCGGAGAAATATCGACGGCCATGTTAATCGATATTAACTGCCGTTATGTAATTATCGGCCATTCGGAACGGCGTCATATTTTGGGTGAAAATGATACCATAATCAACCGCAAACTCAATGCGGTCAGCGGTTCAGGATTAGTACCCATTTTTTGTGTTGGGGAGACCCGGTCGGAGAGGGAAAACAACCAGGCCAAAACAGTAGTAGAGCAGCAACTGGAAAAGGGTTTGGCGGGAGTCAATGTACAGGATATAGTGATTGCTTACGAACCGATCTGGGCTATCGGCACCGGCCTTACAGCCAGCCCAGGGAATGCCCAGGAGATGTCCGGTTTTATCCGCAGCTGCCTGGCTGGTATTATCGGCGGAAGGGCGGATGAGATCCCGATTTTATATGGCGGGAGCGTAACCCCTAAAAATATTGTGAGTTTTGTGGATCAGCCAGATATAAACGGAGCTCTGGTGGGCGGAGCCAGCCTTAATCCTGAAGATTTTGCGGCGATTGCGAGGTTAAACGAGAATGTCTAATAAGCCTTTGGTGCTGATGATATTGGATGGTTGGGGAGCGCGCGGCCCTAATCCCGATAATGCCATCTACTGTGCTGATCCGGTTCATTTTTATTCCCTGCAGGAGAGCTATCCCCATACCTTGTTGGATTGTTCAGGCTATGAAGTGGGGCTGCCCCGCGGACAGATGGGAAATTCCGAAGTAGGGCATTTAAATATCGGAGCCGGCCGGATCGTATACCAGGAGATTACCCGCATAAGCCAGGCTATTGAAGACGGGTCGTTTTTTCAGAATCAGCAATTGCTGAAAGCGGTGGAATTCGCCCGTCAACATGACAGCAGTATTCATCTCCTGGGATTGGTCTCAGACGGTGGGGTGCATAGTGATATAAATCATCTTTTTGCTTTGCTGCAGCTGTGCAAGGATAATGGAGCCCGGAAGGTGTTCGTGCATGCTTTCCTGGATGGCCGGGATGTCGGGCCCCAGAGCGCTATGATCTATATCAGAGCCTTGGAGGAAAAAATGGCCCAGATGGGTATCGGCAAGATAGCTACCCTGGGAGGGCGCTTTTACGGAATGGACCGTGATAACCGCTGGGACAGGATACAGAAGGCCTATGATGCCATGGTTATGGGGGAAGGAGTCAAAGCCCCGTCAGCGCAGGCGGCGGTTACGGCCAGCTATGAACTCCGGGTTACCGACGAATTTGTGGAACCGGCGGTCATAGTTGATGACAAAGGCCTGCCGCTTGCTACCATTAAGAACGGCGACAGTATCATATTTTTCAATTTCCGGGCTGACCGGGCCCGGCAAATTAGTCATGCACTCGTAGATAAAGATATGGAACGTGTCAACCGGCGGATTTGGCCGGCTACACACTATACCTGCATGACTCAATATGATATCGACCTTGATGCGCCGGTGGCATTTACTCCCCAGAATCTGCAGAATACCCTGGGGGCGGTGTTATCCCAGCATGGACTCAAGCAGCTGCGGATAGCTGAGACGGAGAAATATGCGCACCTTACCTTCTTTTTTAACGGCGGCGTGGAAGAACCGGAACCGGGTGAAGATAGAATCTTGATACCCTCTCCGAAGGTCGCAACCTATAATCTCCAGCCGGCTATGAGCGCCAGGGAGATAACCCGGCAAACCCTGGAGGAAATAGACCGTGACTATTATGATGTTATATTTATGAATTATGCCAATGCTGATATGGTGGGACACACCGGGATTTTGACTGCGGCAATTGATGCCATAAAGGTACTGGATGAGTGCCTGGATCAGGTAGTGAACCTGGTACTGCAAAAAGAGGGAACTGTAATAATTACCGCCGACCATGGCAATGCCGAAATGATGGTCTGTGACGGCAGCCCCTTTACCGCCCACACTACCAGCAAAGTGCCCTTAATTCTGGTGTCTAGAGACCACCAAGACCAAGAACTCAGGGAGGGAGGATCTCTGCGCGACATTGCTCCCACCATACTCAGCTTGCTGGGACTGGACATTCCGGTTGAAATGACCGGGAAACCATTGATGGAATAAAAATAGCAATATTTTTTGGAAGGAGTTAAAGCTAATGAGTATTATTGTTGATGTATTTGCCCGGGAGGTACTTGATTCCAGGGGTAATCCGACGGTTGAAGTGGAGGTAGTATTGGAAGATGGTACTGTAGGTACAGCAATTGTTCCTTCCGGCGCATCAACCGGCGCTCATGAAGCGGTGGAATTGCGGGATGGTGATCCTAAACGTTATGGAGGCAAGGGTGTACTGCAAGCAGTGAAAAACGTCAATGAGATTATCGCCCCGGAAGTGATAGGGATGGAAGCCATTCGTCAGATCGACATCGATGCATTGATGATTGATTTGGATGGTACCCCCAATAAAAGCAAGCTGGGGGCCAATGCCATTCTGGGAGTGTCCCTGGCCAGCGCCCGGGCGGCGGCAGCTTATCTGGATATACCGTTATATCAATACATTGGCGGAGTCAATGCCAAGCAAATACCAGTCCCGATGATGAATATCCTGAACGGCGGCAAACATGCCGATAATAATGTAGATATCCAGGAATTTATGATAGTTCCCTGCGGTGCACCCAGTTTTGCCGAGGGTTTGAGGATGGGAGTAGAGGTCTACCAATCCCTGAAGAAGGTTCTGTCCGGCCGGGGTTTGGCCACCTCAGTAGGCGACGAAGGTGGATTTGCGCCTAATCTGCCTTCCAACGAAGCCGCCCTGGATGTAATTATGGAAGCTATCGAGAAAGCCGGTTATGAAGCTGGCAAGGATATTTGGCTGGCTATTGATGTGGCCGCCACTGAATTATTGAAGGATGGCAAATACAATCTGGCCGGCAATAATATGCTGCTGACTTCAGAGCAAATGGTCGATTTCTACGAGGGATTGGTACAAAAGTACCCGCTGATATCTATTGAAGACGGATTAGGGGAAGATGATTGGGACGGTTGGAAAAAGTTAACCGAGCGTATTGGCGATAAAGTACAATTAATAGGTGACGATCTGTTTGTAACCAACTCGGAGAGGCTGGCTCGCGGCATCGAGGGCGGAATTTGCAACAGCATCCTGATCAAACTCAATCAAATTGGCACGCTAACCGAGACGCTGGATACCATCGAACTGGCCAAAAAACACGGGTATACATGCGTCATCTCTCACCGTTCCGGAGAAACCGAAGATTCGACTATGGCTGATGTAGCCGTAGCTGTAAATGCCGGACAAATTAAGACCGGGGCCCCCGCCCGTACCGACCGGATTGCCAAGTACAACCGGCTGTTAAGGATAGAAGGAGAATTGGATATATTTGCTGTCTTCCCGGGACGCCGGACTTTCTATAATCTCGGGCAATAGCATTTATCTTGAATAACTGGCTCGAATTATGCTACAATATAATGCGGCTTTAGGGAAATGATGAAAGGGGGTTCATAGGTGGTTAGAACAATATTTCTTATTCTGCAGGTCATTACCGCATTGGGTTTGATCTTTACTGTGCTCATGCAGGAGGGCAAGAGTGCCGGCCTGTCTGGATCAATCTCGGGCGGCGCCGATATGATCTTCGGTAAGAAAAAGGGTGTAGATGAACTGTTTGCCAAAATTACAGCTTATCTGGCCGCCTTATTTTTAATATTTACCTTGCTTGTGGCTCTGCTTAGTTAAGTTTGAGGATATCAGCTAGGGGGAGCAACCTTTCCATTGCCCTGGTTACACTTAGAGAGGTTTATGCAATCCAGACTGATTCGCTAAATTCTTTTCAATTCCGGTTAAACCGGTAAGCCGTTAGGCTGCATAGATAAAGTCTAACCAAGAGTTTGAGCTAATAGTATGAAGGCTAGGTAATATAGCATTCATACTATTATGATGCTAGGGACTTTTGGAGAAAAATTAATTAAGGATGTGATAGTGCAAATGACTCTTCTGGTTAACAAAGTAGCTAAGCCAGTACTGGCGCTGATAGCTGCTATGGCGATAGTGCTGTTGACCCCGGCAATGGCATCAGCCAGTGAAGCCAACCTGATAATCCCCCAGCTTAGTCCAGAACAAAACAGCTTGCTATACATAGGTATCGGAGTGTGTATTGTTGGTATGCTGTTTGGCATGTACCAATTTGCCAAGGTAAAGCAATTGGTAGCTCATCAGTGCATGCTGGATGTAGCCGAGACTATTTATGAGACCTGCAAGACCTACCTCATTCAGCAGGGTAAATTTTTGGCCATCCTATTTGTTTTTATCGGCTTGTGTGTGGCCTTTTATTACGGAGTCCTATCCAAGATGGGCATGGGTTCCGTTTTATTTATTCTGTTGTGGACCGTA
>JAXDBN010000274.1:0-2526 GCA_034678805.1 Syntrophomonadaceae bacterium
AAATCCGTGATGTCCTGGTAACCGGTGGGGATGCCTTAATGCTGGGTGATAATTTGTTGGATTCTATCCTGGCTGAATTATCCAGTATTCCTCATGTTGAAATTAAACGGATTGGTACCCGGGTGCCGGTGACGCTGCCGCAAAGAATCACTCCGGAACTATGTGATATTTTGCGCCGCTACCCGCCTATATATGTCAATACCCAGTTTAATCATCCCCGGGAGGTAACCGCCGAAGCTAAACAGGCCTGCGACTCGTTGATCGCTGCCGGTGCAGTGCTGGGTAACCAGGCAGTGTTATTAAGGGGAATCAACGATGATCCCCATACAATGCGCAAATTACAGCAGGATTTATTAAAGATCAGGGTACGCCCCTATTATATCTTCCATGCCAAAGATGTCCAAGGAACCAGGCATTTTCAAACCAGTGTGGACACCGGTATTGAAATTATGAAGGCTCTGCGGGGGCATACTTCAGGTTTGGCCGTTCCTACTTATATAGTCAATGCACCAGGTGGTTTGGGTAAAATACCCTTGATGCCTAACCATGTTGTAGACATATCCCCGGAAAAAGTTATTTTAAAGACTTGGGAAGGAGACCTGGTGGAGGTCCGGAATAACCCCCCGGTTTAATTATTTTGTTGTATTAGCAGCCAGAATTTTTAATACCAGATGGCACCAAAACACAGGTTTTGAAAGGGTGGTCAAGCAGTCAAGAAATAAAGGAGATTATAATGAAAAACAACCTATATCAGGATTCAACCTGGAAAAATAACAATGATGAGCAGTGGAACAGCTGGAAATGGCAAATGGCCAATAGGATTACCAGTATGGAACAGCTCGAGCGGGTAATTGATTTAAACCGAGAGGAAAGGCAAAGTCTGAGTAAAGGTTTGAAAATCCTACGGATGGCGATAACTCCGTATTATGCAAGCCTTATGGATATAAATAACCCTCATTGTCCTATAAGGAGACAAGCAATACCCAGTATTTTGGAGACTCATTTCAATCGATCTGACCAGGACGATCCCCTGCATGAAGAATTCGATTCACCAGTCACGGGCCTAACCCACCGGTATCCTGACCGGGTATTGCTGCTAGTCACAGATCAGTGTTCGATGTACTGCCGGCATTGTACCCGGCGGCGCTTTTCTGGGCAAAAGGATGAAGCGCTGCCAATAAACCATATAAGCTCTGCAATCGAATATATCAAACAGCACCGGCAAATACGTGATGTATTAATTTCCGGCGGAGACCCATTTTGTCTATCCGACCGGCGAATCGATTATATACTCGCACAGCTGCGGGCCATTAGCCATGTTGAAATAATCCGCATCGGCACCCGTACCCCGGTCGTGATGCCCCAGAGAATAACCGAAGAATTATGTATGATCCTAAAAAAATATCAGCCTTTATATATCAATACTCATTTCAATCATCCACGGGAGATTACTCCGGAATCTTCTGCTGCCTGCAGGCAACTTGCCGATGCCGGCATACCTCTAGGCAACCAAACGGTCTTACTGAAAGATGTGAACGATTGCCCCTACATCATGAAGAAATTGGTGCAAAAACTTCTCCAAATCAGGGTTCGTCCTTATTATCTATATCAATGTGATTTATCCTCTGGGATAGAACATTTTCGAACTCCGGTATCCAGAGGTATAGAAATCATAGAGATGTTGAGGGGGCACACTTCAGGGCTGGCAGTTCCTACCTTCGTGGTAGATGCTCCCGGAGGTGGCGGCAAAATACCAGTAAACCCACAGTATCTAATCTCCAGTTCAGCGGAAAAGACTATACTGCGCAATTATGAAGGTATCATCACGACCTATGCAGAACCCTCGGACAAAAATCATGAATGCCAAAAATGCGGCATTTGTGAACAATACGCTAGTACTCAAAGCCAGGGGTTGGAAAAGCTGTACCGCAATGAAAAGATATGTTTGATACCGCGCAATAATGTTCGCATGGATAGGAGGGATCACAACCATGAAGACAATTCCCTACTGCAAGGACGATGAGTACCAATACCTGAATGGTACCCTGGTCTTTTGGGACCATCGCAACAGCCGGGCGAAAATAACCAGCGATAATACGCTGAGTTGTGATTTACTCCGCCGGGTTAAGTCCAGTGCGGCCCGCAAGGGGATCGGTAAGATCATTTCTTTCACCCCCAGCCAGAACCTGGAAACTTTTTTGGCTGAGGACTTTCTGCTGGAAGGCTACATTAATGGTTTCTTTCGCGGCCAGTCAGCGATATGCTGTTCATTCTTCATTGATCCTGCCCGGGCCCATTCCCGCAAGTTAAGCTCTGCCAAGCAGAAAGCTCAACCAGAGGAAGCTGAACCAGCCCCCAACCGGAAACGCAACCAACCTTATCTAGTCAGAAACGCTATCGAGAAGGATATCTCAGGTATTATCCGTATTTTCCGTTACGTGTTCCAGAGTTATCCCTCACCGGTATTCGAGAAAGACTACATTCTCGAGAATATGCGTAAACATAGGGTTATTTATAAACTGGCTA
>JAXDBN010000275.1:0-3875 GCA_034678805.1 Syntrophomonadaceae bacterium
AAGTTATTAACAAATCTCCTCAATTCTGCATACAAGAGAATCGTATATATATAAAGAATAACATCGGATAGCAGGATAGGCTTCCAGATGCATCCCAAAATAATCAAAGAGGTGACGAGCTGCAATGTTGTTTAAGGTGATGGTGGTAGAAAAGGCGGCGGTGGTGGTGAAGCAGAAGAATGGGGGAGGGTCAGTGACCTCCAAGACCACCTATATTCCTCCCGGGACCATGCTGGAGGTATATGGCTATGCCAATAGTGAGCAGACCCGGTTCGTAGCCTGGAACGAACAGTGGTCGTCGACCTTCTTCACAGTTTCCATAACCGACTGTCGGCCGGCTTATTGATGTTGTGGGTAAAATCGTTGCGGGGCAGAACTAATTTATCATATATAATATAAGGCAGGATTTTGATTTCGCTGCCAACATCGGCTGAGGTGGGGACACAAGGGGGATGACAGGGATGTTCAAACGTATTCTGGTGGCTGCCGATGGCTCCAATTATTCTCGACAGGCGCTGCGGACGGGGCTGGAGATAGCGCGCCGGTTCGGTGCGGAAGTAGAACTGATGGCAGTGGTGGCGGCCGGCGACTTCACTGCCGCTACTCCAGAACTCATCAGCGGCACTTATGAATTTGGCGATGTGGGCACGCTGGGCCGCCAAATGCTGGGCCAGACCATGACCGGCATCGATACCGCCGGGGTCAAGTTCCGCACCAAGATCACTCAGGGGCGGGCGGCTGAGATGATCCTCAAGGAACTGCGGCGGGATTTCGACCTGGTGGTCATGGGCAGCCGGGGACATAGTCCGCTGGGCGGAATGCTGATCGGCAGCGTTACCCAGAAGGTGATGAGAGAGGCATACTGCCCGGTGCTGGTGGTCAAGAAGCCTTAGCAAGACCCCGACTGTCGTCAGGCGGAGTTCAATATTTGCGTTGCGCTATGGAAATTGCGTTCACCAAACCGGCCAATAGAGCGGCCGGTTTTTCGTTGCTGATATCGTATCTATAATCAATAGAACCGTGAAAATATGGTAATATGACAAATGGATGTAAACAGTAATTGAAGTTGGCGGGAGTGGGTAACAAATGGAGCAGAGTAAAAGCGTTTTAGTCACCGGCGCGGCCGGGTTTATTGGCTATCACCTGGCCAGGCGGCTGCTGGAGCAGGGCCAGCAGGTGGTCGGGTTCGACAACCTCAATGATTATTATGATGTTAATCTCAAGCTGGCCCGGTTGGATCTTCTAAGACCTTACCCGGGATTCAGTTTTGTCAAGGGGGATCTGGGCAGCAAGCCGGCGGTCGATGCCTTATTCGAGCAGCATGATTTCGACATCGTGGTCAACCTGGGGGCCCAGGCCGGGGTACGCTACAGCATCGAAAACCCCGCCGCCTATATCCAGTCCAATATTGTCGGCTTCTTCAACATCCTGGAGGCTTGCCGCCACCATCCGGTCGACCATCTGGTGTACGCTTCTTCCAGTTCCGTTTACGGGGCCAATAAAAAAGTGCCGTTTTCAACCGGGGATAACGTGGATCACCCGGTAAGCCTGTACGCGGCCACCAAGAAATCCAATGAGCTGATGGCCTACAGTTACAGCCATTTGTACCGTATTCCTGCCACCGGGCTGCGTTTCTTCACCGTATACGGGCCCTACGGACGCCCAGACATGGCTTGCTATTCGTTTACCCGCGATATCATGGCCGGCCGGCCCATCAAGGTTTTCAACCATGGGGATATGTACCGGGATTTTACCTATATCGATGACATCGTCACCGGGATCGTCAATGTGATGGCCAAACCGCCGATCGAGGATGAAAATGGCACCCGCTATAAGGTCTATAATATCGGCAATAACCAGCCGGAGAAGCTGCTGGACTTCATTGCCACCCTGGAAAGGTGCCTGGGCCGGGAGGCCCGCAAGGAATTCCATCCCATGCAGCCTGGGGATGTGTACCGCACCTATGCGGATGTAACCGATCTGATGCGGGATTTCGATTTCAAACCGGACACCCCGATCAGCGAGGGTTTGCAAAGATTTGTGGAGTGGTACCGGGAGTACCATGGAATGGAGGGATAGATACATGAAGATCGCTGTAGCGGGAGCCGGCTATGTGGGTCTGTCCAATGCAGTGCTGCTGGCCCAGCATAACCAGGTGACCGCCTATGATATCATCCAGGATAAGGTGGATATGATCAATGCCAAACAGTCGCCTATCATCGACCACGAACTGCAGGAGTTTCTCGCCAGCCGCGAGTTGCAGCTGGGCGCTACCACTGATGCCTACAAGGCATTTTCGGAAGCGGAATACATAATCATCAGCACCCCCACCGACTATGACCCCGACCGCAACTTTTTTAATACCCGCTCGGTGGAGGCGGTGATCGCCAACGTCTTGTCCATCAATCCGGAGGCCGTGATGGTAGTAAAATCGACGGTGCCGGTGGGCTACACCGAAAAGGTCCGCCAGATGTTCGACACCGATAATATCATCTTCTCCCCGGAATTCCTGCGGGAGGGGAAGGCTCTGTACGACAACCTGTATCCGTCCCGCATCGTGGTGGGGGAACAGTCGGAACGGGCCCGCGTGTTTGCCGGGCTGATGCTGGCCGGGGCGATCAAACAGGATGTGCCGGTCCTTTATACCGGTCCCACCGAGGCGGAGGCCATCAAGCTGTTTTCCAACACCTACCTGGCCCTGCGGGTAGCCTATTTCAACGAACTGGATACCTACGCCGAGCTCCGAGGGCTGGACACCCGCCAGATCATCGAAGGGGTAGGGCTGGACCCCCGCATCGGCACTCATTACAACAATCCCTCCTTCGGTTACGGGGGATACTGCCTGCCCAAAGACACCAAACAACTGCGGGCCAATTATGACAACGTGCCCAATAACATAATCGGGGCCATCGTGGACGCCAACCGTACCCGCAAGGACCATATAGCCGATATGATCCTGACCCGCCGACCCGAGGTGGTGGGCATTTACCGGCTCACTATGAAGTCTGATTCGGATAATTTCAGGTTTTCCTCGATCCAGGGCATCATGAAGCGGATCAAGGCCAAGGGAGTGGAAGTAGTGGTGTATGAGCCCTTCCTGGCCGGGGACGACTTTTATAAATCCCGGGTCATCCGTGACCTGGAGGAATTCAAGGCTATTGCGGATATCATCGTCTCCAACCGGATGGCGGATGAGTTGGAGGACGTGGCCGAGAAAGTCTACACCCGCGACCTGTATAACCGGGATTAACTGCCGCAGGTAGGCTGGCCGGCACAATAAAACCGGAATGGGTTATAATTGGGTTAGATTTTCGTCCCCATCTGGCTGGAGCCCAACGTTTAGGAGGCGCCTATGACTGAGAACAAAACGATGTTAAACCTGGCCGCTCTGCCAAATGAGAGCCCGGAGCGACTGGCTCAATTGATTATCGACCTAAGTCAGATAATGGACGGAGCCATCGAGGATCCCCGCAAGACTTTCAGCTACCCCCTGATCCAAAAGATTGTGAACAGCGGCAGCGATGAGGTGGCGGCCCTTTTGAAGGAACCGCTGCGAATGCTGCCCTTATACTACTCCATCATCCAACAGGTGTTGCTGCAGAACGTGGAACATCCGGAGGAATTGGAGAAGATCCTGGATACCATGGAGAACCACCAGCGATCGGGGACCCGGGACAACGAGTACCTGCAGGTGGTCAAGGAGACGTATGCCCGCACCCTTAACAATACCAGGGCGGTATACGCCCGAATGGAGAAATTGTCCGCGGACCTGGATAGATTCGAACAGCAGTCCGATGAACAGAATGAGGAATTCAAGGAAAAGATGGATGCCTTGTCGGTGCAGTTGGAGCGGGAGCAGAGAGAAGTCTTCGCCA
>JAXDBN010000276.1:0-14897 GCA_034678805.1 Syntrophomonadaceae bacterium
TATCAACAAGTGACAAACCATGAATGTTTTCTCCTTCATACCAACGCCGGGCTAACTGGGCCAGTTCCAGGTTCTCCTGCCGACCGGTTACCTTGTAAGCCTGCCAGTTGGCAAAAACCATGGAAGCGGCATCAACCGGCTGCTGGTCAAATAACGGCACCTTTCCTCCCCGCAGGTACCAGCCGTGATTACCAATAATGCTTAAGTAACCGGGCTTAAAAACCACATCATTTAAAAAACCGAGACTTTCTTCAGCGATTTTCAAACATTTTTCATCACCATTAAATTCATAGGTGCAAAGTAAAGCGTGAGGCAGTATGCCATTGCAGTAGGTGAGGTAATTTTCAAACCACCGCCAATTGCGACCGCGGGTATTCTCGTACAGACTAACCAGAAAGCCGGAAAGCCGCTTTATGATATGCCTCAATACACTGGCAGGACAGGGTACAATGCCGTTGCAGAGGCCTACCAATGTATAGGCTATAGCCCGTGGTGAGGAAAAATGGGTAAGGTCAGCCAGTTTGTTCAAAATCAACCGTCCGGCAACAGATGCCAGGTCCGGCCATTGGGAGCGGGTGGCGGCACTGCAGGCCATAATCGCCCGGCCTATACTATCCTCTGAATCGAAGCGGGAATAGTAAATTCCGTCCAGGAGGAAATTACTCCACACCCCATCCGGCCGCTGCGCCTTGGCTAGAAAATTCAGGTACCTTTTGGCATAAAAGTGGGCTTCGTTTTCCATATATAGAGCAGCCATCAGAGCCCTGGCGTTGTCATCCAGCGTATAACCGCTCTGGGAATCCGGGCTAGCCAACCGCGAAAATTGCAGCATGCCTATTTCATCGGACATATTCAGAAGATGGCTATAATTTAGCATAAACCGGCCTGCTTTCTTCATCTCCTGCGGCGGAATAACTCAATATCTGCCGGAAAAAGCGGCTGTATTGTTTGCCGACATTAGGCCAGGTCCAACCTTCGCCCAGCTCCAGAGCTTTCTTTTGCAGCTTCTTCTGCAGACCCCGGTCAGCCAGGATTATTTCCAGCAACTCAGCCATTTCCCGTGGTTCAGTACCCCGAGATAGAAGCCCCCGTCCATTATCCAGTGCTTCCCGGGCGTAAGCATAGGGGGTTGAAACGATAGCCCGGCCGCAGCCCATAGCAAAAGCCATGGTACCGCTGACCGCCTGGTCCATATTGGGATAGGGACTAAGGTAAATGTCGGTCATATACAGGTACTCGCCCAGTTCTTTGTCGCTCAGGAATTTATTGATAAAGATGACATTATCCTTGATGTTCAGCTTCTCCACCAGGTCGATCAGCATTTGCCGGTAGCGTTCCCCTTCATATTTTTGCAGCATAGGGTGGGTTTGCCCCAGGATCATATAGCGTACCGAAGGATGGCGGGGAATGATCTCTGCTACCGCCTGAATACCCAGTTCCAGCCCTTTACCGGGGCCGATCAATCCAAAAGTGCTGATAACCTCACATCCGACCAGATTGTGTTTCATCTTCAGTCGGCTTTGCGGGTAGCGTTTAAATTCCGGCACCCCGTGTGCTATTACGGTCAGTAATTCGGGAGGAGCCTCATAAAGATCGATGAGCAATTGGGCCGACAGCCTGGTCATACAGATAATGCCTGCGGCTCGCTGGCAGAGGTCGTTCAGGATCTGTTTTTGCCGTTTGGAAGGCAGAGGCAATACGGTATGAGTTATTAAAACGAAGGGTTTGCGCAGCAATTTTATCATAGCCTGGATATATTCCCCGTCGTCCCCGCCGTAAATCCCATATTCATGTTGAATAATAAGCAGGTCGATGTCAGGGCGATTGTTGATGTAATCTACCGCCGCAGCGTAGTCACCCAACCTGTGCTGCTTCATCTCCACGACAACTTCCGGCGGGTAATGGTAAGACGATTCGTCATCCGATATGGCCATTACCTGCACCCGATGTCCCTGTATGATCAAGCTGTTGCGCAGATCCATAGAGAATGTGGCAATACCGCACTGTTTGGGTGGGTAGGTTCCCAGATTTATGATATTCAATCTATCCACTCCTTATTTAAATTATTCACGGTCTCGGCATATATCATTTTATTATTCCCGCCAGAACCATAACTTAAACTTTGGAGCGATAAAAAGCAAAAAGACTAAACAGCGGGCACGGCAAACCCGATATCATGCATGAATCGGAAGATGTCCTGCTGGATTTCATCCCGGGCCGCGGGCGTATCACCTTCACAGCGGAATATGATTTCGGGACCGGTATTGGAAGCGCGCACCAGACCCCAGCCATGGGGGAATAGGATGCGGGCCCCATCGATGTCGATGACCTCATGTGTCTTTCGGAAATGTTCCAGCACTTTCTGCACCACCTCGAACTTTTCAGTATCAGTGCTGTGCAGCCGGATTTCCGGTGTAGCATAATAATGCGGCACATCGCTTAACATTTCGGTTATAGTCTTATCACTATTCGATAATAGTTGTATTAAGCGTGCCCCGGCATACAAGGCATCATCAAAACCGTAATAATCATCGGCAAAAAAGATATGCCCTGACATTTCGCCGGTAAAGACGGCTTTTATTTCTTTCATTTTGGCTTTAATAAGAGAATGGCCCGTCTTATAAATTATCGGTACCCCACCCAGCCGCTCGATCTCATCCACCAAACTCTGCGAGCATTTGACCTCTACCAGGCACTGGGTGCCGGGATAGCGGGGGAGTATATCCCGCCAAAATAACACCATTAACATGTCGCCCCAAATCAGGTTGCTCTCCTTGTCGACCACCCCAATCCGGTCGCCATCCCCGTCGATACCGATGCCGATGTCAGCATCCTGTAGCTGAACTTCCCTTATCAAGTCCTGCATATTCTCGGCTTTTACCGGATCAGGATGATGATTGGGAAAAGCCGGATCAGAATCGCAATAGAGTTCAGTAACCTCACAGCCCAGCTGACGGTATAGGCGGCCGGCAAACAATGAAGCGGTGCCATTGCCGCAATCCACTGCGATTTTGACGGGACGAGGTCCCAGCTTGATTTTAGTATTAATCATGTTTATGTAATCGTCAGTTATATCATATTCTTCCAGTAAACCGGGAATGCCTGAAATAAAAGCCTTTTCTTCGACCAGGCGGCGGATGTCCTGAATCTGGTCTCCATAAATAGTGGAATCCCCCATCAGCAGCTTGCAGCCGTTATATTCGGATCCATTGTGGCTGGCGGTGATCATTATCCCTGCGCCGATATCCAAATGCCGGGCGGCATAATATAACATAGGTGAAACCACCAGGCCCAGGTCAATCACGTCGCAGCCTGATGCCAGCAGGGCATTTACGATAATATCCCGAAAAAGCGGAGACGACTGGCGGTTGTCGCGGCCCACCAACATCCTGGTATAGCCGTGTTGGCTCGCATAGACGGCAAAAGCCCTGGCAATATCGCCGATTGTTTCCGCGCTTAATTCCTGGTCAACCACTCCCCGAATATCGTACTGGCGAAAAATATTACTATTAATATCATTCTCCCCCTGTCTTCCTTATTATATATGTGAGACTCAGAGCGCAGCGAAGAGTCTGAATATCCTTGCTGCTAAGACGAGATTCCTCGCTTCGCTCGGAATGACACCGGAGTCTCCGCTTGGAATTACACCAAAGATGTAATTCTGAACGCAGTGAAGAATCTATTGCCCCGCAGGCGCTGTCACTCAGAGCGCAGCGAAGAGTCTAAAATGCATTATAAACAATTATAGTAAATCCTGCCTGTTTTTTTGCTGCAGCAGTTCAACCAAATGACGGACATCCTGGGTGCGTTCACGGTCAGCCACCAGTACTACATTATCGGTTTCAACAACCAACAGGTTTTCCACCCCAAAAAGGACTACGGGTTTGCCATCTTGTTTGACCAGGCAATCGCGGCTCTCCAGGGCCAGGACGTCACTTCCCATACACACATTGCGGGCTTCATCAGTATCCGAAATTTCAGCCAGGGCATTCCAATTGCCCAGATCACACCAGCCGAAATCCCCGGGTACTACCGCCATACGGTCGCTCTTCTCGGCTATGCCGTAATCAAGGCTTATATCAGGCAGGGTTGAGTAGGATTGCAGGTAATGTTCATATCCGCCGCTAAGTTCGGAGAATATTTCCGGCAGGAAACGGGCAAATTCCTCCCGCAGGGTTTGGATCTTGCCTACATATATGCCTGAATTCCAGACATAACGGCCGGAATCCAGGTAGGAACGGGCAGTATCAAGGTCCGGTTTTTCCCTGAAGGAATCTACTCCAAAGATATCAGGAATCTCTCCGACCTCCCATTTGCTTTTCTCAATGTAACCATAACCGGTTTCCGGGCGGTTGGGAGCCACGCCGATAGTTGCGATCCGGTTTTGTTCGGCGGCCTGGCAGGCCTTCTCAACGGTTTGTATAAATCCTTGTTCATCAAGTACATGATGGTCAGAAGGGAAGATGCCCAGCACCGCATTCTCGTCGGTTATCCCACATTTGGCCAGGGCCATGGCCACGGCCGGGGCGGTATTTTTACCTTCGGGCTCACTCAAGATTTCTATCTTGTCAGCATCAGGATGCTTTTGTACCAACTCTTCGATTTCATGGCGAAGCTCATCGTTGGTGATGATCATTAATTTTTCCGCCCCGGCTTTAACTAAACGATCGATGGTATGGTCAAGCATAGTTCTATCAGCGATAAATTTACAAAGTTGCTTGGGATGAGCACGGCGGCTTTCCGGCCATAATCGCAATCCCCGCCCACCAGCCAGAATTACAGAAATCATTTCCTATACCTCCATTTTGGGTGCACACAAAATTATTTTATGCTCACCGGAGGGATTTCATGCATCAAAACAGGGGAATAGATTCTTCACTACGTTCAGAATGATAGCTTCGATGTCATTCCGCGCAGAATGTGTTGTGTCATTCCGAGCGAAGCGAGGAATCTAAAAAACCTAAAATTGCCATAATTCTCACATTTTTTGTGAAAGCGAAGGAGTGAATTAATAGCGGTAGTGGGCTTTTATTACAGAGCAGCGAAGGGTCCCTGTAACTGCTGGGGTTTAGGTCCATAGAACTGATAATAGGTGCATTGAATCCGACCGTTGTATAATTTCCGCTTTTTATCTGCCTGCCGGCCAAGGAATTTTTCCAGACTGGGGTGGGAGGTCAGCACATAGAAAGACCAGGTATCAAGATTTTTGAAAACACTGCCCATTTGACGATATAACTCTTCCACCTCGGCTCTGTCGGAAAGACGTTCTCCGTAGGGGGGATTAGTTATTAAAAATCCATATTTATAGCTAGATCGCAGATCCTTGAGCTCCTGGCGTTGAAAGGACAATAAATTTCCCAAGCCAGCTCGTTTGGAGTGATAACGGGCTAATTCAAGAGCCTGGCTGTCCAGGTCAAATCCCATTATACCAAGGGGTTGGCTGGCAAGGATGGAATCGCGGGCCTCTTCACGGGCCTGCTGCCAAACCTTGGCCGAAAGCTGGGGCCATTTCTCAGCGTCGAATTCTCGCTGTAAACCGGGGGCTATATTGCGGCCAATCAAGCCAGCCTCGATCGGAATGGTCCCCGAACCACAAAAGGGATCGATAAAGGCCCGATCGGCCCGCCAGCGGCTAAGTAATACCAGTGCCGCTGCCAGAGTCTCTTTCAATGGGGCTTCCCCGGTTAATTTACGATAGCCTCTTTTATGCAGACCAGCCCCGCTAGTATCGATAGTCAGGGTTGCCCGGTTTTTGAGCAGGGCGACCTCGATGCGATAACGGGGTCCCGTTTCCTTGAACCATTTAACCGGATACTTCATCTTCATTTTTTCTACAATGGCCTTCTTAACGATAGCCTGGCAATCAGAAACGCTGAAAAGCTGTGACTGGATAGACTTGCCTTCAACCGGGAATTCTCCTGCCTCCGGAATCCAGTCAGCCCAGGGCAGTTGTTTGGTCCCTTCGAAGAGTTCCTCGAAGGAGCGGGCTTCAAATTCACCAACCTTCAAGAGAAGGCGATCCGCCGCACGCAGCCAGAGATTGCAGCGGGCAATGGCATCGATATCAGCATCAAACGAGACCCGCCCGTTTTCGGTTTGGAGACTCTGATAACCCAGCTTCTTTAGTTCATTGGCTACCACCGCTTCCAGACCGAAGGCGGAGGTGGCGATTAGATTTACCGTTTTCATTTAATTTCCTTCCCTTAACACAATACTCACAAAATTATTCGTAGTATTAATTAGAACTATAGAACACACTTTACACCAAACCGGTTTTGAATGCGAATGGTTGATTATCGGGTTCGCGATGATGAAACGCGCAAAAGAGTATTCATAAACCGCTTGTCAAAAGCTATAGTTTTCTATAAAATATTTCCATAATAGTAATACACAAAGTGCATTTGGTATGATCTGCTATTGTTACTCCTATTCAGTTTAAGCAAAGCTGCCGAAAGGCAGGGACGCAAAGCCGCGGGTCTAAAGCTGGTAGGCCATGACAGCCAGGCTGCTGAATATGGAGGAGTTTACTTTAATATTCAGTCTCGAAAAAAAGGCAAACCTGTCCGAAAGGCGGGGACGCAAAGCTAAGGGTCTACAACCGATTTGGTTACGACAGCCTGGTTGCCGAGAGCAGAGATATGGGTTTGAACCTGCTTCGCAAACAGTGGAGCAGGTTTTTTTGATGGTAATCGCTGCCTGAAGCTGTCTCTATTTTGATCTAAGAAAGGGTGAATAGGATGAGTTTATGGTCTCGATTGCTAAAGGAAGAAGACGGGCAGGGGATAATGGAGTATGTAATAATCGGTACATTTGTGTCGATAATCGCTATTGCCATGGTTAAAATAGTCGGCCTTAAGGTTAATAACGCATATACAGGATTAAATAGCACAATTCAATAGTCATCTAAAATAAAGAGAATAGCGGCGGATAAGTTCGATATTTTCCGAACCCTCCATCTGGAGTATTAGGTAAATATGCCAATTGCCTATTAGGATAGGACGCAAAACTCCAAATTTGCTGTATTTGTTGATGTTAACCATATAAATGGTTACATAATACTATAAGGAAAGGGGGAAGAATAATGAATTTAGTAAAGAGACTGTGGAAAGAAGAAGAAGGCCAAGGTATGATAGAATATGTATTGATAGCAGCTTTTGTATCAATCATAGCTATCGTAATGGTGAAGAACGTTGGAACCAAAGTAAATACCATTTGGACCAATATGAACTCTGGCTTGTCCTAATCCCTTTTTTTCACTGT
This sequence comes from Syntrophomonadaceae bacterium, assembly GCA_034678805.1. Classification (GTDB taxonomy): domain Bacteria; phylum Bacillota; class Syntrophomonadia; order Syntrophomonadales; family Syntrophomonadaceae; genus PHAA01. The sequence goes on from JAXDBN010000276.1 coordinate 7,261, forward strand.
ATATCGTCTGATTATGAAGAGACTAAAGCCGATGAATTCGGGTCTCTTACAAAAGGTGAATTTGATGCAGGATCTGGTATTAGTATTGGTTTTATTAATCTGTTCCTTGACAGATGTGTTATATAGAAAGATATATAACCTGGTGCTGATGCCAGTCCTGCTGTTTGCCTTTTGTTACAACACATACATTGCCGGATGGATCGGATTAGGTCAATCTTGCCTTGGAATGACAATTGGTTTATTGATATTGCTCATACCCTTTGCTAAAGGTGGGGTCGGTGCGGGCGATGTCAAATTACTGGCATTCATTGGAGCCTTAAAAGGCCCGGAATTTGTTCTGTATTCGGCTATTGGTATGGGTTTAGCCGGAGGATTGATTGCCTTGCTTATCTGGAGCTATCGGTTCGGTTTTCTGGATACTCTGGTGGAGATAGCGAAAGGTATATGGCTGATGATTAGAAGCGGGTTCACGATTTTCCCATTTCGATTACATAACGAAAAGATAATGCTACCTTACGGACTGGCAATTGCAATCGGTACAGCAGGCGCATGGTGGTGGATGAGGTGATAAGATGTTACGATCACTGATTAAAAATGAACGTGGTCAGAATATGATAGAAATGGCTCTGGTGTTGCCAATATTATTGTTATTGCTTTTTGGTATAATCGAATTTGGACGAATTTTTTATAGTTTTCTTTCTATCAATAATGGTGCTAGGGCTGGCGCCAGATATGCAGCAGTACACGTAGTCGATGACGATGATTTAAAAGATATTATAGCCGAGAAAAGTTTTCCTGGCGACTCAGATGCTCAAGATACAGTTGTTGCTCATACGACAATAGAATATGTGGACAGTGATGGTGATGAGGATAGAGAAAGTGATGGAACCGTTGAAATCAGTATAGCATATCCGGTTGAGCTTTATGCTCCTCTAATTTATAGAATAATCGGGGATGTTGATGCTCACGGTCATAAAATAGATCAGAAAACGGTAACAGCAGCCGTAATTATGCGTGTCGAATAGAACCTAACATGATAAACGGAAGGGTGGGCTTGATTATGAAGAAAAAGCGTTTCAATAATGAAATCGGGAGTGTTATGGTTTTAGTCACCGTTGCACTTATCGTGTTGGTAGGATTCGGTGCATTGGCTGTGGACGGGGGATCCCTATACTTAACAAAATCCAAATTGCAGAATACGGTGGATGCTGCCGCTTTAGCCGGTGCTCAAGACTTGCCCCAAGACACTTCCACGGCTATCAGTACGGCAATATCATACGCTAATAATAACAAACCATCGGGTACGACTATCGATACCCCGGAGATTATGGATGGCAGCCGGGCAATTAAGGTGACAGCGCACAAAAATGTAAGTTTGGGCCTGGCTAAGATTTTCGGTTCGTCCCTGGGCGAGGTATCAGCTACTGCTACTGCCAGAGTCGATCCGTTTAGCAAGGGATCAGGAGTTTTGCCATTTGGCGTTACTGAAAATGTCTTTAGAGACGAGGATGGAAATATTGAAACAGGAGATATTGAAATCAAGTTTGGTGCCCATGGTGATCCGGAGGAATATTGGGAGGAGCTAGCCAACGGGCATAGCTGGCGAGGGCCCCTGCGCCTCGAGACGAAAGACGGTGGAACCAATGGTGCTAAACGATATTATGATAATATTGTAAATGGCTGTGGAGAGATCTTATGGATCGGGAAAGTGGTCCCTATAGAACCCGGTAATATGAGTGGAAAAACAAGAACGGGTGTAAATGACTTCTTAGACGAGTACGACCCGCCTTATGGCCTTATACCAATTGTTGAACCTATTTATCTTGAAGAAGATGATCCTCAATACGGCAATGCAGAGATTGATCAACATAATTTGCGGATTGCAGAATTTGCGATCTTTGAAATACTTGGGGTCGCTGGGAATGGTAATCAATCAATTGTGACCGGACGTTTTGTTACAAGCGTAGTGGCAGGAATAGGTGAACCTATAAATGAAGACGGTGATGATGATGGGGGAGAGTATTCGGCTTATGTAGCCCGACTGGTTGAATAGAAGGCTTGCAGGCGGTAAAACAACAGTCAGGTTAGATTATATTGAGTAATCAGGTTTCAAAAATATGGTGTTAAAACTGAGGAGAGATGAAAATGCGGAACAAAGTGATAGTAATATTGGCATTAGTATTTGCATTACTGGCAGCTTTCAGTGTATATTTTTTCCTTAATAATATTAAAAAAGAAGCTGAGAATAGGCAGTATACTCAGGTAATAACTGCTTTTCAAGATATACCTGCCAATACGCCTATTACTGATGCCATGGTTGAGTTGAAGCCATTTCCGACTGAATTGCTCAATGGCCAAGAACTACTTGAAAAATCCATGGTGGTAGGAAAAATATCGCCAATGGCTATTAGTAAAGGCGAGGTTCTGCTGCAAAACCGCTTGATTAAGCTCGGTGAGAGTACTGGACAGCTTTCATATATAATACCAGCTGGATACAGAGCAATGTCGATTCCGATTGACGAGATTACCGGAGTTGCAAATTTAGTTAAGAAAGGCGATAGGGTTGATATCATTGGCGTGGTACCCGCAGGCAATGTGAATCCGTTGGAGCGTTCAGTATTAATACTGCAGAATGTTGAGGTATTAGCTGTAGGAAAGGTTTTGAATTCTACTATAGCTGCAAATCCGGAAGAGAACAAGGCTGCTGCTTCGATTACCTTGGCGGTTGATCCGCAGAGTTCCCTAAAATTGAAGTTGGCTATTGATAAAACCAGTTACACTCTGACTTTGCGCCCGGCCGCAGAGAAAAACGTAGTCAATCCGGCGCCCGTAGACATTAACCAGTTCTAGTGTTATATAGTTATCTCTGAAGGTTTAACAAATCATATTCAGATATGGGCTAAAGATTATTATAGTATTTGATTCCTACACTTACATCTTTCATCGGAAAGGGGTTCAACAAATCTTATGGAAAAAATCCGAATTTTAATTGCCAGCGACCTCCCCGAATATCGGCAGGAGCTCACAGAAGACCTGAGTGAAGAAAAGGACTTTCTCATTATTGGTGAAGCTGTAAATGGGGCTAACGCGGTCAAAAAGGCGGAACACCTGGTCCCCGATATTATATTAATGGATATTAATACTCCAACCATAGAAGGTATAGAAGCCACAGAAAAAATAACCCTGGCTCATCCGAGCATTGGAGTCATAATTATTTCTACTGACCATGACAACACCATGATTAAACAGGCCATGATGGCAGGTGCCGGAGATGTATTATATAAGGATGAAATCAAAGAAGGTGAAATCCCGCAAGCGGTACGTCGCCTCCATTTAACCCAAAAAACCCGTTCGGCCAGTTTGGTTGGGGGAGGAGCAGCAGGAAGAGAACAAAAATATAGGGCCCCCCAAGTCATAACCATATTTGGTGCCAAAGGAGGAGCCGGAAAGACTACCCTTTCTGTAAACGTTGCCGCTGGTATTGCGCAGGAAACCAAACGAAAAGTAGCTCTTATTGACCTAAATCTGCAGTTTGGTGATGTTGCTTCATATATGAATATACAACCTCGACGTACCATTGCAGAATTTGTGCAGGAGCGCAACCAATGGGACAGCCAGCTGCTAAACAGCTATTTAATACCTCACAATTCAGGAGTTAAAGTACTGGCTGCACCTCTTCGTCCCGAAGATGCCGACCTTGTTACTCCCGAGCAAGTTGAAAAAATAATAACTATCATGAGAGAAGGATTTGATTATATAGTTATTGATTCACCTCCCTATATTTCCGATACACTCCTCACTGCCTTGGATACTTCCAACCAGATCATCTTAGTTATGTCAATGGATCTGCCGGCCGTTAAGAATGTAAAATTAAGCCTGAATCTTCTTGATACTCTGCATCATAGTGGTAAGACCAAGCTAGTTATTAACCGCGGGGCAAAACAATTTGGCGTTGATATTCACGATGTTGAAAAGACTATAGATTTCCTTTCCGCTGAGGAAGTCCCAAGTGAAGGCAATACAGTTGTAAATGCAGCCAATAAGGGTATTCCTTTTGTGCTGAGCCATCCCCAGGCTCCGGTAAGTAAGGCTGTTATGAAGGTGGTACAATTGATTACCGAAGATAAAGGTTATCAAAATGATTTGCGAACAGGTAAAGAGAAAAATAACAAAAAAGTTGGAATAAAGAGTATTTTTAGCAGATAGGGGTGGGGTATATGTCTTTGGCTCAGAGATTACAGGGACGGCAAACAATTGAGCCTAAACAAAATTGGACTACCAATCTGAAGGAGAAAAAAGAAAATGACAAACCCGACAAATACGGAGAATTAAAAACTATCGTTCATCGGGAAGTCATAGAGAGTATTGAGCAGGAATCCAAAATGGAGCTCCGGGGGGAGGAATTAGCTAAATTTGCCCGGGAAAAAATACTTGGTCTTTTAGAGCGGGATGCGGTTTTTTTACCTTTTTCTGAAAGACAAATTATTGCAACGGAGATTATGGATGAAGTACTGGGATTGGGTCCTATTGAGCCATTGCTTCAGGACGAGAGTGTCACTGAGGTTATGGTAAACGGTCCCAAGCAAATATATGTTGAGCGAGGGGGCAAGATCTATCTGACTAATGTGGTGTTCCGTGATGATGAACACGTCATGCATATTATAGATAAGATCGTATCCCCATTGGGCCGCAGAGTTGATGAAAGTTCACCTTATGTCGATGCCCGCCTTCCAGATGGTTCTCGTGTCAATGCCATAATCCCCCCTCTTTCATTGATTGGACCAACAATAACTATACGTAAATTTGCCACAAATCCCTACGGTATTAATGATCTTATGAGGTTTGGAAGCCTAACTCCATATATGGCTAAGTTCTTGGAAGCAGCGGTTAAGGCGAGGCTTAATATTATAATTTCTGGGGGTACTGGCAGCGGTAAGACGACGTTGCTTAATGTATTAGCCAACTGTATCCCGGAAAACGAACGAATAATAACAGTTGAGGATGCAGCTGAATTAAAATTAGGGCAGGAGCATGTGGTAAGCCTTGAATCACGTTCGGTTAATATCGAAGGCAAAGGAGCAATCACTATTCGTGACCTGGTTCGCAACTGCTTGCGAATGAGGCCTGATCGCATAGTGGTAGGAGAGGTACGCGGCGGTGAAGCCTTGGACATGCTGCAGGCAATGAACACAGGCCACGATGGCTCACTTACTACCGGTCATTCAAATTCCCCCCGGGATATGCTGGCCAGATTAGAAACAATGGTAATGATGGCAGGGATGGAATTACCATTGAAAGCCATTCGCCAACAGGTATCTTCAGCAATAGACATGATAGTTCATGTGTCCAGGTTAAGGGACGGAAGCCGTGTTGTTACTCATATCACTGAAATGCTGGGAATGGAGGGCGATGTTGTCCAATTACAGGATATTTTTCTATTTGAGCAAACTGGAGTCGATAGTAATGGTAAAGTCATGGGGCATCATCATTCGACCGGCATAACCCCCAAATGTTATGAGAAAATAATAGCCGAGGGTGTAAAGCTGGATAAAGAAATATTTAAACCCACTTTGATCTAAATGGGGGTTATTTTATGGAATTCGTAATTAGTCTGTTTATTTTCCTTGCCATTGTATTAGGTCTGCTAGGATTAAGCCGCTTAAAAGATGCAGAAAAAGAGAAAATCGGAAAACGGTTGGAGACCTTAACCAAAGTGGTTAGTGAAGAAACGTCGCAGACTACGAAACGGCGGGTTGATTTTGATTGGAATAAAATGCTCGGAGCGGTCGGCAAAAATTTCGCAAGTTTTTCTTTCACCAAGAAATTGGAAACGGATTTGGACAAAGCGGATATCTTGCTCAGAGTAGATGAGTTTATAGGCTTGAATATTATCACCACATTGGGTGCTGGGTTTCTCGGGTTATTATTTACAGGAGATATCGTCCGGGCTTGTATTTTTGCCGCTTTAGGAGCACTAATACCGGGATTGTTCCTGGTTATTCAAAAGGCAAAAAGAGCAAACCTACTTAGTGAAGAAATAGGAGAGTCATTAACTGGAATGTCTAATTCATTAAGAGCGGGTTATAGTTTTCAGCAGGCAATGGATTTGGTGAGCAAAGAAACTCAAGGCCCCTTGGGCAAAGAATATCGGCGAACCCTTCGGGAGATTAATCTTGGAGTGACTACAGAGCAGGCTTTACAGAATCTTATTAACCGGGTTCAAAATGAGGACCTGGAATTAATGATATCATCGGTTTTAATACAGAGATCCATTGGCGGTAATCTGGCGGAAATGTTTGATAAAATAGCCGACACTATCCGTCAGCGTATCAGAATGAAGGGTGAAGTTAGAGTTCTAACTGCGCAAGGGCGTGTATCCTCGATAATTATTGGCCTAATGCCGGTGTTTTTGATAGTAGTGATATCTATCATTAATCCAGGCTATCTTAGCTTCTTTTTCGACACTACATTGGGGTGGATTTTACTCGCTTCGGCTGTAGTTTCTGAGATAATTGGATTTTTATTGATTCAGAAGATTACGTCCATTGAATTCTAGGGGGGACCGAAGATGCCAATTATGATTGCTGCAATTATACTAGTCTTTGGAGCGATATTTTGCCTAACCATAATACTTATCGAACAGATTTTTGGAGACAAGTTAGTACTCAAAAACCGTTTGCAGCAGATGGAAATAAAGATGACTCGAAAAAATAGGCTTGATTTCAACGAGGAACTGCAAGCGGATTTTTCAACCAGGATACTCAAGCCGATTACATCAAGAACATCAACATTAATCCAAAAATATACACCTATCAAACAAATGGGCTTTATCGAGCAAAGGCTTGATTATGCTGGCCGCCCGTACGATTGGAGCGCCAATGATTATCTTTCGACACAATACTTAACGACACTGCTTTTTGCGATATTGGCGTATGTAGTCACCTGGATTTTAGGGGGAAGCACTATTAATCAGATTTTAGCGTTTTTGTTGGGATTAATAGGTGGGTACCTGCTATTCGAATTATGGATAAACACAAGGATCAGCATAAGGCGAAGGGATATCGAGAAGGGACTTCCTGATGTGCTTGACTTACTGACCATAAGCATAGAGGCGGGTTTAGGTTTTGACGCAGCCATGCAAAGAGTGGTACAAAAATCTTCGGGATCTATATCTGATGAATTTAATATAACATTGCAGGAAATGCGTATTGGGAAGACCCGAAGAGAAGCATTGCGCGACTTGAGTAGGCGTACTGGAGTCTTAAACTTGAGCAGATTTGTAGAAGCGTTGGTTCAAGCTGACCAATTAGGGATTAGTCTCGGTAATGTGCTAAGGAACCAGTCAGATCAGATGAGGATACTAAGGAGACAAAGGATTCAAGAGCAGGCAATGAAGGCTCCGGTAAAAATGCTTTTTCCAATCATGATTTTTATCATGCCTACTATATTCATAGTGATTTTAGCTCCGGCAATTGTAAGATTTGCTGATGTATTATAATGCAGATAGGGTATTGTCGGGTATTATGTAACAATAAATCTGACGTTATTGCGGATCAAGTGTTTGTAGCGGATGGTTTTTTCTCACGACTCCGGGGACTGCTTGGAAGGTCGGGTCTGGAGGAAGGGGAAGGATTACT